>CAZFRW010000007.1:0-37033 GCA_964521515.1 uncultured Thermococci archaeon
TAAGAGTTTCTTCTGGAAATTGCCAGTATTCAAATCTATAATCATAAGTTAAATAATCATCCACATATTTAATCTCATCACGTACAAACTTGTATATCTGAATAGGATCATTTGTACTAATCTTATTTGCAAAAGATATTATATTTTCAGAATCAGGTGTAATAAAAACTGTCATGTCGTATATTTTTAATTTTTCATAAATATCTATTTGTTCTTTTAGAACAGTAACGCTCTGTTCTTTTTGCGAGATTTTTTTTTCAAGATCAATTATATCTTCATTTTCAAATTTAATATTAGTTTCTATAATCTCTATTTTTTCCAGAAGATTAGATTTTTCTAGATTATTATATAATAGTGTATTCTCTAGATTTTCCTCGTCTGTTAGGCTATCTCTATATTGATAATATCGGATTAGATAACCTGTAAAAAATATTGAGGTTACCAACATTAATATGATTAGTAAAATTTTGAACTGATTGCTACCCAATTTAGAACCTCGCCAAATTTTTATCATTAAATCTGAATAATTCTTGAACATTATATATTTTATAAATGACATTTTTATTAAATGAGTCAAAATTATTATTTTCTCGGGGTAAAAGTAAATAAGTATTTCCATCTAATTTAAGCTCTACCCATATGTCTGAAGATGTTGAATCAATTAAATTTAGTTTTGCGCCAACTACTTCAACTTCATTTACTTCAAATCCTGTAGCTCTAAGCATAGATATGAGTAAAATTATTTTATCTTCGTATTGACCTTTTTTACTATCAATAATATTTTTGGGATAGTTCCAGTAATCTATCCTACCATTTCGAATAAGCTTTTCATCTTTAATAATCTCGTCCCTAGTATAATTGAATATCGCTCTTGCTTTTTCCGCATCCGTCATCTGGGGAGTTATAATCTGACTTAAAGTCTCTAAAACTAGAGAATCGTTAACATCAACAAAATGTCGAGGGTCCTTAGATTCATAATTCTTGTACGAAATAATTTCTTGATTTAATCTATTTTGTATCCCAAGAAGGGATTTGTCTTCATCACTTAGTTTATTTTTATATTGAATTTTCTCATTAAGTTCTAATCTTTTTTCAATTAAAGAGGAGTTAGTTTCTTGGAGTATTGTACTAGATTCTGTTAATTTATCTTTTAGCTCATAATTTGATTTTAATTGTATATTTAATTTTTGTGTTTCAGACATAAACATGATTGAAAAAAATAAAATACTTATTAGTAAAAAAATAATAATAAAAAATCTCTTGCCCATAGTATTTTTTACTTTGGATCTATATTTAAAAATAACTTAGGTCAGTATATAATTTATTTTTAAAAATTTAATAAGATTCAGTATTAGTTTTAATCAGAACCTATTATCTTTCTTGCCGCCATTGTGAGTGGGTCTAGAGCGCTTGAGATAGGTGGAGCGTATGATGTTTCAGATGTCGCAAGTTGATGAACTGTTGTTTTTCTACCTATAAGAAGTGATATTGCATCTATTCTTCCTTTTACTCCTTCTTTGGATATAACTTGTGCGCCAATAACTCTGTAATCGCTGTCTGCTAGGATTTTTACATAAATCTCTTCTCCTCGTGGGTAATATTTGGCTCTTGTTAATCCTTTTGCATTACCTTCAATTGGATTTATCCCATATTCTAAAGCCTTTTCTTTAGTAACTCCTACAGTACCGACTTCTAATTCCCCAATAACTGCTATACTGGGGCTTGATATCGGTCCAAAAACAGAGTTTTTACCTAAAATATTGTCTGCAACTACCACGCCCTGTCGAATTGCTGTTGATCCCAATGCACTAATTGTAGATTTATGGGTAATTATATCTGTAACTTCAACGCAATTACCACAAGAATATACATTTTTAAGGAATTTACCTTTTCTTTTTACTCTTAGTGAAGCATCTGTAACAATTCCACCAGTGCTTCCTGTTTCAATACCGGCATTCTTTGCTAATTCTACATTTGGCCTTACGCCTACTGATACTAGAACCAAATCTGTTTCAAACTCATTACCATTAGCTTTAACATGACTTACTTTTTTCTCACCTAATATCGAGGAAGCAATTGTGGATGTGTGGATTTTCATATTAAGAAATTGTAAATAGCCTTCTACAATATTGCTCATATCCTTATCCAACATATTTGGGAGAACACGATCTTTCATTTCAATAACTCTTGATTTAAGGCCTTTTTTTAGAAATGCATGTGCCATTTCAAGACCTATTGCTCCAGCTCCTATAATAGTTGGTGATTTTGTATTTTTTAAAGAATTGGATATTTTTAAGGCATCTTCTATTGAGTTTAAAAAATAAACGCCTTCAAGATCTATACCGGGCACCGGTGGGATTATTGGTTTGGCTCCACTGGCTATTACTAATATGTCATATTTTAATTTCTCATTACCAAAAAAAATTTCTTGATTATCTAAATCTATTTTATTAACAGTAGTTTTATTCAATATGTTTATGTTCATTTCAGAATAATGCTTCATATCTCTAAGGACAATATTATCAAATGAATTTATCATACCAGAAATAACAAATGGAATGCCACAAGGACTGTATGCAAAATATTCGCGATCAGTGATAACAGTTATTTCTATATCTTTGTTTTTTCGTCTAACTTGAGACGCAACAGGTAATCCAGCGGCTCCAGCACCTATTATAACAAGGTGTTTTTGCATGTTTAATATAAGCAGATAAAGACCTTTTAAAGTTAAGGTTTAGTGATTGTATAATTTCGACCACTTTTCAATATTATTCATCATAAAACATTTCTTAATAAAATTATCAGAAAAATACCGGCTGTATTGAGGATATATGAGATGATTCCAAAATATTTTAGTTTTACTTCTTTGGAAGAAGCAAGGATTGTTACTCCAATTTCGTCAGGGAGGGGAGTTGCTATGAAAAAAGCACCTATTATATATGCTAAATATTTCCGATATCGTTGGGGGATTTTTCCTAGTGTGAAAAGGGAAAACTTATGATTTGATAATTCTTTTATTTCATCACCAAATGATACTCTAATAAAGTGGAATATTACGATATCGCCTACTAAAGAACCAATACCCGCAATCAAACTTAGTATAATGATACTTTTATTCGTAGAGAAGATTAAGATTAAAGCAGTCGCAATAGGGGCAGTAAAAGAAAATACATATAGTATTCCTGAAATAAATATGCCCAAATAGCCCCATTCTATAAAGCTTTCAGGTATTAAATTACTTAATCCACCGAATAGAAAGAAAGTCAATATATAGATTAAACCTAATGATTTAAATTTTTTATATTTCAACTTCCCACATACAACCTATTTTTTATTATTATAAGATTCTTCAAGTAAGGTTAACTTTTTATAAATGATTTGGATTGCATTATTTTGTGCTTCTAAATTTTCCAGGATAACTCGAATCTCTTCTTCTGCTTTAAGATTAATAAGATAGTCGTTACGCGCTTCTAACCTAGCTTTAGCATCTTGCCTATTCTGACTCATCATAATTACTGGAGCAGTATAAGATGCAAACAAAGACACCACTAAATTTAGAAATATGAATGGGTATGGGTCCCAATTATTTATCCAAGCAGTTACATTCAATAGTACCCAAAAAATTAGTATTAATGATTGAATTGCTATAAATCCCCAAGATCCTATTTTGGAAGTAGACCAGTCTGATGCCTTTTCACCAAAGGTCTGTTTCTCTTCATATAATTCATTAACATTACATATCTTCTCATGTTTATGTTGGTAACTTTTAGGGAATTTTAATTCGCTCAAGAATACACCTTTATTCAGTTAATTTATTAAACGTTTAAATAATTAATCTAAAATAATCATAGAGTAGAAAAATATATAAGAAGGATTTGAAAACTAACTTCAAGTTAATCAATTTAGGAAGTGTTATTATGCGTGGAATAATTTATTTATTGATTGGGATGTTGCTCCTATCATCGTCTATGTTTGTAGTGGCATCCGATAAAGATTTTGATGTTATAGTGCTTCAAGGCTCATCCCTAAAAGCCGGAACAGAAAATAATCTATTAACTATTACTATAAATAATGAAACTTCTTTGGAATTTCAAACGGTAAAAGTTTATCTAGATCTTTCATCTCCATTTTCTGCATCAAATAAAGAATCTGATCAATTTGTAATTGGGAATCTTACTACAATTCCAAAAGGGGCTTTTTTTGTAGTTGATGTCGGCAGTGGCGCTGCTTACGGAAATTATAAAATTCCAGTAATAATTGAAACAAATAGAGGAAAGTACTACGAAGAGATAGAAGTCAAAGTTATTGGTGATACACTTGTCAGCGTTGAAGACTTTACCATTGATGGAGTTAAAGCAAACACAGTGGACCCTGGGACAATATTCAATGTTAATTTGCGATTGAAAAATGTAGGGGGAAACAGATTACAATGGATAAAAGTCGCTTTAGATACAAAAGATTCAGGGATAGTTCCTGTTTCTTCGTCATTGACTAAAACATTCCAAGACTTAAGGCCAGGGGAGTACGTCGTTGCTTCATATGATCTTTCCATAGGAAAAGATATTGTTCCAAAAAATCACATGATGACTCTAGTATTAACTTTCCAAGATAATCTTGGTGTTACTTATACCCAAAATGAAGTACTTGGTTTAAAGATAAGGGGACAACCACAGTTAGAACTTGCTAGAAGAACAACAGACCCAACTAGACTTATACAAAATGAACCTTTTGTCTTGACATTAAAAATTGAAAACATCGGAACAACTGACGCAGACAATGTAAAAGTTAAAATCGAATCTCCTTTCTCAGGAGACAGTGAATCATATCTAGGAAAAATACAAAAAAATGAGTATGCAAATGCAGTCTTTGCATTAAATTCAGGAGACAGTAGTGGAGAAGTTAAATGCAAATTAATACTTACATACTATGACGATAATGGTAGTAACTCTATTGAAAAAGAATTTTTTGTATCTGTAAACGCTGTCCCTAAATCAAGTGGAGCTCAAATTGCAGCTAGTTTAATACTTCCAATTATTCTCTTAGTAATTATTGCCGGTGGGATATTATTTTATAGGAAAAAAAGGAAATCAAAAAAAGAAGAACAATCTTAAACTATATAATCCAATCGATAAGAAGTTAATACTTAGAGGGCAATATTAAATGGATAATCCAGTAATCGATGTTAGAGGTATATACAAGTCTTATACCCTAGGGAATGCGGAGATACCAATTCTTCGTGGGATTGACCTAACAATTTTAAAAGGAGAGATTGTAGCACTAATGGGTCCATCTGGCTCTGGAAAAAGCACGCTTTTAGGAATATTAGGGGGTCTTGATTTACCTACATCGGGCAGGATATTAATAGATGGAATAGACATAACAAGACTTCCAGAAAGTAAACTTGCAGAGATCAGAGGTAAAAAGATTGGTTTCGTCTTTCAAGCATATAATCTAGTTTCGACCCTTACTGCACTTGAGAATGTCATGCTACCCTCTTATTTCGTCAAAGGACAAAAAAATGATCCAGAAGAGCTTTTGGAAATAGTTGGCCTAAGTCACAGAAAGAATAATAAACCTACTGAAATGAGCGGCGGTGAACAACAAAGAGTTGCCATCGCTCGAGCTTTAATTAACAATCCAAAAATTCTTTTTGGGGACGAACCAACTGGAAATCTTGATACTAAGACAGAACTTAAAATATTAAATTTATTTGAGAAATTAAGAGATGAATTTGGATCGACAATCTTTTTGGTAACACACTCAGACGAAGTTGCAGAAATTGCCGACCGTATTATTTATATCCGAGACGGAAGATTGGAAAGGGAGAAAAATGTTGGAAAACTCAAAAATTAAGATCTATTTTAGATATTCTTCAACCTCCCTACTAAGAAGAAAACAAAGAACTCTTTTTTCATTACTTGCAATAGCTATGAGTATATCTTCCATAGTTGCAATTAATCTTATGACAAATTCTGTAGATTATACACTTCAAAGCAGTGTCAAGTACTATTTTGGTGGTGACTTACGTCTCGATGTTTTGGATCCGATTGGTTTTAGGGCAGAAAAATTTGATTTTAAAGAAACAGAAGAATATATCCAGAATTTGAGAGAGAGTGGAGTAATCCAAGATTATACTTATTTGATTGATACCGTTAGAGGTACGGATATACAGAAGGAAGGCGTAACGCAAACTTTTTTAGGACTTAGGGGGGTGGAAATAGAAAAATATCCTCTTTATGATGAAATTCCAGTAACTGAACCAAAAGGAGCTCAATTTAATACTTTAATTAAAGAACCTTATGACATTGCAATAAACGGCATATTAGCTCAGAATCTTAAATTAAAAGTAGGAGATACACTCCCTGTTATTTCAGATAACGGAAGAACTGAATTCAAAGTTGTTGGAATTGTAAAAGAAAGCGGAGGCGTTGCAGATATCTTTGGAGTAGGCATAATAAAGCATGAAACAATGCTTGAATTACTTAATCTTGAAGAAAAAGATGCAACAAGTATCTTGATAAAAACTCAAAACGATTCTTTTATGTACGATGCTGAAAGGTCCATAGAAACTGAGTTAATTGAGAGAAACAAATACGGTATCCAAGTTTCTAATTATGTTGACCAAAACGAACAAACAATTGGAATATTGAGACCAGTTTTACAATTTTTTGGACTTGCAGGCATAATAGCATTATTGGTTGGTGCAATTGGCATAATTACTACAATGTTTATTTCAATGAAAGAAAGAAAGAAAGAAATTGGAATAATGAAAGCTGTAGGGATAAAAAGCTCAGAAGTAATTAATTTCTTCCTTTTTGAGGGATTGCTTCTTGGGATTACTGGGGGCATATTAGGAGTCATACTTGGAATTATATTTTCAAATCAAATAATTATGCTTGCCGGTACATTATTTGATACGGATTTAAAGTTTGTAATTGATCCATTCATTTTACTTTATGGATTTTTGGTCGGCGTGTTTTCAGTTCTGACATTTCAGATTGTTCCGGCTTATATAGGGAGCCGGGTTAGGCCAATAATAGTTCTTAAGGAGATGGAAGGTGAAAAACCTTTCTACAAAGATTCAGGATTTGCTAAAATAGTGTTTATATCTTTTTTAATATTTGGTGGGATACTATATATAAATTTACGTTCGCTACTATTAGTTCTTGGGGTATATGGTCTAATTATATTAATGTTTATTTTTACAATAGTTGCTAGGTATGTAATCAAAATAGTTTCAAGATTTCCAACATTTAATCTTCTATCTTTAAAACTGGGATTAAGAAGTATAGAAAGAAATCATTGGACCATTGCAACGGCACTTTTAGCAATTGCAATTGGACTTGGAAGTGTCGGTGCAGTTTTAACAACAGGAGAAGGATTAAAAGATTTTGTGTCTGATGCGTTTTCAACATTTGCAGATTACGATGTACAAATAAGTGGTATACCTGCTTCTAAAATATCAATAATGGAAGAAAGGCTTTTACTAATGGATGAAGTTCAAACTATTTATAGGACAACAGATGAATTTTCTGGTTTTTCAGTGCGTATTAAGGCCATAAATGATAAGGATATATCTCGTTATATAAGTGATTTTACGGAGGAGAAACGTGAAGAAGCAGAAAGAAGTTGTTCAAATGTAAATTTAGGTGGTAGAAATCTAGAACATAATCCTCTTGATTCGTTAGCATTCAAACTAGTAAAAGGGAGACTTTTAGGAAAAGAGGATATTGGGAAGAACCGAATAATCGTATCAACAGGCTGTGTGGAAACATTTGGCTTTGATGTAGGGGATAAAATTACTTTTCAATTTAATGATTATGACGTTGATATGGAGATTGTTGGGGTATATACTTCAAGTTTTCAAGGGGGAGGCCCCCCATCTTTAAATCTAGGAATTATAACTTCTGTTGAAACTCAAGACAAGATCAGACGAACATCTTCGAATATGCAATTTAATATATTAGAAATAAATAATATTAGTATTAATGATTATGTTTTATTATTGCCCCCGCCTCAAGCCAAATTCATTCCAATCTTCTCAAATCCTAAAGTAAACATTGTGGGCTTAGAATTGGAAAAAGATTATTTTGGGCTGCATGATACTGAAGGCATAATAATCTCAACAAGATTGGCAGAATCCCTAGGATTAGAAAAAGGGGGAACCTTGACTCTTGAAGAAAATGGCCATAAGAAGACCTTTTTTGTTAGGGATATTCAAGAAGGACCATTTAATAAAGAATCTGAGATAATTGTGCCATATAGGGCACTTGAAAGTACATTTCCTGACATATATAAATATACAGTAAATGTCATTGCAAAAGAAGGGCAGTTAGAGACTTTATCTAAAAAGACCAAATCAATGTTTTCTTCAGATTATTATGTATACGAATCTTCGGAGTTAGCATCTATAGTAAACAGACTAATTGATCAAGTAGTTATCCCTGTAACATTACTTGCATCATTTTCTCTATTAGTTGCCATTATAGTAATATCTAATACAATGTATCTAACTATAATCGATAGAAAGAGAGAAATAGGGATCATGAAAGCTATAGGGGCGAGTAATATAACAGTTCTAAAAAATCTTGCGATAGAGAACTTAGTAATTGGCGCAATAGGGGGAATTCTTTCTTTAGTAATTCTTTACTTAGCATTCTTTGGATTATCAATAATTTTACAGATTGGGAACACTCCGATTAGCTTTACAATATTAATTGGCATATTTATATTATCCCTAGCTATTTCTGTATTAGCTTCTATTGTACCAGCATACAATACTTCAAAAATAAGACCGCTGTCTGTACTAAGATACGAATAATAATTAAATGTTTAGTATGATTTAAACAAAACTAGTATAAAACCGAAACTCTTATAAATCGATTGATTAGATTAACTTCAGGTGAACTTAAGTGGCCGTTTCACGAAACTGTCCAATGAGAATTGTTGTTAGGGATTTAGATGCGCCATTCGACGATTCTCCGGTAGAATATATAGAATGGGTCTGTGAGTCTCTAGGAATTGTCACTGGAAGAGACGTAAACAAGACAGCTATAACCTTGTTTCGAGTGATAGTCGAAAAATCTGATTATCGATATGGTATTTCAAGTACGGACTTAGCAGAAGAGCTTTCAATGTCTCGTGGAGCAGTTATTAATCAACTTAACAAGCTAATCGAGTGCGGCCTAATAAGAAAAAGTGGAAGAAATTATACTCTCCGAGGCGGAAATCTAACTAGAACTATGATGGAGATAAGAGAGGATTTTGATAGACTCTTTGAACGACTGGAGAAAGCTGCAACCTATATGGACAATTGCTTTGGCTTCCCAAGGGAGAATAATATCTATAAAAAATTATAGGTGTTTTAATGACAGAAGAAAATGAAATCCTTGAAAATAATGAAGACAAAACTACTGAACTAGAAAATGAAATCCTTGAACTAGAGAAACAGCTTTCAGAAAGTGAATCAAAGCTAAAAGAACAATATGAGAGGCTACTACGAAGCGAAGCAGATTTTCAAAATCTTAAGAAAAGAACAGAAAAAGAAAAAGAGGATACAAGAAAATATGCTTTACAAGAAGTAATAATGGGAATATTAAATGTCCTCGATCACATTGAAAGAGGAATAAAAGCTTATAATAACTCTGAAAAAGAAACTCTTCCTAAAGAAGAAGTGCTCAAAGGACTAGAACTGATTTATAAAGATCTTAAAGACGTACTAAGTTCTCATGGGTTATGCGAAATAGAGTGTTTAGGAAAAGAATTTGATCCATATTACCACGAAGCACTAGCTACAATTTGTTCAGAAGAAACTGAAGATAACAAAGTGGTAGAAGAGTTTCAGAAAGGGTATATGCTGAATGATAGAGTAATAAGACCTTCAAGAGTAAAAGTAACAAAATATGAATAATTAGAATAATAATATTATAATAAAATGAGGTGAATTATAATGGGAAAAGTATTAGGAATTGATTTAGGAACAACGAATTCATGTATGGCTGTAATGGACAAGGGTCAGCCTCTTGTGATACCCAACGCAGAAGGAGGAAGAACTACGCCATCAGTCGTAGGTGTTTCATCCAAAGGTGAATGGTTGGTAGGAAGAGTTGCAAAAAATCAGATTGTTTCAAATCCTGAAAATACTGCATACTCCGTTAAGAGATTTATTGGGAGAAGATATGACGAAGTCGATAGTGAAAAGAAGATTATACAATATACTATTACATCTGGAAAAAATCAAGAAGTAAAGATAGTTTTAGGCGGGAAAGACTATACTCCCGAAGAACTTTCTGCAAAAATTCTTAAGAAAATGAAAGACGATGCAGAATCTTATCTTGGGGAAAAAATAACAGAAGCAGTTATTACTGTACCTGCATATTTTAACGATTCACAAAGAAAAGCTACTAAAGATGCAGGTGAAATAGCAGGGCTTAAAGTCTTAAGGATAATTAATGAACCAACTGCAGCAACTCTTGCTTACGGATTAGATAAACAAAATGAACAAACTGTTCTTGTTTATGATCTGGGAGGGGGTACTTTTGATGTTTCAATCCTTGAGATTGGTGAAGGTGTATTTGAGGTAAAGTCGACTAATGGTGACACGCATCTTGGAGGAGATGATTGGGATCAGCGCGTAGTTGAATGGCTAGTTGAAGAATACAAAAAACAGTATGGGAAAGATATAACTAAGGACAAGATGGCAATGCAGAGATTAAAAGAGGCTGCCGAAAAGGCCAAGATTGAACTATCTGGATTGGCTGAAACCTCTATAAATCTACCTTATTTAACTGCAGATGAGACTGGTCCAAAACACCTAGAAGTATCTTTATCCAAGTCAAAATTTGAAGCAATGACAAAAGACCTCATAGACAGGACAATGAAACCAATCCAACAAGCAATGACTGATGCTAAGGTAGAGCCGGAGGATATTGATTCTATCTTGCTTGTAGGTGGATCAACAAGAATGCCTCAAGTATACAACTATGTGAAACAGTACTTTGCCAAGGAACCAAAAAGGGACATAAATCCTGATGAATGTGTGGCAATTGGTGCAGGTATCCAGGGAGGGGTACTAACTGGAGAAGTAAAAGATGTACTTCTTTTGGATGTTACTCCATTATCTTTAGGAATTGAAACTTTAGGTGGCGTATTTACTAAATTGATTGATAAAAATACAACTATACCAACAAAGAAAAGTGAAGTATTCTCAACAGCAACAGATAATCAATCTTCGGTAGAGATTAATGTACTCCAAGGAGAAAGACCAATGGCGGCAGACAATCATCCACTTGGTAAATTTACTTTAAGTGGTATACCTCCTGCTCCAAGAGGCATTCCTCAAATAGAAGTCACATTTGACATAGATGCAAATGGAATTATAAACGTTACAGCTAAAGATAAAGGAACAGGAAAAGAACAGAGCATTACAATACAGGCATCGGCTAACTTATCTAAGAATGAAATAGAAAATCTAAAGAGAGAGGCTGAAGCTCATGCACAGGAAGACTCAAAAAAGAAAGAAGCAGTAGAAGCAAGAAATCAGGCAGACACCGTAATATACACAACCGAAAAAGCGATAAAAGACTTTGGGGATAAAATAGATTCATCTAAAAAATCAGAATTAGAAGGATTAATAACAGAACTGAAAAATGCTATGAATGGAAATAATCCTCAAGAAATAAATGAGAAAACGGAAAAACTATCAAAATCAATGTACGAAGTAAGTGCAAAAATTTATCAACAAACACAGGGCCCTCAAGAAAAGCCTAAAGACGAACCAAAAACCGAGGGTAGTACTAATACAGGTGACAACGTCTACGATGCTGATTTTGAAGTAACAGATGAAGATAAAAAAGATTAATTTATTTTTTATTTTAATTTTTGAGGTTTTAGGATGACTAAAAGAGATTATTACGAAGTTCTAGAAATAAAAAAAAATGCTACTGACGATGAAATAAAAAAATCATACAGAAGGCTTGCTAAGAAATATCATCCTGACCTTAATAAGGGCGATAAATCAGCAGAGGAGAAATTTAAAGAAATCTCTGAAGCATATGAAGTGCTCATGGATAAAAATAAAAGAGCAAATTATGATAGCTATGGGCATGCGGGCGTAAATAGTCAATTCGGGCGCGAAGGATTTGATTGGAGTAATTTTACCCATTTCTCAGATTTAGAAGATATCTTTGGTGGTGGCTTTGGAGGGGGTGGATTTGGGGATTCAATATTTGATATATTTTTTGGGTCTTCTGGCCAAAGGAGTGATACTTACAGACCACAAAGGGGAAGAGATCTAAAAACTGGCATATCCATAACGCTTGAAGAAGCATATACTGGAACAAAAAAATCTCTTAAAATGACCAAAGGATTAAAATGCTCAGACTGCCAAGGAACAGGATCAAAAGGCGGATCCCCTCCGAAAGTCTGTCCTGCATGTGGGGGCGCGGGTAGAGTCCAAGCTAGAAGAAACACTGTTTTTGGTACGTTTGCAACTGTTACCACATGTAATACTTGTGGCGGAAGAGGTAAGGTAATTGTAGAAAAATGCCCCAAATGTAGTGGCGGCGGTAGAGTACGTGGAGAAAAAACAATTAGTATAGATATACCTAAAGGTATTGAGGACGGAAGCACTCTTAGGATACCTCAAGAGGGAGAAATTGGTTCATTAGGTGGCCCACCTGGAGATTTATATGTTGAAATTAGAATACTCCAAAATAGTAATTTCAAGAGAGAAGGTGCAGATTTAGTATACTCACAATCAATTGGAATGATACAAGCTACTTTAGGGTGTTCTTTAGTTGTGCCTACTATTGATGGAAAAGCAAATGTAAAGGTCCCAGCTGGAACTCAACCAGATACTATCTTGAGATTAAAAGGGAAAGGCATGCCAAAACTTAGAGGTTTTGGAACTGGTGATCTCCTTGTGAAAATAAAAGTAATAATACCAAAAAATTTAACCTCAGAAGAAAGGGATATGCTAAAAAAATATGCACAACTCAAAGGAGAATCTATCAATTAATTTTTTTAGTTAAGGTAATTTAAGATTATTTATAAGAGATAATAATAAATTATAAATAGTATTGTATTTATTTTAGTATATATTATGCGAGGATGAAAAAATGACTTACCTTAGAGAGAATATTGGCCCAAATGGAAAAAAAACAAGCCCTAGGCTATTAGAAGGATTAAAAAACTTTATCGTAGATATAGATGGGGTAATATGTGACGATATACCAAACGAAGAGCCAGAAAGAATGTCAACAGCAAAAGAGATTCCAAATGCCAAAAATACTATTAATAAATGGTATGATGAAGGGCACATTATTACTTTTTTTACTTCAAGAACCGAAAAGGAGAGGGAGGTAACTGTTAAGTGGTTAGAAGAACACAAAATTAAATATCATAACATTATTTTCGGTAAACCTAGAGGCGGTAATTACCACTATATTGACGATAAAGATATAAGGGCTACAAAATTTGAAGGTAAATTCGGAGAGTTTGTTAGAAAAAATAAAGAGATTCAAGTTTTTGAATAAATTTTAAGATATATCATTTATATTGTTTTTAGTTAAAAGTTCGTTATTAGGTAATTTTTTATAGACATTGGCATTTAAATTAGTCATGGATTATAAAGAAGATTCAGGTTTTTATAAGAAAGAAAATTCTTTTAAATTTTATAATTCTCTTTCAAAAAAAATTGAAGTATTAAAGATTGGGGGCAATCGAATAAAGATGTTTACTTGTGGCCCCTCTATCTATAGAAAACCCCATATTGGTAATTATAGAACATTTTTATTTGAGGATATACTCCAGAGATACCTAGAATATTTGGGGTACAACGTAACAAGATTGATGAATTTTACAGATATTGAAGATAAAGCTATTGAAGAAGCTAGGATGAAGGAGATTACTGTAAAAGAACTGACAAAAAAGATTGCTGACATTTTTCATGATGAAATAAAACTTCTTAATATTAAAACTCCTACTTACATTGTAAGGTCCACAGAAACAGTATCAGAGACAATAAACATAATTGCAAAACTATTGAAAGATGATTATGCATATTACTATAAAGGAGATATTTACTTTAATCCCATCAAATTTAAAGAATTTGGAAAACTCTATGGGCTTGATATGACTAAATGGCCAAAAAATAAAGTTCGATTTAAAAGAGATAATTATTCAAATAATATGTGGAATTTAGGTGACTTTATCCTCTGGCATTCATGTAAAGATGAAACTTATCCTTGTTGGGATGCTTCAATAGGAAGAGGATGGCCAGCTTGGAATGTTCAAGACCCTGGGATAATTATACATTCATTAGGCACTAAAGTTGATATCTGTTGTGGAGGAATTGATAATAGATTAATGCATCACGATTATAATATTGCCATAATAGAAAGTTATTCTGGAGAAGATTTTTGCCCTTATTGGTTACATGGCCACCATTTATTTGTAAATGGGAAAAAAATGTCTAAAAGGAAAAACAATATACTGTATGTTGAAAATCTTATTAAAGAAGGATATTCGACAAAAGAAATAAGATTCTTTTTAATATATTCCCAATATCGTGAGAAAATGAATTTTACGTATTACAGAATTGATAAAACTTCAAAGAAACTTAATGAAATTATAACAATGATTAATTATTTATTATTAATGAAAAAAATTGAGAATTCTTCATCTGAAGTAACAAGATTGATAGATGATTTATCGATAGCATTTGAACAAAATATGGGGAACGATTTAAATGTAAAAAAAGCTTTTGACGAAGTTTATGGGATTATTAAAAAATTGTACAAATTAAAAAATAAAGGAAAGATTAGTGACAATGATTCAGAACTTATATCTAATAAACTACATAAAATTGATGAAGTACTACAGGTAATTTTCCCCAATTAGAAGTGATCATAATGATAAGAAAATCCTTACTATTAAGAATTTTTGATTCGGCTTATATGCAGAGATGGAATGACAAGATAAGGCCATTAGAACTTGTAGAACTTGACAAACAAGGACATAAGATGATAATTGCATATGTCCTAAGCAAATACGAAGAGAAGAAAATAGATTTCAACTGGATAGATATAATCGAGGGAGGGATATTTGAACTTCTTCAAAGAATAGTTATAACTGATCTAAAACCTACAGTTCTATATGAATTTAAAAAAGACGAAGATAAATACAGAAAGTTAAATCAGTGGGTATTCAAAGAGTTAGAACCTGTAATATCTCCTTTAGGAGAAGATTTTTCAAATAGATTTAGGACATATTTTGATGATAGTGACGATACTTTAAATAAAAGAATTCTAAGTGGCGCTCATTTTTATGCAACTAGATGGGAATTTGATATAATTAAACAATTGAATACTCATGATTATGAAATGATTGCTATTGAAAGGGATCTTCAACAAAAACAGAATAGGTATTACGATCTTGAGGGAATTAAAGCCGGAGCTTATACTAAATTTGGGAGATTTATTGGGTTTGCTGGTCAGCTTAGATTCCAGGCTAGATGGGCTCACGTACATAGAGTCCCAAAAACGTCTGTACTGGGGCATATGATGTTTGTTGCTATTTTGTCTTATCTCTTCTCTCTTGAAACGGGTGCTTGCGAAAAGAGACGAGTAAACAATTTTTTTACAGGACTTTTTCATGATTTGCCTGAAGTTCTAACAAAGGACATACATTCTCCTCTAAAGAGATCTGTTGAAGGATTAGAAGAATTAATCAAAGGACATGAAAAAGAACAGATGGAGGAGAAAGTCTATCCATTGATTCCAAAAGACTGGCATAACGAGATTAGGATGTTCACAGAAAATGAATTTGAGAATATAATCCATATTAAAGGAAACCCCGAGATAATCCCCGGGGATATTGGAACAAAATATAATTTTGATAAATATTCGCCAAGAGATGGTAAACTAGTCAAAGCTATTGATAAAATTTCTGCTTTTATAGAAGCTTATGAAGCCATAAAGAATGGTAGCGCTAGCCCAGAATTACACAAAGCAAGATGGTCTTTAAGATCCGAATCAGAGAAAAATCCAATAAATTCGGGAATAAATTTTGGAGAGATATATGCAGATTTTGATTAGGTGTTTTAATGGAAAATCTTAGATTACTTTCTTGGAATGTTAATGGTCTCCGTTCAGTGGCTAAAAAAGGATTTTTTGAATTTATTGAAAAATATAGTCCTGATATATTATGTATTCAAGAAACAAAGGCAAGAGAAGAAGATATTCCCAAAGAACTAAAAGAAATCTCAGATTATTATTCATATTTCTCTTCGCCCGAAAGGAAAGGTTATAGTGGTGTTGGAGTATATACAAAAGAAAACCCCATATCTGTAAACACTAATCTTGGAATAAGTAAGTTCGATGCTGAAGGACGGGTTCTAATTCTTGAATATTCTAACTTTATCTTATTTAACGTCTATTTCCCTAATGGAAAAATGTCAAGTGAAAGATTAAAATATAAAATGGATTTTTATAAAATGTTTTTAAATCATGTTAAAAATCTGCTTAGTCAAGGTAAAAGACTGGTGATTTGTGGAGACGTAAACACGGCACATAAGGAGATAGACATTGCAAGGTCAAAGGAGAATGAAAAGATATCCGGTTTTTTACCGGAAGAAAGGGCTTGGATGGATATATTTATTAAAACAGGCTTTATTGACACTTTCCGCCATTTTAATAAGAATCCTGCAAATTATAGTTGGTGGGACTATAAGAGCAAGGCTAGAGAAAGAAACGTTGGTTGGAGAATTGATTATTTCTTCATAAGCAATAGTCTAACTGATATTTTAAAGTCAGCTTTCATACTTAATGATGTTTTTGGGTCAGATCATTGCCCCGTAGGAATTGAACTATCTAATATATAAAAAACTAAACAAACTAAAAATAAAGATGCTAATGAAAAGAAAGTTAATTAAAAAAATATTTAGAAAAGAGTGACTTTTTCATTAATAATGTCTTCAGTTACCTGTCTAATGTTATCAAGCCAATCAGAGGCGATTCTCTGAACTTCTTTTTGATCTTCCGCTGAAAGTTCATTTTCTGTAGATATGTCACATGCAAGCGGGTCATTAATTGGCTTTCCAATTTGGCTTAAGATTCTAACTTGTGTTTCCCCTGAATTAGTATTGTTGTATACGTCCCTTGCTATGTATAAAGATAAAACGTTGTAGAGCTTTCCTACATGATTTACTGGATTCTTCCCAGCTGCGGCTTCCATTGACATTGGTTTATATGGCGTGATAAGTCCATTTGCTCTGTTACCTCTTCCTACTGAACCGTCATCACCATTTTCCATGGATGAACCTGTTACTGTAAGAAATGCACTTCCTCTTTCAACATCGTCAGCTGTATTAATATAATAATCAACATCGCAACTTCCAAACTTATCTTGAAGAACTTCTTTTATCTGCTCTTTGAATGTTGTATATTCTTTAATATTTTCAACATATTTGTCAACCGTTGCCAATGCAATTGTTATTGTAGTATTATCTCTGATTCTCGCACCCATCACCTTTATATCTCTCCCAATAGCAGGGTATTGCTTGTTCATTTTATCAGAGTTAAGAAAGTATTCGACGTCATAAACTAATTGCTCAACTTTTGTGAAAGGATAAAAAGAAACTCCAAAAGAAGTATCATTTGATAAAGGAATAGAATTTTTTCTACCAAAAACATCCCTTAGATCCGAAGAACCCTCTCCCATAAAAGATTCAATTCCTACTTTCATTTCTCCTCTGAATAATTCTTTTATGAACTTTTCAGTAGCTTCTTTTGCAATTTCATGAATGGGAATTATTTCATCTCCAACTCTTTGAGTTGCTCTGCCTGAAAGAATAATAACTGGGTCTTCTATTACTTCTCCACCAGAAAATTTTGAAATAGCCTGTCCACCGACAACTTCAACTTGATCTGTATTGTGGTGCATTATCATTCCAAATTTTTTGATATAATATTTTGACAATTCATTGCTTACTTTTTGAGCTATTCCATCTGCAACAGAATCTGGATGTCCGACACCTTTTCTTTCTACTAGTTCAAATTCACCTTGTTTAATAATTTTCGGAGAAATGTATATGTTCTTCATAATAACCACTATAATATAGTAAAATTTCAACTTTCGGTAAATTTATAAAACTATCGGATTCTAATGTAAAAGAATTATATAATAAAATTTTTAACTTATTACCAATACATTTTTAATAGTATTAGTCCAATCTTAAAAAGAGGGATTATGTGGAGCTAGGAGAATCTGAGATAGTCAAACTTAAAGTTGCTAGTGCAAGTCAACAGGATGTAGGCAGAGGAATAGTCAGGATAGATAAGAGATACCAAGATATGATTGGTATAAAAAGAGGGGACATTGTTGAGATTTTTGGAAAGAGAAAGACTGCAGCCATAGTTGTGGACGCCTATCCAGATGATAAAGACCTTGCTATCATAAGAATGGATGGTTTAATCAGAAGAAATGCAAAAGCAAGTATGGGGGAGTATGTCGAAATAAACAAAGTAGAGACTAAAGAAGCAGGAAGAGTTGTTCTAGCTCCGACTCAAAAAGGAGTCCAAATGATTATCCCAGGAAATATCCTTCAAAGAAATATTTTAGGTAGGGCTTTAGTAAAAGGCGATATAATAAGTGTGAATAGTCAATCTAGGATGAAAGAAACAGGTGATCCTCTTTTTGACAAAATGATTGGCAATCTCCTAGAAATGACGCCATTTTCATTGGGGGAAATGAGGTTTATTATTGTTTCAACTAGCCCACAAGGAATCGTTAGAGTCTCAAGTGGTACAGAAATAGAAGTTAGGACACAGTATAGTGAATCTCAGGAAAATGAAATAGCAGGTATAACATATGAAGATGTCGGGGGGCTTAAAGACAAAATACAAGTTGTTAGAGAAATAATTGAATTGCCCTTGAAACATCCAGAAATTTTTGATAGACTTGGTATTTCACCGCCTAAAGGTGTTCTACTTTATGGACCCCCCGGTACAGGGAAAACATTGATAGCCAAAGCTGTATCTTCAGAATCTCACGCCCACTTTAAATCTATAAATGGGCCTGAAATAATGAGTAAATTTTATGGGCAGTCTGAAGAAAATCTTAGAAATATGTTTAAGGATGCAGAGACCAATGCACCAGCAATTATTTTTATCGATGAAATTGATGCTATTGCCCCTAAGAGAAGTGAAGTAACTGGAGAAGTTGAGAGGAGAGTAGTTGCACAGTTGCTTGCTTTAATGGATGGTTTAAAGTCTAGGGAAAAAGTTATTGTTATTGCTGCAACAAACAGGATAAATGCTATCGACGAAGCCCTAAGAAGACCTGGTAGATTTGATAGGGAAATTGAAATCGGTGTTCCCGATAAGGCTGGTAGAAAAGAAGTTCTTCAAATTCACACAAGATCCATGCCTTTAACAGATGATGTAGATTTGAATATTCTTGCCTCAAAAACTCATGGTTTTGTGGGTGCAGACCTAGAAGCTTTATGTAAAGAAGCCGCAATGGCATCACTTAGAAGATTATTACCTGAATTAAATTTAGGCGACGCAAGAGTATCAGTAGAACTACTCGAGAAAATAAAAGTCACAAAAGATGATTTTGAAAGTGCATTAAAGAGAATAGAACCTTCTGCTATGAGAGAAGTAATGGTAGTAACTCCTAACGTGGGTTGGAATAACGTTGGAGGATTAGATGAAATAAAGAGAGAATTAATGGAAGCAATAGAATGGCCAATAAAGCAGCCAGAAGCATTTATTGGTATGGGCATAAGACCTCCAAAAGGAATTTTTCTTTATGGCCCTCCTGGATGCGGTAAAACGCTTCTTGCAAAAGCAGTTGCTGGGGAATCTGAAGCTAACTTTATTTCAATCAAAGGGCCAGAAATACTAAGTAAATGGGTTGGAGAAAGCGAAAAGACAATGAGAGAAATATTTAGAAAAGCCAGACAAGCAGCTCCAACAGTGATATTTTTTGATGAAATTGATGCTATTGCCCCTAGAAGGGGCGGCGATGAGGGTACGAGAGTTTCAGAGAGGCTAGTTAATCAACTTCTTACTGAATTGGATGGATTAGAGGAATTAAGTCAAGTTGTAGTTATAGGTGCTACAAATAGACCCGATATGATCGATCCGGGTTTATTAAGACCTGGTAGATTTGATAAAATAATATTGGTACATGCACCTGACCTAAAAGCAAGGAGGAAAATTTTTGAGATTCATACAAAGAAAATGCCATTGGATAAAGATGTGAATCTTGACGAACTTGCTAAACTCACAGAAGATTATTCAGGTGCGGATATAGAAGCTATTTGCAGAGAAGCGGCTATGACAGCACTAAGAGGGGACATAACATCTAAAATAGTTATAAAAGAACAATTCATGGAAGCTTTAAAACAAGTATCTCCGAGTTTACCTGAGGAAGTAAGAAGAGAATACGATAAGAGAAAATATGAAAAATTAAGCCATATATATGGCTAAATATTTCTTTTTATCAAGAACTCAGAAAATGCTTTTAGGTATAGCTTAGCTTCACTTTCTTTGATTTCATTATCTATCTCGTTCCAAGATTCAATTACCATTTTATTTGCAGTGTCTCTTGATAATTTAATGGCCCCTGATTCTTTGATAATACTTATGCCCTCCTCGATAATTTTCTTTTCTTTGGTGTGAGAATTCAAAATTTTAATCAATCTATCTCTTTTTTCTTTGTTGGCGGATAATAATGAATAAATAACTGCAAGGCTTCTTTTACCTTCGCTTATATCATTGCCATAAGATTTCCCAAAAGCGTCTCTTTCTTTTTCACTAGTTGCTATGTCTAATAAATCATCTTGAATCTGAAATGCTATTCCAATACTTTCGGCAAATCTTCCAAATTTAGCTTCTATTTCTTCGTCCTTTCCAGAAAGAGCTACTGCCATTCTTGCAGCCATTCTAGCCAGTGTTCCAGTTTTAAAAGCAGTCATTTGTAAATATTCATCAACACTAGGTTCTTTTTTTAGTAAGCCTTTGTGCCATGTTATGTCTAAAGCCTGACCATAGTGGAGATTTCTCATTTCTTCTAGATAAATTGAGTATACTCTATGAAGTATATCAATCTCTATCTTGTCTTTATGCTCATCCACGACTTGCAATGGCAAAAAGTACATCGCATTGCCACAATTTATCGCTATATCCTCCCCGTAAACTTTGTGAAGAGCTGGTTTCCCTCTCCTCAATTCTGCATTGTCCTCAATATCGTCTATCACGATTGTACCATTGTGTGCAATTTCGGGTATTATTAAAAAATCACTTATTTTGCTCATGTCAGCGCCAAGAGCCTCCGATATCAAAAGAAAAAGAACTGGCCTCCACCTTTTTCCACCGTATCCCAAAAAGTCCCAAAGAGGTTTTGATATTCCGTAATTTAAAGCATTAAAATCAACCTCATATCTAGATTTTGATTTGAAGTTTTTACTATTCATATTCTTTGGAATATATCTTTCTATTGTAGCCTCAATAAAGTGCTTCTTGTCTTCAATATATTTAATGATATCCAAATCAGACATGAAAAAGATAATCATATATGTTTTATATCTTTAATGCAAATCATCATCATTTTTAGGATATTTTTATATTTGGAATAATTAAAATATTACTAGGGAGTGATTATTTGAAAGAGTTATTAAAGAAATTATCTGAAGCACCAGGAGTTTCGGGCCATGAACACAGAATAAAGCAAATAATAATCGACGAGATAAAAAATTTTGTTGATGAAATAAAAGAAGATTCTATGGGAAATTTAATTACAACAAAAAAAGGCTCAGGTAAATTTAAAGTCATGATTGCAACGCATATGGATGAAATAGGTTTTATGGTAAAACATATCGATGATAAGGGATTTATCTCATTTGAAACAATAGGCGGATTTGATCCTAGAAGCCTTGGATCGCAAAGAGTAAAGATTCATTCATCTGAAAGGGATATTACGGGAGTGATAGGCCTCAAACCTCCCCACATCACCCCACAAGAAGAAAAAGATAAGGCGTTAAAGGTAGAAGATCTAAGAATAGATGTTGGGCTAAGCACAAAAGAAGAAGTAGAAAAACTTGGTATCAAACCAGGGGATTCAATAACTAGAGATATTTCGTTTTCAGAACTTGGGAAAGAAAACATTGTAAGCTGTAAGTCATTTGACAACAGGGCAGGTTGTGCAGTACTAATCGAAATTCTAAAACAAATAAAAAATCCAGATTACACCTTATATGGAGTTTTTACTACGCAAGAGGAAGTTGGACTAAGGGGGGCTAAAACTGCCGCTTATGGAATCGATATAGATTTTGCAGTTATTATTGATTCTACTGTTGGTGGGCCACTGCCAAAAACAGAGGCAGATAAAGTCACTATCAGTCTTGGAAAGGGCCCCTCAATTGATCTCATGGATAGGGGATTCATTTTGAGTGAAAAGGTAAAGGAGATCTTAGTTAAAGCTGCAATGGAATCTGGAATACCTTATCAAACGCATATATCAAGTGGGAGTACTGATGGGGCGGCTGTGTATATCACTAAGGAAGGAATACCAACCGCAGTTATTTCAATTCCTTCAAAATATATCCATTCCACAGTAGAAATAGTAGATTTAAATGACCTAGATAGCACTTTAAAACTAGCAATGAAATCTTTAGAAATAGCAAAAAATATTTTATAATATTTTTATTTTCCTTTTGAGAACAAGTATACTGATACCGTAGTAGTAAAAATACAAACTACCAAAAGAGCCATTAAATCTAAAGCTGGACCTCTCTCAGTAACACCTGTTATAACCCACCTCATTATATCTACGCCATAAGAAAGTGGATTAATATTTACCACTGCAGACAACCATGATGGAAGATTAGCAATAGGGAAAATAGCACCGCTCAGTAGAAACATAGGCATAATTATGAAGTTAATGATTAAGTTAAACCCTTCAAAAGATTCCATTCTAGCTGCAATTATTATGCCAATTCCAGAAATTGTGAAAGATATAAAAAACATTAGGGGGACAACCATAAGAAATTTAGTCAATGTGAGATTGATCCCAATGAGGGGTGAAAATACTAGGATTATCAGTCCTTGTATTGTACTTCTTGTAGCACCACCAACAGATTTTCCTATTGCTATAGATGTCCTACTTATCGGAGCAACTAACATCTCCTTAAGAAATCCAAACTCACGATCCCATATTATCGATATTGCGGAAAACATTGAAGAGAATAAAAGAGTCATCACAAGAATTCCCGGAAACATAAATTGAATATACTGTAAGTCTCCAACTTTACCAAAAGTTGCACCAAATCCAGTACCTAGGAGTAATAACCAGATCAATGGCTGAGCAACTGAAGATACCAGTCTAGACCTATCTCTAACAAATTTCTTGAGTTCTCTAAGCCAGATAATATATATTGCATTTAGCATTGTTACTTGCCCCTTGGTCTTTCTCGCATTCTTCCTACTCCATCCACAGTTTCTTCTCTAATTTCTCTTCCTGTTAGTTTAATAAAAACATCATTTAGAGTAGGTTTTGTAACACTTACAGAAGTAATCTCATAATTTCTTAAAGCTCTAAAAAGCTTAGGAATAAAATTTTCTCCGTTATCGGCATAAACATATATCGAATCATCTTTTATGTAGGGTTTAAGTGAAAAACATGTTTTAAGAACTTCATTAGCTTTTTCATTATCCGAAGTTTTCAGTGTGATTAGATCTCCTTTGAGTCCTTTTTTTAGATTTTCTGGAGTATCTAAAGCAATTATGTTACCATGATCAATAATAGCAATTCTATTACAATTCTCTGCTTCTTCCATATAATGCGTAGTCAAAAAAATAGTTATTCCCTTTTTTTCTTGTAGTTCTTTAATATGCTCCCAAATCCTATTTCTAGTTTGGGGGTCAAGTCCTATTGTCGGTTCGTCAAGAAAAAGAACTTTAGGATGATGAAGAAGGCCTCTTGCTATCTCAAGTCTTCTTTTCATACCCCCTGAATAATTTTTTGTAAGTTCATCTCTTTTATCGTAAAGATCGACCATCTCTAGCAAATATTTTATCCTTTCTTCCCTTGTTTCTTTGGGGATATTATAAACCATTCCATGAAATCTTAAATTTTCTTCTCCCGTTAGATCCCCATCTAAAGATGGATCTTGGAAAACTATCCCAATAGAATTTCTGACGTTATCTCTTTCCTTTGTAACGTTATATCCAGCAATGCTTGCAACTCCGCTTGTAGGCTGTAGCAAAGTACAAAGAATATTAATTGTAGTTGTTTTTCCAGCTCCATTAGGCCCTAAAAATCCAAATATCTCGCCTTCGATTACTTCAAACGAGATATTATCCACTGCAGATTTATCTCCATATTTTTTTGTTAAGTTTTTAATTTCAATAATATTCATTACATTGCACCTTTGGCAAGGTCGTCTAGTACATCACGAGGATTTTTCGCTTTTGTAACACCTGAAGCAAGAAGAACTCCCTCCGCCCCTAATTCAATAGCTTTTCTTACATCTTTTCCATTTTTTACACCGGCCCCACATAGAACTTTCACATTGGGAGCAATGTCTCTAATAGTTTTAACTGTATTTTTTACAATCTCGGGGTCGGCATCAGTCACAGATATATCGCCTCCAATTAATTCAGGAGGTTCAACAGCAATAAAATTTGGATTAAACATTGCCACTGCTTTACTCACAGCGATATTATTTGTGCAAACTACGGATATTAAATCTAAATCTCTACATCTATTCACAATTGCTTCAATATCTGCAATTTTTAATCTATTTTCAGAATGATTAATAAGTGTCCCCACAGCCTTAGAGGTTTTAATACCCTCAAGAGTAGTTTTTCCAGTTCCACTTCCTGGTTTAATGTTGTCTGCATGCTGTGAAAATACCGGTATAGACACTTTTTCAGATATATACGACAAATCTAAAATTTGCGGGGCAATAGAAATATTAACTCCCGTTTTATTTGAAACATTCTGACAAATTTTAGCAAGTTCGAGCCCTCTGACTCCAGATGTTTCATTATAAATCTTAAAGTTAACAAGAATAATCGGGGTTTTCATTTTATCACAATAAATAAAACTCAGAGTTTATTTTTATTCTTTTGCATGGATAGCTATATAAAAAAATAACTTAAGACTAAAACGACTAAAAGACTTGGTAACATATTAACTACTTTAAATTTCTTAATTTCTGCAATATTCATCCCCAGCCCTAAAAGAAGTATTCCACCGACTGCACTAAGTTCAACAATAAGGGCGTCACTTAGATAATTGCTTACATAGCTAGCAAATAGAGTTATTCCTCCTTGGTAAATTAACAAGGGAATAGTTGAGAATATGACTCCTATTCCTAAAGCAGAAGCTAAGGCGATAGAAGCAACTCCATCTAATACTGATTTTGCAAACAATAAGTTTGGAGGATTGCCAAGACCTTCTTCTATAGATCCTAGTATGGCCATTGGCCCAATGCAATATATCAATGTGGCAGTAATAAAGCCCTCTGTAAACTTGTCACTTGAATTTTTAAGTTTATTTTTTAATCTTTCACTAAAACTTTCTAGATATTTTTCTATATCTATAATTTCACCAACTACCGAACCAATGATTAGACTAAATGCAACGATTAAAATATTATTTGTCTTTATAGCCATTGTAATCCCAAGTGTAATTGTGAATAAACCTATTACTTGGAATATAATATTATTTACTTTTTTGGGAAATCGTGATTTAATCAAAATACCCAATATGCCACCTAGAATAATTGCAACGACATTGGCAATAGTTCCCAACATGAAAAAATAATTGAAAAATTACTTAAAAATCTATCTAATTTGTGATTATATTTATTATTTGAATAGAATTAATTGATAAAAAGAATTTATTCATATTTTAAATGTGTATAATAGTTGTGTATTCTCATGATTTCCGAAAAGTTTAAATATCTCTCTCTTTCTCGTAATCAAAAGCTAGGATAGAAGCAAACATTTATATAAAAAAACGACATAATTAACTATTGCTTTGAATTTTTTAATTGAAGGGATATCATGGAATTAGATCAGAGACTGCTATTCGATTTCCTTGAAGAGTTATTAGGTGAAGAAGGCGTTGAGGTTGCTAATATAATTTATGAGAAAGAAGCAACTGACGAGGAAATTTCAAAAATCACCCATTTAAGGATAAATAATGTAAGACGGGCACTATACAAGCTATATGATAATAGGCTTGCTACTTATAGAAGGATAAAAGATAAAGAAACAGGTTGGTACATATATTATTGGAAGATGGACCTTTCAAAAGCACCTGAAGTAATCGGCAAAAGAGAGAAGGACTATGCCGAGCATCTTGAAGAATTGTTAGAATATGAAAAAGATAATATGTTTTTTTCTTGCAAAAATAACTGTTCAAAGGTCCCATTTGATGTTGCAGAGCAACTTAATTTTAAATGTAATATCTGTGGAGAAAAACTAGATTTCTTTGATAACTCTGAAATGATAAAAGAACTAGAAGAAGCCTTGGGAAAATTCGAAAAAGTCGAAGACAGCTAAAGATTATCATGATATCTAAAGAAGATGCAATAGCCATATTAAGAACTGAAGGTTGTTCTGAGAAAGTAATAAAACATTGTATCAATGTTTCTGAATATGCTAATAGGATAGCAGAAAAAGCTTCAAAAGATTTTCAACTAGACTTAGATTTAGTTGTAATTGGTGGGCTTTTACATGATATCGGTAGATCAAAGACAAACGGGATTCATCACGGAGTAATAGGGGCAGAAATCATAAGAAATCGGATGCAAGATGAAAAAGTTGCCCTAATATGCGAAAGGCATGTTGGTTCTGGTATAGATAAAAATGATGCAGATGCTTTTGGATTACCGCCTAGAAATTATATCCCCAAAACAATAGAAGAAAAAATAGTATGCCACGCAGATAATTTTTTTATTAAAGACGAAAAGGTAACTTTTGAAAAAGTATTTGAAAGATTCTTATTGGAATTGGGCAAAGACCATTCTTCTCTTCAAAGATTGTTATCACTTCAAAAAGATCTCCAAAAATATCTTTAATATATTCTTATGTATAGCTTCAAAATATATTAAACCTTATCATAATCCTTATATAGTTTCTTAAGACCTTATTTATTGGAGGCGAGATACATGGAAAATGAAAAAATCTATGGTATCATAGCAATTATCTTAGCACTAGGTTTGGTGACTGTTGCAGTCCTAAAGCCAGCACAACAAGCCCAGTACGATCAGTTACAAGTAACTGGAACTGCATCATTTAAAGAAGCGCCAGATCAAGCTACAATTTATGTATATATTGAAACGAAGAAAGATACAGCATTACTAGCACAACAAGAAGCATCAAATATTTTAGCCCGAGTAATTCAAGCTTTGGAAAATGAAGGTATACCCGCTGCTAAAATTCAGACAGATACATTCAGCATATACCCTGAATACTATTACCCTAAAGATAGGGAACCTACTTTGTTAGGTTATAAGGCTGTTTACGGATTAAAAGTAATAACTACAGATATAAATAAAATAGGAAACGTCATAGATGCCTCGATTAAAGCCGGCGCTAACAGAATAAACAATATTGAGTTTGGCTTAAGCGATGCAAAAATGGAAGAAGTCAAAGTAAAAGTTATCAAACAAGCAGTAAAAGTTGCCCAAGTTAAAGCAAATGCTATGGCAGAAGCAGGTGCTTTTAAACTTGGAAAGATTTCTTATATGAACGAATCTTCATACTACGTTCCTTATACCAGAACCTTAGACGCCATGGCGAAGGAATCCGCTACAGTTGTACCACCAGAAGACGTAGAGATAAGTGCTACAGTTTCTGTAACCTATAAAATCTAATTATTTTTAATTTTATTTTATATTTTATTGGTATATAAAATCACTTTTTTTAGTAAAAGCTTTTATATTAATTCTGGGTAATAAACTCGGTGGGGTTATGGACGAATTAGATAAAAGGATAATATCAGAACTCAATAAAGATTCACGTCTTTCTTTCAGAGAATTATCAAAAAATCTTAATATCGCAGTAGGAACAATTTCGCATAGAATAAAAAAAATGGAAGAAGAGGGAATTATTAAAGGTTATATCCCTGTTGTTGAACCATCAAAGGCGGGATACGACTTTATTGCAGTTATTAATGTCACAATTAAGAGGGGCAAACTACAAGATGTTGCTTCACTTCTTGATAAATTTAATAACATAGTATCCATATATAATGTAACGGGAAACTATGATGCCGTTATTATAGCACGATTCAAAAATAGGGGCCAACTTAATAATTTTGTAAAAGAGCTTCAAACTTTTGAAAACGTAGATAAGACTAATACATCACTAGTGCTAAATACGATTAAAGAAGACATCCGTGTGAAATTCGATTAAAAATGATATCATGAATAGACTCGGAATAGTAGATTTTGTTTCTTTACCAGATATTTTTACAATCACGAATGGAACTTTGGGCTTTTTGGCCATATATTTTATAATAATTGGGGATCTTTTACTTGCTTCCAGGATTGTCTTTCTTTGTATTTTTTTTGATAGTTTTGATGGATTCCTAGCTAGAAGAAATAATAATTGTGCAGAGTTTGGTAGAAGCCTTGATTCCTTATCGGATATAATCTCTTTTGGGATTGTACCATCTTTTATATTCATTAACTATGGCAATGATAGCCTATTAAGTCTATTATTAGGTGCAATCTATGTTATATCAGGATTATTAAGACTTTCAAGATTCAATGCAATAAATTCAGAAGAATATTTTGGCCTCCCTATTACAATTGGAGCAATCTTTATTACTTTGCTTTTTATCGTAGAAATTCCTTTTTATTTATATTCTATATTAGTAATATTGACATCTGTCCTTTTTATCTCAAATTTTAAAGTCAAAAGACCGTCAAAAAATGGAAAATCTTTAGTCATGTTTAGTACAATATTCTTCTTTATTTCACTAATCCCCCATCCATATATCAAAATAGTTTCAAGCGTATTAATAATCATATTGCCATCTATTTTTTTATTATATTTATTAAAGCCCCTCGATCTTAAATCTTAAAATTGCTCCGAGCCCACCAATACCTTCAAGTTTTTTTCCTGCTTCGTGTTCACTTGAAATTACATGGATTAGGGCTCGTTGTTCTCTAGATTTTTCAGTTATTTCTTCATATTCAGCTTTTCTAAGAAATTGATCAACTATAAGAAGCTCATTAACTGCCCCATATTCCAAAGCTTTTTCAATAGCTTTAATACCATAGGCGCCTTCGTTTTTTATTATTGATTCAAATAATCTTTCAACTGCATTAGTTTCTAGGGATATTCTAAGATCTTTTTGGGCCTTTTCTAGTATGCCCCTTTTTATGCACTCATAAATACCCGCCCTACCACCAGTCGATACGTTTTCAGTTATGATATTATTAATAATTTCTGGCCTGTACTCTTTTACAAAATTCATAAATTCGTCCTTGTAAAATCCAGGCCCCGACACTATAACTGTCTTTAAATTATATTTTTGAATCATTTCTAAAATCTTAGAAGAAGTTTCAGCAAAAAATTCACGTTTATCCTTGTCCCTAGAGGATATTTCATGTTTTCCAGCTATGCTTTTAGAAACTGAAACTGGAAAATCCACTCCATATTGAGTTATAACACCAAAGTCGGCATCCCCCTCTTCTATACAGACGATCAAGATTTTCGGGGTTAATGTATCCTTTATAGCTCTGTCTATTCTTTCTAACTGGTGATTTTTCCATTTTTTTGTGAGTGTCAATGTGGAATCTTCTTCTATATTGAAGGTATGATAACTACCCGCTTCTTCTCCTTGGGTGATAATTCCAGTTACTCTGAGCCTCATTACATCTTTTGAAAATTCAATTTTCTCTACCCTTATCTCTAATTTAACGGGAATTCTTTCGAGTTTCTCACTTCTAATTTTATCTCCTTTTTTCATCTCTTTCCTATATGTTTTACCAAATAGTAAGTCTCCACTTTCAATAATGTGAGAAAGATGCCAAAGATCGTCCGCATTGTCTACCCTTATCTTTAATATGCCTTTGTCAAGTTCTCTGTGGATTATTTTCATTTAATCTCTTTCTACAATGATATTTTCCCCGTCTTTTACAAGATTTAGATTATCTAGTATTCCATCAATCTTACCAAAAATATTAACTGCGCTTGCAGGTCGGATTTCCTTTTCTAGAGATGCAGGAGTTTTCCCAAAGAATATGCAAAATGCGTCTCCTTGTGGCCAGAAAGCTAGGTCACCTTTATTCACAATTTCTTTTGGATTTTCATAGTCAACGTGCACAGGTATTGAAAAATAAATCTCTCCTCCCCACCTAAATCCCTTAGCTTTTAATGGAAGTGATTCGTAAATAGCTTTTGCAGTTTCTGATTCATCCAATGTAGCTTTGAACTCAAATTTATCAGTTTTAATCTTTATTTTCATAAAAAATAATTATAGTAACAAGATTTAAAATTTTCCTTTTTTAAATTTGGATTTTTCAAATTTCTTTTTTGGCCTGTTCTCAAACTTCCGTGTCATTTGCTTTTCTTTTTTAGGCGGTGCATTAGGATATTTCCTTTCAATTTCAGAGATTCTTTTCAATAGATCTTCCCTTAATTTATCGCCAATGAATTCTCCACCTGCATTGTCAACTCTAGCCGCAATAGCTATTTTTGATGCAAGAGTTCTGGCAATTTTTCCTTTTTGCCACCATTGGGCTTTGCTAATATCTGGATTTTGTAATATTATCCCATATTTGGGGGGGTCTGCACCAGTTTTTATGTGTCTGAAAAGAGCCTTTTCTGCACCCATCAGTTGTATAGTTGAAGATGGTTTGCCGGATAAGTTTTTAAGTCCACCGGCATGGGAGATAAGTTTTGCGGCGATGATTGGGGTAGCAACTTTAGAGGTGTTTGGTGCAACTTCATTTACAAGATTTGTAATATAATTTTCTAAAATATCCTTCTTTTTATATAATATATCAATTAACTCTGCAATTTCCCTTATTTGTGATAAATCCTCGCTAGCTAATTCAACACCAAGTGATCTCTCAATTATTTCATTATTAAGAGTTGATTCATAAGATAGCAAATTCTTTTTTTCTATATACTGGGCCTTATTACCGACCTTTATAACAAATTCAATGAAATTCTTGTTATCTGGAATAGCTGCTACAGATTCGGGAAAATGTATTGAGTACCATTCTCTAATTCGCTCAAGAAAAAGATTAATAGTTTCATCGAATTCATTAAGGGAGTACACTGAATGTATAATAAGTTTGTCTTTTTCACCCAATAGACTTGTAACTTTATATCTAGCTAATTCTTGAAGAATGGATTTTTGTTTTTTTCGGTATTCCTCTTCACTGATTAGGGCTTTTTCTAGATTATTAAAGTGATTTTTCCTAAATGAGATTCCGCCTTCATTTGGGAAAATAAATTGAAATATATTTTTATCTTTTAATTCATATTCTGAGTAAAAAGACAAATCGGGATGTCTTTCCAAGATTCTTTTTAATTCATAGGGCAATTTACCGTTTTCAAGTTTTATAAGAGATTTAACTGAAGATTTAGGAGTTTTGGAAAAAGATTCAAAATCATTAATCTTGCCTTTATTATCAACAAGGTAAACGCCATTTAAATTTACACAGATGAACATATATCCACTAACACCAAGACATGACCTTTTTTAAATGTTTTTTGGATTGTTGTCTCTTTTTAAGGATTTAAAGATGCCTAAAACTGATAGAATAAGGTACAGATATACGCCTGCAAGAACACCAGGGACAAATTCTTTAATTCCCGTAATTATATAATAGTTAGGAATAACATACCGATCTAATACAACGATGATTATATTTAGCATAAAAAATGAAATTATTATAAACCAAATTATTTCATTTGGTTTAGTAAATCGCTTTAAAATAAAATAGACAATAATTAGACCTAATAACAACGCAGGAAAAATAATATAATAATTCATAAAATAAATTAGATTTTTATTATAATAAGATTTTCTATTGAGAATTACCCTGCGCCGGAACAACCGTCGTCCCCTGGATTATATTCTGCCTTAACTCCAACTATCGCAGGAGTAGAATATTTTCCGCAGCACTCTTCAATTAACTTTTCTGATTTCAATTCATTTGCACATGCTTTGACTTCATCGATTGATGATTTAGTTAGTTCCGATATTTTCTCAGGAGAAATCTCGCCTCTTTGGTAGATAATGGTAAGCATTTTTGATTTAAGTTCAGTATTACATCCCATAGTTACACCTATAAAAAAAATATAAAAAATAATATATAAATTTATTGACCTATTGGGAGAACCTCTCTATCGTAGGTTTCATTGATTACTTCTGCTGCAGATAGATATAACGCCGCCAACGCCGTAAATATACCTTCGTATCCTGCTATCGTGTGCACAGTATGATTAAACTGCCCTACGGCTAAAAGGAAGAACAGAATTGTCAAGGATATAAATACCACCTGTAATGCTTTAGATTTCTTTAGAGTTGCAACTGTCATATAGGCTGTAAAAAGACCCCATGCCCCTAGAAAGATGGCAAGTCCTGCCTTTGGCACTGGGTCTATAACTCCTGAGAATTTAAGTAAATTCATCAATGCAAAACCAAGCCAAAAAGCACCGTATGAAGTAAACGCAGTAGCACCAAAAGTGTTACCTTTTTTCATTTCCCACATACCAGCATATACTTGACATGCACCACCATAGAATATACCCATCGGTAAAACCATTCCTATACTTTCAGCAGGGATAATCTCTGCATTCACGAAATTCAAAATAAGGGTGGTTAATCCAAACGCAGCAAGCCCCAGAGGGCCTGGATTAGCAATTTTTTCTGACATAATAACCAATTTAGGAAAAAAATTAAGGTATAAAAAGGTTACTGTTTATTTTGAAGAACATCTTCTATTACTTTGTGGATCTGTTTAACAAGAAACGGTTTTTGAATTACTGTTGCAGCTCCAGCATCAAGGGCTTCTTTAAATCTTTCTCGATATGCCGATACGCCTATTATGGCCACATTTGGATTTTTTATTTTCGCATGTTTAGTAACTTCAATCCCTGACAAATCAGGAAGTCTAATGTCGACAATTATTACCTCAGGATTTTCCCTATCAAAAATATTAATAGCTTCTCTGCCACTATCGGTAGTAAGCACTATGTAATCTTTACTTAAAATTAAATCATACAGCTCAAGAAGTTCGATTTCATCCTCTACAACAAGTACCTTTAGCATTATATCAAATGAGGATATTTGATTATTTAAAACTGTTTCTAGTTAGACGTTCTTTAAAAATATAAGTTAATTTTTTAAGTATAATCAAAAAGGAAAAATATGGACAGATTAAAGATTGATTTTCATATTCATTCTTATTATTCTCCTGATGCAAACATGAAACCTAAAGATATTCTTGAGGCTGCTTTGTCTAAGGGACTCGATGTCATTTCGGTTACAGATCACAATTCTACAAGAGGCGGCATTGAAACAAGAGATTACGCAGAAAAAAAAGACCTTCCCATAAAAGTATTAGTCGGTCAAGAAGTTAAAACTATTTCCGGAGAGATTATTGTATTAGATCTTGAAGAGGATATCCCTAAAGATATGACTTTAGAAGAAACTATTTCTTATGGAAAAAAAGGATTTATTATTGTGCCACACCCTTTTGATAAATTTAGAAAAGGTATTGGCGAAGAGATAGATTCAATAAAGAACAAAATTAATGCTATTGAAGTTTTTAACAGCAGAACTCTTCTTTCTAATCACAATAAACTTGCCGAAACATATGCAAAAACTAATCATATCCCAGGAACTGCAGGATCAGATTCTCATTTTTTGGAAGAGCTGGGTTCCTCTTACTTTATGATAGAAGCAAAAAAGACGACTAATTCAATATTCAAAAATATAAAAGACGGAAAAATATCTATTTATGGCAGACAAACTGGTATTAAGCCTCATTTGAAGACCAGCATGATTCATTTGTTCAAATAGACCTGTCTTAATATTTCTTTTAGTTGGTTTGAGTACTCCAATAGATTATCATTTGTCGCAGTAATCGTCGGGACTGAAAGTAAAAGAAATGATAATAGTATAATTATAACTCCTGAATACATAAAAGCAAAGTTAACTTTTGTCCCTAGGTACTCTTTAGATAATTTGTAAAATAAAATTGTTGGTATAGTCATTCCAACGAATAATAATAATGAAACAGGGAACGCATAAATGAAAAAGGAAATCAGGAGGTATAAAAATAACATTATTGAAAGTGTGTAGACCCTTAACTTGTTTTCTTCTGTTATTTTTTTAATGTCTGTGGTGTTATTCTTATAGTAAAGGAAAAAAAGGGAGTATCCTACAGAAAATGAAAAGACAATGAAAAATGGAAATCCGTTGAAACTATTTGTAAAAAGAAACCATCCACTTGAGACTTTAAGTGTCTGTAATATAGTTATTAGTATTAAGGATAAATTTTTGTGGCTTTTCAATCTTATCGTAGGATAAGAATACAGTAGGTTCAAAGCTATTATTAATGCAAATATAATAAAAAAGTTAATTCCAGCTAAAAAGGACAAAGATGACCCCATAATAGATAAAATAGCAATCAGAGCTTTAGCCTTAGGAATAGATATACTCTCATTAGCTATCGCTTTCCAGGATATTTTCATTAGATTCTTTTTATCTTCTTCATAATCAGTAAGGTCATTAAAGAAATATATGGCCCCTAAGCCCATTGACAACCCTGAAGCTCCAAGGACTATTTTCAACAGAGTATAATCACCAAAAGTATTCATATATAGGATGACGCCAAAGAGAAATTGGAATATATTTTTTGGGGTGTTGAGTGTGGCAGAATTATATATAATTGCCCTATAATTCATAATATTTACCAAATAAGGCTTATTTATAAATATTGCCACTTAGAGGTATATCGAATTAAATAAAAATATAAATAATCAAGGGATTAGCACAAACATAATGGAATTTGCAGACTACAATTTGTTTCTATTATCGAAGTAAGCATTTCCCTAGAATTTTCATACCACTCTGGGTCGTCTTGTTTTTTTCTTAATAAAAATCTTTCAGATTTTTTATCTATAAGAAATATTCTGTCCTTTTCTTTTCTTTCCCAGACTTCCACTTGTCCTTGAACTGAACTCATACTGCCCAGATAATCACAAGTCTTTATTATAAACCCGTATGCTTGGTCAAATTCGTTTGTCATGAAACAAAGTTTTAGAAACTAAATATAAAGCTAGACTTGGCATAATGTAGGAATTATAGGCACATAAAATCCAATAGAATCTTTATTTTTCGATATAAAGGGCTATTGTGTCATTATTAATACTATACGTATTTAATAAAACTTTAATTCCACATTAACCATATAAATAAAGAGATATCTTTTTCCCAATAATGAGCTTTAAGATGACAAGAAATAGATACATTGTACTATTGATAGTCATATCTTCTTTATCTCTGGCTTTCTATGTTCCACACTATGGATTAATCTATGATGGAGGGTTATACGCATCTTTGGGATACTCTCTACTTACAGGTGACGGATATTACTTTAATGGTTATCCCGGGGATGTACCTCCTGTACTACCTTTATTCCTAGCACTCTTCATTGGCATATTCGGAGAGCGAGGGATATTCTTAGTAGTTCCTCTATTTTCTATAGTTTTAACTATAATCTGTTTCATATTATTTACAAAGAGATTTTCAACTGAAATGTCTTTTTTAGGTTCATTGTATATTTTTTTTACTCCTACATTTTTTTATGATTCTGTAAATGTAATAAGGGAAATACCTCTCCTAACCTTCGTTATGGCTTCATATCTTGTATATTTCTGGGAAAATGATTCATATAAAAAACATATTTTGTTAGGAAGTCTTATTGCTGCTTCCTTCTTAACAAAATCAGTAGGGATAATATATACATTTCCAATATTCTTCTCTTATCTGACCGCATTAAATAAAAAGGTAATAATTTCTTTTCTGACTACAGTCATAGTAACAATCCCGTGGTTTTTATGGTCATATATCCATTTTGAAAAAATATTTGTATCTCATTCTGCGTATCTTCTTACTGATATTGGATCAAGTATTTTTGCATTTTTTACTAGGACTTTCCCCCTCTTTGTCATAACTGCATTTCCATTGATGATTATAGTTGCATTACTTGGAGTAAAAAAATCGGAAAAGATATTTATTGGATTTGGTCTTTTAGTGATTCTTTCTTGTTTCCTATGGCCAGTGCAAGAAGTAAGATATCTTCTTGCAGGTTATTTCCTATTAGCATATTTTGCATTAACTTATCTAAAAGATAAGAAGAAAACTTTAGGATTGAGTTTTATGGTAATAGCTGTCCTTTTCCAGTTTGCCGCAACTGCATCTGTTTTAGAAACTACAGTTGTTTCTTATGGATTGTTGGACGAAGCAGGTGAGTGGCTTAGAGAAAATACTCTAGATGATTCCAAAATAATGACACAATCATTTAGGCAGATCCACTTCTTTTCCCATAGAAAAACTTATCAAATACCTCAAGACCAATCACTATTTCAAAGAACTCTTGAACGCGAAGGTATAGAGTATGTTGTAATTGACTCATATGAAAAGACGACACCAGAATACGCTAAGGAATTCTTTAAAGAATTTGAACCATTAGTTACCTTCAAAGATAATTTAGGAACTGTAAATATTTATAGATCTCCTTATTTCAACTCTAGTAAAATCGACAAGTGAATATTACTTAGATTCTTGTAAGTTTGCACAAAATAATATGAATTTAAGACTCTATCCTACAAAAAAACGAATAAGAACCTGAAAAGGAAAACATTATAAATTAAAACGTCAAATGCCTAATATTGTATCAACATTTGGTGATAATTAATGACATTTGGCGACAGGTGCGATGGTAAGCAGATAAGAACCTTGCCTAATTATAAGAGAG
>CAZFRW010000007.1:37133-45080 GCA_964521515.1 uncultured Thermococci archaeon
TTTGGCGACAGGTGCGATGGTAAGCAGATAAGAACCTTGCCTAATTATAAGAGAGTTTATCCTTTTGTAATGAAAACGAGGACAGAATCGGCAATATATGCGGACTTTGAGTTTGAAGTTGAGAAAACTTTGGAGTATATGGAAAAGATTAATTTAGGACTAAGTGAAAAGAAAGTTAAATTTTTCCATATTTTTATTGCTTCCTTAGTTCGAACTGTGGCTATGAGGCCACAATTGAATAGATTTGTTATGGGGAGAAGAATATTTCAAAGGAACGAAATACAAATCTCTATGATTGTCAAGAAAAAATTGGATGAAGAAGCAGGATATTCTAATATTAAAGTTACTTTTGATCCAAGAGATACTTTAGACATGGTAATCCAGAAAATGGCTAAGTCTCTCGAATACGGTAGAGGGGATGAAAAAAAACACGAAGAGAAAGAAATAGATCTTCTTATAAAATTCCCAGATTTTATTCTCAGATTTATTGTATGGTTGTGGAGAGGGTTGGATTATTACGGAATTTTGCCTGCCTCCATAGTCAAAGATGATCCAATGTATGCAAGTGTGTATGTTACTAATCTTGGTAGTTTGGGTCTTGATTCAGTATTTCATCACTTATTTGAATACGGTAATACCTCAAATTTCATGGCGCTGGGCAAGATTCACAAAGCTCCCGTAGTTGATGAAAATGGAAAATTAAAGGTAAAGGATGTAGTTAGGATAGGCTGCACTTTAGATGACCGTATCAGTGAAGGTATATATTTTGTTAAAGCCATTGAACTGTTCAAGAATTTTATGCAGAACCCTGAGATATTAGAAAATCCACCTTCTGAGGAAGATATTCGTTCATATTTAATGGCAACGGAGGGAAAATAATGTACGAAAAAAAACCATGGTTAAAATACTATGAGAGTTATATCCCCGAATCAATTGATTATCCTAAAAAAACAATTTACGAAGCTATTTATGACGCCTACTTAAAAAATCCAAATGGAATAGCTTATGATTTCTTAGACAATACTTCAACTTATAAGGAGTTCTTAAGCGATATAGATCGACTAGCCAACGCACTATATGCACTTGGGATTAGAAAAGGCGAACGAATTACCATCTGTATGCCAAACTGCCCTCAAGCACTTATTTGTTTCTATGCAGTAAACAAGATTGGGGGAGTAACGAGCATGATCCACCCACTTTCCCCTCCCAAGGAACTAAAATTTTACCTTAATTTAAGTAATAGCAAATACGCTATCACCCTTGATGCTTTTTATAATAATTTTAAAGATATTATTGGAGATACATCCATTGAAAAACTTATTCTTGCAAAAATTACAGATTATTTATCTCCTTTAAAAAAGATTGGATTTAAACTGACAACAGGAAGAAAAATAAATAAAGTTCCATCCGATTCAAAGGTATATTGGTGGAAAGACCTAATGAAAACGGATTACCCTCAAATAGAAAAAACAAAAATAGACTCTGATGAACTTGCAGTTATCCTTTATAGTGGTGGAACTACTGGAGTTCCTAAAGGAATTGAACTCTCAAATTATAATCTTAACTGTCTAGCCATGCAGGGCATCGCACAAGGACCAATTTTAGAAGACGATTCAATTCTTTCAATTCTTCCAATATTTCATGGATTTGGGCTTGGTGTGTGCGTACATACATTTTTAGCTAATGGATCTAAATGTATATTAGTTCCTAAATTTTCTGCAGATACTGTTCTAAATTTAATAAAAACAAAAAAACCAAATTACATGGGCGGTGTTCCAACTCTTTATGCGGCACTTGCTAGAAATCCGAATATCTCAAAGGTCGATTTCAGCTGTATAAAAGGTGCATTTTGTGGTGGAGACCACCTCCCTCACGAGATCAAACTAGAATTTGAAAATGCAGTTGCAAAGTCTGGAGGGAAAGTTGTTCTCAGAGAAGGTTATGGATTAACTGAGTCCGTATCGGGTATTGCAATTATGCCTAAAAATACCTATCGCCAAGGAAGTGTGGGAATACCAATATCTGACATGATGGTTAAGATAGTTAAAATAGATACTTTTGAAGAGGCTCCGCCTGGAGCAGATGGAGAGATATGTATCAGTGGACCCACATTAATGAGAGGATATCTAGACCACCCTGAAGAAACAGAAAAAATAATTAAAATTCATCCTGACGGAAAAAAATGGTTGCATACAGGAGATGCGGGGTCTATGGATCCGGATGGATTTATCTATTTTAAACAAAGGCTTAAACGAATTATAATATCTTCAGGAATGAATGTTTACCCTTCTCAAATTGAAGACGTCCTAGACAGTCATCCCGCAGTTGCTTTGTCCTGTGCAATAGGAATTCCACACCCTCACAAGATGACAAGTGTGAAAGCTTTTGTATCATTAAAAGACCCTGCTAATGAATCAAAAGAATTTGCAAAAGAACTTATAGAATACTGTCAAGAACATTTAATAAAATGGAGTTGTCCAGAAGAGATTGAATTTAGAAAAGAATTGCCTTTAACTTTAATAGGAAAAGTTGCTTATGGCATCTTAGAAAAAGAAGAATTGGAAAAAAGAAAGAATCGAGAAATGGATAAAATCCCAAAAGGGGATATATTCCCCGAGCCAACTATAGATATATCTTGCTCATCCAGTTTAGGTGTGCCAGATAATCCGTAGATTATATATTTTTTCCATATTTTGTTGCGGCATAGTCTATAATAACACCATAAACTATCCCTGCAAAAAAACTTGGTATATCTCTAAATTCAGTTGAAAGAAAGATTGCACTTGATACAATTAATCCAAGTAAAGCACCCCTAAATAGAACATTCGTAGCTCCCTTTGTTATCTGAATATCGCCTGCGAGACCTATCAATAATCCCATGACTATCCTGTTATACCACATGCCAATTAAAAAAATATAGTTTTCATATCCTATTCTAGCGCCCACTCCTATAATACAGAATATTCCAAGAATGGCGCCAGTTATCAAAGAAACTAATAATCTTTTTTTATTTATCATTTAATCATCCAGTATATAGGATATATCAAATAAGTATATAAGATTTAATATCCTAATCCTTCAGGGGCTTATCAATGAAAGATAAATTCAAACTCACAGAAGAAGAATGGAAGAAAAAATTAACTCCTGAAGAATATCATGTTTTAAGAGAAAAAGGAACTGAAAGACCATTTACTGGTAAATATGTAGACAACAAAAAGAAAGGAAAATATGTTTGTGCAGGTTGCGGAAATGAATTATTTGATTCTGATTCTAAATTTGATTCGGGAACTGGATGGCCAAGCTTTACTGCGCCAGCAGATAAAGATAAAGTTGAAGAACATCAAGATTCAACATACGGGATGGTCCGAACAGAAGTATTGTGTAGCAAATGTGGGGGACACTTAGGGCATGTATTTGACGATGGACCAAAACCAACTGGCAAAAGATATTGCATGAATTCTACATCTCTAAAATTTAAAGAAGACAAGTGAAAAAAACTATTAGTTGGAAGGGGATTATATCAACGTCCAATTAGAGAATATTTGAAAAAATAAAAATAAATTTAACTTTTTATATAAATTGAATATGGATCTGTTAAAGCATAGACATTTTCAAATCCTTTGTTTGCTAGAAACTGTGCATTTGTTATCGCGGCCTGACTGGTGCTGCAATAAACTATAATTTTTCTGTCACGTGGAATACTAGAAAGTACCGATCCCAACTCGACTCCTGTAATGTTCACTGCACCGGGGATATGCCCTGCACGGTATTCATCAGGACTTCTTACATCTATTATAAAAAGTGATTCGCCACCAGCAATCATCTGTTTTAACTGGGAAGAATTAATCACGTGATATGGGACTGCTGGGCTACCTGTATCTTCTACTATCCGGTCTATCAATGTAACTAGATTACTCTGAACTGCAAACTTAGTATTATCTCTATCACTACCTGCTATGACGAATACTTTTTGTCTCGCTATCCATTGGTCACGTTTTTCATAGAAAACTTGGTATCCATTTATGCTCCTTAGATTATTTTTTTCATTTGAAAGAAGGATCTGGGATGATAAGAATCCTGTGTGATCAGGAGAATCAGGACCACCGAGTATAATTATGTAAGGGTAAGAGTTATACCCTGTATCTGTCTTACCGAAATAAACAATATTCACGCCACGACTTTGGAGAATTGATATTATATTGCTGTTAAGATTATAGTCTATAGAATTTGCAACAAGCGCTACATCTTTTTGAGCAGATACTATGCCAAAAGAGGATATTGCCAAAAATACTATGATAAGTGCTGTAAATATTTTTTTCATTGACATCACCTACACTCCACCATTATTTTTATGTTTTTCTCATTCAAAATCTTTTCCATAGAAGTCTTTCCCATTCTATATTTGAAATCGTATAATATATTTAATTTCATAAAAATCCCGGTACTAAGAGAATTATCCTCGATCTATAAAAATGTTTGGTAAAAATTATAAAATATTAAGACATAACCAAAAATCATATAATCCAAGATATTTGTATTGATTGTGTGATAATTTGAAAGTGACATCATCCAAAGAAAAATTCATTTCATCGTTACAAAAAGGAGACATAATACTAAGTAAGAATCCAAAAAATCCAGTTGAAGTTCTTATTTGTAAGACCGTTAAAGGCTCCAAATGGCCGCACTGCAGGCTGTATATTGGCTACAATAAAAGTGTAGAATCCACAATTGGCGGTGTTCAAGTTAAGGAAGTTAATGAATACCTTGATACAGACAAAATGCTTATTGTTAGGCCCCCAGACCAAATAGATAAAGACAAGCTTGTTAAGGATTGTATGATGTATCTTGGACTTGGGTATAGCTATTTACATTTTATTGAAACAGGTAATTTATTTCTTATAAAAAGGATAATTAAAAAAGATCTAAGAAAATATTTCAAGATAAATCTTGATAAAAATGTTGTTTGCTGCGAGCTTATTGCTTATGGTTTACTAAAACAAGGGTATGAGTATGAAGTAACACCAAATTTCTGTTTTCCAGATCAGTTTGAAGACGACCCCAGGATGGAAGCCTTATTGAAATACGTTCCGAAAAATCAATAGAATTAAATAATAAGTCTCTTTTTCATCAATTTTATCGATATGAAAAAGAATATAGAAGTAGCAACTAGAATCCACAACAGGCTTGTTATAATTGAGAAATCATATATCCCTAATGTTAATGCCCTATTTATAATGACTATATGTGCCAAGGGTAATATAGCCAGAGCTACATATTGGACTGCCAACGGTAAGACCGTCATTGGAAAAAATGTACCACTAAATAAAAACATGGGAGTAATAAAAAGAAAACTCGGATAGCTCAAGGTATCAATTGTTGGACTTAATGCTGTAAAGCACATGGCAATGCAAGAAAATAATAACCCGCCGAGAAATGCAAAAGGGATTATAAGTAGCGATGAAGGCATTTCTACAACACCAAATGCTAATAGGACAGGTAGCATTATTATGGCATATATGGTACTTCTAGTTGCCCCCCAGAAAAGCTCTCCCGCAATAACCTCTTCTATCGAAATTGGAGTTGATATCATCGCATCAAATGTCTTGAGGTAATACATCCTAACAAATGATGTGTAGGTGCACTCGAAAAATGAAGCGTTCATTACCGATATTGAAACTAGAGCAGGCGCTATAAATTTTGCATACGGGATCCCATTAACGTTTTCAATAAATCCCCCTAATCCAAATCCCAAGGCCAATAGGTAAAGAATCGGTTCTAAGAATGGAGGAAGAAAATTGAGCTTCCAGGTCTTAATAAACGTTACAATGTTTCTTCGCCAAGGTTTCAAAAATCTATAACTGAGCCCGAACATATCTATTCCCTTAATTTTCTTCCTGTTAATTTTAAAAATACATCCTCTAGTGTTGCAGGCCTTGCAGTAACGCCACTGTCGACACATTCTTTGAGTATAAGATTAGTTATATCCGATACATTTTCATTATATATTTCTACATTTTCATTTGCAACTTCATATACAATATTATTTTTTTCTAGACATACTTTTATTTCTGAAGTATTTTCAGCTTCTACAATGTGCTCCCCAACATATTTCTTTACAAGTTCTTGTGGTGCACCTTCAACAAGAATCTCGCCATTGTCCATAATCACTAATCTATCGCAAAGCCTAGCCGCTTCTTCCATATAGTGTGTTGTAATAATAACAGTAATTCCTTTTGAAGAGAGATCTTTGAGTTTTTCCCAAATTAAATGTCTGGCTTGAGGGTCAAGGCCTGTAGTGGGTTCGTCTAATATCAAAAGTTTAGGATTATTGATCATGGCTCTTGCCAAAACTAATCTTCTTTTCATCCCCCCAGATAGCTTATCAATAGAACTGTCTTTTTTCTCTGTTAGTTGAACATAATTAATCAATTCATTAGCCCTCTTTTTTGCTTCTTCTATTGGTATGTCAAAGTATCTTGAATACTGGACAAGGTTTCCAATAACAGAGAAATCAGGATCGAGATTATCCATCTGCGGTACGACGCCCATTAATTTCTTTATTTCCTTGGGATATTGCCCCACATCAAGGCTGAATACCTTGAGCTCTCCTGAAGTTTTTGGTGAAACGCATTGTATCATCTTCATTGTTGTAGTTTTACCTGCGCCATTTGGCCCTAAAAACCCAAAAACTTCTCCTTCTTTCACCTTGAAATCAATTTTATTGACAGCTGTAAGGTCGCCGAATTTTTTTTCGAGATTTTTGGCTTCAAGGACTATACCCAATAAAACACCAATTTAGGAAATATTCTATATTATAAAAGTCTTTACCATACTAATTTTTTATAGAATTCTGAAATTAAATAGATTAATTTAAATAGTATACACTTCTAATAGTTCTCAGTATACCATAGACAATACTCTAATTGATTTTATGTTAAGTGCTTCTAATAACTGGAAAATGTACCTAAAAGTTAATCCAATTAATAATCTTATTCTTTCAAAAAATAAAGCCATAAATTATTTCACTAGGCTTGATTTATTAGACGAAGAACTTTGTAATATAGAATCTCTATGGGAGTTGCCTCACCCTATATCTCTTTTGAATAAACAGCAAAAAGATGGTTCTTGGAAATATCCTGGCGCTAAAGAAGAAATTCGTTCACAGATGAATTATGATCAACTTGAAACATATAGAATTATCCGAATTTTAGTTGAAAAGTACGGCCTAAACAATACAAATAATGAAATTTCAAAGGCTGCTGAATTCCTCTTTTCTTTTCAAACTGAAGAAGGGGATTTTAGAGGCATATATGGGAATGAATATACCCCAAACTTTTCCGCTGCAATAATGGAGATATTGATAAAAGCAGGTTATGAAAAGGATGATAGGATAGATTCTGGAATCAAGTGGCTTTTATCTATGAGGCAGCATGACGGGGGATGGGCAATACCTTTTAGAACAACTAAACACAAGATTGTTGACGTCATGTATGAAAAAGAGAAAAACATGCCAATGCAAAATGATCCCACAAAACCATCTTCACATTTAATAACTGGAATAGTTCTAAGAGCCTTTGCAGCACACAGCCATTATAAAAAATTAAATGAAGCAAAAAAAGGTGGAACTTTCCTTAAATCTCAATTTTTCAAGAAAGATACTTATCCAGACCATGAATCGCCTGATTACTGGAAAAAGTTAGCTTACCCTTTTTGGTGGACCGATATAGTTTCCTCTCTTGATTCTCTTTCAAAACTTAAATTTAGCCAAGACGATAATGACATCAAAAAAGGATTAAACTATCTTATTGAAAGTCAAAGATCTGACGGAACTTGGAAAGTTTACTACGGACTGCCAAAAGACGATGACAATGATTCTTGGATTACTTTGGCAATTTGCAGGATATTCAAGAGCTTTTATTTGATTTGATTAAAGGAGACGTTATAATT
>CAZFRW010000008.1:0-39828 GCA_964521515.1 uncultured Thermococci archaeon
AGTTTGCAGAAAAACATGGAGTTAAGGCTAAGACTATGATGAAGCTTGGGAGAACAGTAGATACAATAGTGCAAACAGCAGAGGAACAAGGATGCGACCACATAATAGTTGGTAAAACAGGTCTTACTGGTCTCAAGAGACTAGCCATGGGGCACGTGGCAGAAGATGTAGCTAAATATGCCTCATGCAGAGTTACAGTTGTTCCTTAAATTAAAATATTTTTTATTTTTTTATTAATATTCTATTCTATAAAAATTGTATAATTTATTTGAGGTAATATTATATATTCTAAAACTTAATAGTTAATGATGATAAATCCAATATTATTAGCACCTGTGGCTGCTATACTGATATTCATTATAGCAGGTATTCGAGTGATAAAACAATACGAAAGGGCCGTAAAATTTAGATTAGGTGTATTTGTAGGTATCCTACAACCCGGATTAAAATGGATAATCCCAATAGTGGACAGGATAGAAAAAGTAGATTTAAGAGTAGTCACCGTGGATATACCCGCTCAAGAAGTAATATCTAAAGATAATGTTCCAATGAAGGTAAATGGAGTAGTGTTCTTCAAGGTTACAAATGCGGACAAAGCTATACTCGAAGTTGAACAGTATAAATTTGCCATATCTCAGCTTTCACAATCTGCACTTAGAGATATGGCTGGAAAATCAGACCTTGATACAATTTTAGCTAAGAGAGAAGAAATAGGTGAAAAAATAAGGACTATCGTAGATATTGAAACGGATCCTTGGGGGATAAAAGTAACTGATGTAAAAATAAAAGACATAGAACTTCCAGACAACATGAAAAGAGCTATGGCGCATCAAGCTGAAGCTGAAAGAGACAGAAGGGCAAGAATTATTCTTGCTGAAGCAGAAGAACAAGCTGCCCAAAGATTGGCTAATGCAGGAGACATAATAGACAAATCACCTGCTGCACTAAAGTTGAGATTATACCAAACATTGGCAGAAATAGCATCTGAGAAAAATTCCACGATAGTTTTCCCATTTCCAGAAGAAATGATGGAATTTATAAAAAAGAAAAAAGATGAGAAATAATGTCGATTTGAATGGAATTTGAAGTTGGAAAAAAATATCAGATAATCAAAGAAGGAAGTTCTATATCCTGGACAGAAACTGATTACGGATCTGGATTTAAGACTATCACAAAAGAATTACATACCGAGGATATTGTTGAATATAGGGGTAGAATGCATTTTCCAGGATGCGATGTTTCATACGACATATTTGAAATCAATAAGACCGAAGGAGTATTTTGGCCAAATCAGTTTGGTTGCGCGAAAGAAGAATATTTAAAGAAAATTATTTAATTTTTCTTTTATAACATTTCTAAATATATCTGCCCATAAATCTAAAATTAGATAGTCAGAAATATTTTAATTAGAGAATAGCGTGAAATATCTTCAAACGATAGAATTCAAAAAAATTGTCTATAGATTCGCTAATATATTGGGATATTTGATTTGATTAAAGCTTTTCTTATTGAAGAAGAAATATTATTAGACGAGTTTTGTTAACTGTAATATTTTAGAAATACTAAAGAAAAGATTTTTTAATAGTCTTGAATTAAAAATTAGAGAGTTAACTACCCAAAATATATATAGTATTAAAATTTCTAATTTTGGATTAGAATAAAAATACTATTTATTACAACCCCCTAAGTATTCGCATACTTCCTTCTCATAATCCTTAGAAACTCTAAGGGTAATAATATCTCCTTCTTCGATTTTAGTATCTGCTCTTGGAGAATTTAAGTAACTATTGCCCCTCTTTATATATATTATAAATGCTCCATAGTTTTCACCAAGTTTAGTTTCTTTAATAGTAAGATCTTTTACCTTTGAATCTTTGTCAATTTTAAAGCTAATAAATTCGCTATTTACGTCTCCTTCTTCAGTCATTGAGTCCATAAAATCCATAATATAAGGTCGTGTGAGAGATTCTGCCATTATTCTGGCGCCTATATCGTCTGGTAGTATAACTCTATTAGCACCTATTTTATAGAGCTTTTCTTTTACTTTTTCAGAAGTTCCCCTAGCAACGATATGAAGGTCTGAATTAATAGATCTAGCAGTAATCACAATGTAAACATTTTCAGCATCATCTAGAATAGTAGTTACAAGCCCCCTTGCTCTCGCTATTCCAGCTTCCATTAAAATCTTTTCATCTGTTGCGTCTCCTTCTATATAAGGTATTTTGGCTAGCTGAATATTCTCGCATGTTTTCTTATTTTTTTCAATTACAATTATATCAAATTTTTTAGTATCTCTTAATCTTTTTGCTATTCTTTCTCCTACATTTCCATAACCACAAATAATATAATGATTTTTCAATTTTTTTAATGATGCCTCCATTTTTCTGCCCCCATAAATCTTCTTTAATTCACCTTCAACTATAAAATTAACCACAAATGTTAATGTGTATAAAACAATCCCTATTCCACCAAACATTATAAAGATGCTAAATATTTTGCCTCCGTTAGATTGAGGGTGGATATCACCATAACCTACAGTTGTGATAGTTGAGCTTGTTAAATATAGTGAATCCACAAACGATAATTGTTCAATATAATGGAAACCCATAGTTGCTATAGAAAACAACATGATTGGAGCAATTATGACAAAAATAAATTTTTTATTCATGACACTAAGTCTAACTTCTAATATTTAAATTTATTTTAAGAGGGATAAGTTTTTTAATTGAAAAATAAATATATATAATATGCCAAGAGCTAGGAAAAGAAGATGCATTTACGTTGATACAAATATCCGTTATTTTAAACCAAGAGGCATACCTCTAGGAACTCTTGATATAATAAGACTAACATTCGAAGAACTTGAAGCTATTAGGCTTAAAGATTTAATTGGTTTGGAGCAGACAGAGGCTTCTGAAAAAATGGGGGTTTCACAACCAACATTCCATAGAATCCTAAAAGAAGCAAGAAGTAAAGTTTCTGACGCTCTGGTTAACTCTAAAGCCATAGAGATTTTCGGAGGAGATTATGAAATAGGTAATGATCAATTTAGATGCCTAAATTGCAATCATTTCTGGGAAGTTAAAAATACTTCAGAAGAAGGCATTATAAAATGCCCAAAATGTAATGGGACCAATATTAAAAACTTAAATAAAGTTAATCAAAACGATTAATCAAAATCTCTTAGAATTAAATAATATTTAATTAGAATTTATAAAAGGTAAGAATATGAAAGTTGCTATACCGACAGATTCGATAGGGGGGCTTTCAGATATTGTCTTTAATCATTTTGGTATGGCCCCAACTTATACCGTTGTTGAAATAAGTGAAAACAAAATTGGAAAGGTAGAGGTAATAGATAATACTAGCGACCATTTTGGCGGTTCTGAAAGCCCAGTTGATTTGCTTCAAAAAAAGAATGTTGGTATTGTAATTTGTTCAAATCTTGGCCCTCATGCTATGGAAATTCTTAGATGTCAAGGCTTTGATCTCTTCTTTACCAAAAGAGAAAGAGTTGAAGATGTAGTTAATAAATTTATTAAAGGGGAATTAGAAAGATTTTCTGGCGAAAAAACATCTTGCAGTCCACCTAAATAATTATTCTAGTTTGTAATTCTTTATTTTTTTAATCCAGTAGTTTGAATAAATGGCCCCTATTGGATTATGTGCTAGTACTCTATCTTTTACAATAAGAACTGTAGTTGGTGCTTTTGAATATTTGATAAACAAAGAGTCGTGACCTACACATAGTCCTACAACAATGTTAAACTCTGTTCCCTCTTTCTCTAATAATTTAGCCTGCCCTACGGGATTGCACGAAGATTCACTTAGTTTTCCAGATAAAGTCTTAGTAACTCCAAAATCTCCTTTTCCTATTCCACAAGTTTTACATATAGCAAGAGATACTTCAAATCCCTTTTCTTGAAGTAAATCTGTGAGAACTTGAGATTCATTTTTCAATCCAACACAAGATGCTATGCCTAGTTTTTTATAATTCATCCTTTTAGAAAATTCAATTAATTCAAGGACTCTTGGAAGTTTCATATATGCGTCGACTTCAAGCTCAGTTGAAGTAATATAAAAGTTAAGATTTTCTTCTTTTCGAATTTCTTTTTCGGCGTAATCTCTAATCTCTTTATCATAACAGTTTATTCCTTCCATACAAAAAGAATCTTCACAATCATTACATCTCATAAAAGGAATAAAAACTACTAATTTAAAAAGGTACTTATTTTATTCCAGTTATTATGTCTGTCTTAAAATCAAACAGAGTCATTTTTTTATTTCTATCTTTTAAAGTCATCAGGTTATCATTTGTGACTTTACCAATAACTCTAGCTTCAATTTTTTGTTTTTTGAAAAGAGATAATATTTTGTCAGTATTATCGGGAGAAGAAGTTAAAGTGAATCCATATCCGGGATAAATCTTTAACCAATCTAAAAAGTCCATATTATCTGGTCTTTGTATCTCATCAACATCAATTAACGCGCCTTTTCTTGATGTTTCAAGTAGCATTCCAATTGTTCCCAATATTCCAGGATTGGAAATATCTTTGGCTGCAAACGAAAGCTCTTTTTCAGCTATTTCGTTCATGACCCCTAGTTTTAGAAGACAATCTTTAGAGGATTTATTAAGTGTGGTATCCCAATTGAGAAAATTATTGTAACGTCGACCATCCATGTCCATTGCTAAGATTAAATCTTCATCTTCTTTTGCAGAAAAACTTGAAAGTATTTTTGAAGCATTTCCCATTATTGAAATTGATACTGTTGTGTTTTCAGTATCGGGATGAAGGTGCCCACCTACCATTGGAACTTTAAATTTATCGCAGCCGGTCTTAATCCCTTCAAGTAAATCCATACAATTGTCGGTCTTTTTTAAAGACATGATATTGACCATGGCAATAGGTTTGCCACCCATTGCATAGATATCATTTACATTAACAAGTACCGCACAGTACCCTGCCCAGAAAAGATCAGTTAAGAGATTTGCCCAAATTCCATCTGCTGCAAGAAGAAGGTAATTACATTCACCTTTTAAAACAGCAGCATCATCTCCAAAATCGATAATTGTGTCTCCATAATTAGAAAAGGGTTTGAATTGATTAATTAGGTGTTTAATTGGATTTTTTCTTTTAACACCCTCGTAATTTCTAATTTCCTGAACAATTCTGTTTAGGTCTGTCATACTTTTCAACATGCGGTTAAAGGATAGGTTATTTATAAAAGTTTTTATTTCAAGATGCTTTCCATGAATTTCCTAATCTCTGTAGGTGTGGAAGATTCAAGACCATAAATTTCAGAGAATTTAGATGTTGTCTTCAAAATCTTTGTTTTACCACAAGGTTCGGCATCTAAAAGACCTGCTTCAACTAAGACTTTTACATGCTCATAACATTGGCTACCTCTATATTTTACTAAATCTGATTTTTTTAAAGGTTGTTTATATGCGATAATAGCTAAAGTTTTGAGAACTGCCCCCCTTATTTCAGATTTTGGAGCAAAATCAGCAGTTAATAAAGAATATTCATTTTTTACTTGCATAGCATACCTATCCTCTACGGCCCTAACTACTTCTAAGGAACTGCATCTATCGCGGTAGTCTTTTGAAAGACTTTCAATTAAACCCTCTACATATTCTCTATCTTTCATACCAAGTTTTTTTAGTAACTTGGAAATTGGAACAGGTTCTCCTGAAATAAAAAGAATTGCTTCAATAGAAGCCTTGTCCTTTGATATGTCCATATACCCCATATTAATTCTTATATTTAAATGGTTTGCAGTTTTTTTACTAGAATAAAGATGAGATAATTCTATAAGAAACTTTTTTAATGCCTAAAACTTTGTGTAATTAGGTGCACATATGGATTTAGAAGACATTACTAATAAAACAATGAAGTTTATTGATTCGGAGGGAGAAGTTTTTGCCCAGACGATTAAAGTTATTTCCTATGATATTGAAAAAAATAATGTAGAGATAGGTGAAGAAAAAGAAACAATTGGTATAGGTGTAAGGGTAGTAAATGGAAAAAAACAAGGATTCTCCTTTACAAATAATATAAACGGCTTGGAAGAATGCGTTAAGACGGCATACAAAGTTCTTAAAGTATCAAGAGCAAGAGAAGATTTTAATAGTCTACCTACTCCAAAAAATATTAGAAAGAAAGAGCTAGTCGATAAATCCTTGTATTTATTAACCTCTGACGATTTAATGAAATACTCAATGGAAATGATTAAAAGTTGTCAAGAAAAAGAAGCAACTCCCTCCTCTGGGAGCGTAAATCTTACATTCCAAGAAGAAGCCATTTCAACATCAACTGGCATCTCTTTGAGTCAAAAATATGCAACTCTTTTTGGATACCTTTCTGCCATTTACAAAGGTGATGATGTTTCAACAGGCTTTGATTATAATGTTATGCGAAAAAAATTTGATTTTGCTCCAATTGGAGAAAAAGCTGCATTTAAAGCTAAAGAAACTAGCAATGCAAAAAAAATCAAATCAATTTATTGTGATGTTATTTTGGAACCAGAAGCATTTTCCTCGTTAATTTCTAATACATTTATAGCCCATCTTTTTGCAGAAAGTGTTGATAAGAATAGAAGCTTTCTAAAAGGGAAGATTGGAGAGAAAATAACAAATCTCACAATGATAGATGACGGCACTATTGATTATGGCGTAGCTTCAGCGAATTTTGATGGAGATGGCAATCCCACAAAAAGAAATGTTGTCTTAAAAAAAGGTGTGCTAGAAAAATATCTTTATGATGACTTTTATGGAAAAAAATTTGGAGTTGAGTCTACAGGAAATTCTGAAAGAGATTACAAATCTCTTCCATCTATCGGTACTACTAACTTCATTATTGAAGGCGATAAAATAGAGTGTATACAAGAAGGATTTATTGTTAATGAATTGAGGGGCGCACATACAGCAAATCCAATATCAGGAGATTTTTCTGTTGAAATATCTAGTGGTTTCTACATAAAAGACGGAGAGAAAGTCCATCCAATTAAGCATGGAATGATAGCTGGGAACGTATTTGATTTTTTGGGCAAAGTAAAGGGAGTTTATGGGCAGATTAAAGATACCGGTGGAATTATAACTCCTTCAATTGTATCAGAAGCTAAGGTGGTCGGATGATAGCGGTTGTTGGCATGCCAGGTTCAGGAAAAAGTGAATTTGTAAATATAGTTCTAAGCTTTGGGTACAGATTCATATCTATGGGGGACATAGTAAGGGAAGAAACTGTAAAAAGAGGTTATCCTCTCGAAGAAAGTGGAAAAGTTGCACAGATGCTTAGGGATAAAGATGGACTTGATGCTATGGCCATTTTGACTTTAGATAAAATCGGCGAAACTGATAATGATAAATTTTTAATAGAGGGTATAAGGGGCATAAAAGAAATTGAGCGTTTTAGAAAAGAAATAGATTTTTTCTTGATTGGTATACATACTTCACCACGTCTTAGATTTGAAAGATTAAAAAATAGAGGAAGAGAAGATGATCCAAAAAACATTGCAGATTTTTATAAAAGGGATTTAAGGGAACTTTCTTGGGGGCTAGGTGAAGCCTTTGCCTTATCGGATGTGATAATAGATAATAATGGCACCTTAGACGACTTTAGAGACAATATCAACAAGGTGATTAAAAAATATGAACTTTAAAGTAAAAGTTATTGCTGATGTAAAATCAACAGAAGACCCTGAGAAAGTAAAAAAATCCATCTTAAATATCTTCCCGGATATTATAGTTGAAGAGAAAGAAAAGGAAATTATTGGATACTCAGAAGAAGACGATGTTCTTTCAAGATTTATTGAATTGATACATTCTGAAGCAATTAGGGATAGCGTGAATATGGTATTAAAAGAAGGAACTCAAGGGGCAAAAATATCTTTTTCTATGAATAAGCAAGCCGCATTTGCATGTATGGTAAATCTATCCCGATCATCACCCCTAGGTCCAATAAAAGTAAAGATCTATGTAGAAGAACCTTACGAGTTTATTGACAAAATAGTTCCTAAAACAATTTGATTTCCGTTATCCTTAAATTATCTTTTATAATTCCATTTTTTTGTTTCATACTTTTCTTTGGACAATTTTTCCGCTAGGGTTAATTCATTTTTAGATATTTTTTCTTCTTTAGATTCACCATGTACATCTTCAAATCCTTCTTTTAGATTTATAATTAATTCTTGTTTATCTAAGTTATAACCAACTTTGGACAGAGTTGTAACTCTTTTTCTTATTTCTATTTTTTTATCGGATATCCTAAGAGCCTGCTCCATTGATTCTAAATTGGTATTATACATTAAAGTTCCATGCTGTAAAACAACTCCAAATTTTCTTGTTTGTGCAGAACCTGAGAGTTTTTTTGAATTAAATAGAAGATCGTTAAGAGGTTTAAACTCGACATTAATATTAAACTTTTTTAGTCCTTTAATAATTCCCCCATATAAGAACTCAAATGACTCTAGGATATTTTCGGGAACATTTTTTTCAGACATCACTATTGAATAAGTAATTTCGCCCAAACAATCATGGAAAACATTTCCCCCGCCCGTTATTCTTCTAACGTAATCAATATTATTTCTATTACAGTAATCTAAATCAACTGAGGATTCCAGACTCTGAAAATACCCAACAGAAACACATGAAGGGGAAAATGAATAAAATCTAAATGTATCTGGTATTTCATCCTTGGCTCTTAATAACAATAAAGCCTCGTCTAGGGCCATTGAAAGATATCCATTATCTTCCCTATACTGTAAATACCTCACAAAAATAATATTATCGAAAAGTATTTATATGTTTACGTAATCATCCTCATTGGGAAGGGAAATGGAGGAAAAATTAAGAATCCTCTCATATTTTTTCACCTCTAGTGCTAAATTTCCCTTCCCTCGTTAAGGGCTTAGGAGGCATCGTATGTACCAAAGAATTTTAAGACTGCTTGAGAATGAAGAATCTCCTCTTTCTGCAGAAACAATCAGTGAAAAAACAAAAGAAAGTCTAATGAAAACAAAATCTATTTTATTGAGATTACAGGAAGAAGGGAAAGTTGAAAGTACAAAAAAGGAAGATATTTTAGTTTGGCAAATGAAGAAAAAAGATAATAATGAAAAGAAATTTGAAAAGATGGGAAGATAATGCCTTTATCCCACCCCTTTATTAAAGGGGAGATTTTACCTAGAGCCTATCAAGAAGCTATTTTTGTAAAAAGTAAAGATAAGAACACCTTGGTCATTTTACCAACTGGACTTGGAAAAACATATATAGGAATTTTACTTGCTGCTTATACCCTACATTCGTTGCAAAAGAAAGTTTTAGTTCTTGCTCCAACTAAACCACTGGCCGAACAACATTTAAAATCATTTTCAGATATTTTAAATATAGAAAAAGAAAGTTTTTCTCTTCTAACTGGAACAGTGCCCCCGTCTAAAAGAGACGAACTCTACAAGAAATCTTTAGTTGTAATAGCAACGCCACAAGTAATAGAGAATGACATCTTAGGAATAAAGATAAACTTGGAGGATTTTGGCCTTATTATTTTTGACGAAGCCCATCGTGCTATTGGAGATTATGCTTATACCTACATAGCAGAAAAAGCAATTTCAAAGAACATAAGGATATTGGGATTAACTGCTTCGCCTGCATCGGATAAAGAAAAGATGGAGGATATTATCCATAATCTTGGAATTGAAAATATAGAAATTAGAAACGAGAACTCACCCGATTTAAAGCCTTATGTCCAGAATGTATATATTTCTTGGGTTACTGTAAAACTTCCAGACGAATTTCTAGAAATTAAAAAGTTACTCGAGATGTTATTAAAAAAAGAGATAACAAATTTGAAAGACCTAGGATTTCTTTCGTCACAAGACGTTACAAAAAAAGAGATATTGGATACTGTCCTGAAAATTAATAATAAAATTAAGGTAGTTCCAACGCATGAAAAATCAATTTATTATAGTGCCCTCAAATCTCAAGCAAAGGCACTAAAAATACATCATGCATTGGAATTATTGGAAACTCAAGGTATATCCCCATTAATATCATATTTTAAAAGGATGCGAGATAGTAAAAGCCGTTCTTCACTAGAGTTACTTTCTGAAAAAACTTTAATTCGAGTAATAACAATGGCCGATAACTTAAAGCAACAAGGCATCGAGCATCCAAAACTTTCTAAATTATATGAGTTAGTAATCAAAGAAGTAAATAATGGAAAAAATCTAATTATTTTCTCTCACTACAGAGATACCACAATGAGAATTGTAAAAGAGTTAGAAAAATTTGAAGAGGTAAAAGTTGAAAGATTTGTTGGCCAAGCCTCTAAAAAGGATGATGAAGGTCTCTCTCAAAAAAAACAAAAGGAAATAATAGAAAGATTCAGACTAGGAGAGTTTAACGTTCTTGTTGCCACCTCAGTTGCAGAAGAGGGTCTTGACATACCCGAAGTAGATATGGTAATATTGTTTGAACCTGTGCCATCGGAAATAAGATCTATTCAAAGAAGGGGTAGAACTGCCAGGAGAAAAAGTGGAGAAGTTGTAATCCTTATGGCAGAAAAGACTAGAGATGAAGGTTATTATTGGGCAAGCAAGAAAAAAGAAAGACAAATGAAACTTACCGTAATGAACTTAAAAAGGGATTTTAGGAAAAGTGATGAAATGATTGTGGCAGAGAAAGGACAAAGCAAACTAAAAGATTTTGTGAATATGCCAGACATTATAGCAGACGATAGAGAAGACAAAAAGTTATTGAAGATCTTAACAGAAAATGCTAATGTCAAGATAAATCGTTTAGAAGTAGGCGATTACATCCTCTCAAACAGGATTGGAATCGAAAGAAAATCTTCTAATGATTTTATTGAATCACTTATTAAAGGAACTCTTTTCCCTCAAATTTTATCCTTATCAAATACTTTTGAAGTCCCAATATTAATAGTTGAAGGAGAAGATTTATACCCCATAAGAAATATGGATAAGAGATCTATCCGTGGTGCCATTATTTCGGCTATGGTGGATTTCAGAGTTAGAGTTATTTTTACCAAAAATCCAGAAGAAACTGTCAATTTTCTTGTAGATATCTCTCTAAGAGAACAGAAAGAAAAAGATAGAATGCCTACAATTAGAGGAGAAAAGAAAGTAATGAATTTGAAGGAAAAGCAGTTATTTCTTGTTGAAGGTCTCCCTGAGGTTTCATCTGTACTTTCCAGAAGATTATTGAGAAAGTTTGGCAGCGTCTTTAGAGTATTTAATGCTGATGAAATCGAACTTAAGGAAGTTGAAGGTGTAGGGGAAATAAAGGCTAAGAAGATAAGAGAAGTAATAGATTCCCTGTACGAAGAAATCTAGTTTCTTTATTGCTTATCAATAATTAACCAAAACATTTAAATATTAAATAGCGATAATTTATATGAGCATTGATAGGTGATGAATGATGAGAGGAAAAAACGATGCAGAAGCACAAAAATTCTTTAAACAGGCGAAAAGAATGAAAGATAGGGCAGAAGTTAATATAAAAAAGAGAAATTTCTTTCTAGCGTCTATCGAAATTGATGTTGCAAACAAACTCCTTGAAGAAGGCAGCAAGTTTCTCTAAATTTTATTTTTTCATTAGCGACAATCTTCTTAGATGATTAATTCTAATTTAAATGTAACGAAATTCTAAAATCAACGTAATATAGTTATGCAATAGGCTTATATATAAACTATAGAAAATCTAAAACAATGTTATCTGGTGATATACTCGGCCTAATAATAGTATATGGATATGTGGCTGTTTTACTACTTATCTCCGAAAAACTATTAAGCAAATATAAAGTATTTAGCCGAAAATTTCTTCATATAATGGTTGGAAACGTACTTTTTGTATTGCCCATATTTGAAACTAGATTTGCCATGACTTTTTTAGCAGCTGCACCTTTCATACCCCTAACATTCTTGATGAGCCCCCATTCACCATTAAAAATCAAAGATAAGATATCATCTTCTGGCCATGGACTTGGATTGGTATACTATGCTATTTCTTGGACTGTTCTTGCATTTTTATTTTTCGATAAACCTTGGATTATAGCGGTAGGCATAGCTGCAATGTCCTATGGGGACGGAATGGCTTCCTTAATTGGAACTAGGTTTGGAAAAACAAAATATCATTTCTTTGGAGAGACTAAAAGTATTGAAGGATCTTTAGCAATGTATTTCACCCTAGTTATCGTTATGTGGATTGCATTAAAATACTATAATTACATATTTTCAAATTCTATTTTAGTGCCGATAAATTTCATAATAATCTTGTTTGTTCCACTTATTGCAACATTATTTGAAGCCGTTACACCAAAGGGGCTTGATAATTTAACTGCGTGTTTTTCTGCAGCAATTCTTTATTACGTATTGACGCTGGTGTTGTAATGAGATTTATTATAATTGATGGGTTAGATGGTGCAGGAAAAGACACCCATGCAAAGTTAATTCGTGATAGATACTTAAACAAGGGGGATAGTGTAGTATTACGTTCACATCCGGAAAATGATAATACATTTGGAATAAAAGCAAAGAACTCGCTTTTGGGCGAGGGAAAATTAAGTTATATCAAAGCTTCAATGTACTATGCTTTAGATGTTATAAGATCTGTTAGGAAATATTATGGAAAAGGAGATACTTTAATTGTAGTACGTTATCTAATGGGTGTAGCCTATTTACCATTGCCTTTAGCAAAATTATTCTACAAATTTTTTTGTACAGTACTTCCAACTTCAGAATATATGTTCTTTTTAGATGTTGAGCCAGAAGAATCTCTAAAAAGATTATCTAAAAGAGATGAAAAAGAAATGTTTGAGAATCTAGAGGACCTCTTAAAGGTAAGAGAAAAAGCATTAAAATTGGCAAATAATTGGAACATCATAAATACTTGTCAATCTATAAATGAAGTCCAAAAACAAATAGAAAAAATTTTAGATGCCTTAGATAACGGAAAATCCGAATATGTTTCAAATCAAATTCAAAATTAAGAAAAAAATTATTTAAAAAATTTATTATAATTTTTCAAATCTCTTTTCAAGTTCCCTTAGTACTTTTGGAAGAGTTGTGTATTCCATATCCTCAGGAGGTAATCTGTGTGGCTCAAATGGCCCATGTCGCCTCATATAATCTGCAACTCTTTGCGCTTTTGTTCGGGCTAAATCGTATGCTGGGTCATCAAATAGATCAACAGGCCCAACTAGTTTTCCGTTCGCTATCTGGAATCCAAGTGCTATAACTCTTGGTGGTCCGTCAAATCTAGTACATACTGCGTTCTTTTGGCTTACTGGCATTAATGGCCCATTGTGAGAGCCTCTCATCCATCCAGCTACTAGGTGTGGAAATGCAAAAGGTTCAAGTACTTCACCAAGCGCAGGAAGTCCTGATTGTGCCCTTACTAATGCCACAGGATCATCTTTTCCTACATACTCTCCCGCTATCTTGTAAAGTTTTTCAGTGCTGATGTTTGCAACTGCTTCGTCTGCAGGTAATTTTCCGCCCTTCTTTGGATATACTCTTTTTATTACATATCTCGATTTTGCTCCGATCAAAGCAAGCATTTTGTATAGTTCTTCTGGGCAATCCATGAATACTCTCTTACTTTCTAAGATATCCCATATCTCAAATCTAAATCCTGCTACTGCATTTGGGTCTATTACCAAACCTATTGTGTTAAAAGGATCTGCAAATATCTTATATATTGGTAAATTAAAGGCCCCTGGGTCAGTCTTATCCATCATAAATGCAACGACAGGCTCAGCTTTTCTTTCTTCAAATTCAAGCTCTGCAACTCCAGGGCCCATCCCTCTAACATTTCCGCTAAATGCTTCAGCCAATAGATCTTGACCTGCACCATAAAGCTTCAATTCCTTAGCGACTTCTGTTGCCTTTTCAAAAGTATTCCAAGCAAGATGATGAACTTCTTGGCAATCTACACCTTTTCTGTGAGTCATTAAAAGCTCTAAATCGTCTCCACAATTAGTTACATGAAAATCTATTAGAAGTTTACCTTTTTCTTTTTCTAATTCTTTTTTTGCTGTTTTAATTAAATCTGGATGGACCAATGCATGACCTGGCCATCCTCCAACATCTGCTTTAATAAGAGAAACAGTTATTTTTTCTCCCATTTAATCCTCCTCATCCTTTGATTTGAAATCATCGATTGAGAATGGAGGCTCCTCACCATCTTTTATCTGACCTTTGGCTTTTAGCATTTCTCTAGCAATTAAGTAATAAACAAGTGCTAGGGCTTTCTTTCCTTTGTTATTTGTTGGCACAACTAAATCAACATTTGATAGATAATTCTCTGAATCGCATAGGGCAACTACAGGTATTTTTGCAAGTCCGGCTTCCCTCAATATCTGATAGTCTGCTCTTGGATCTGTCAAGATGACTACTTCTGGTTCTATAAAGTCCTCACAGTTTGGATTTGTGAGAGACCCCGGGATAAATCTCTTTGTAATTGTTTTTGCACCTATTTTTTGACCAAACGCTAATACTGGCTTGAATCCATATATTCTTGAAGAAACTACAAGAATTTTCTCTGGTTCAAATTTGGCAAGAAACTTCCCAACTTTTTCTATCTTCTTATTTGTTTCATTTATATCAAGGATATAAAGACCATCTTGTCTTATCCTAAATATGTACCTTTCCATGTCCCTTGTTTTTTGGGTTGTCCCAATATGTATTCCTGATGCAAGGTACAAATCAAGAGGTACAAGCATATCATCACTCATTAAATCTCCTCCCCTAAATATTCTTTAATTCTTATTAGTTCATTTATTATCTGGATATTTTCTTCAATTACTTCTAAGTATCTAAGGCTAAATGCCAAAGATATATGGCATACCCCTTCATCAACTGCAGGGATTATACAATTCTTATCATCTTTTGATGTGGCATATATTTGAGATATCGTATCTAACTCAATTTTTTTTGGTTTTTGAATGGGCTTCTGCTCTTTTAGATCCATATCAAATATTTTCCCATTTATATTCAACAGAGGAATTTGTTCTTCATATATCCCTCCAAGGTATCTAAAAAGAGGCAAGGAATAAAAAGAAGATGCTGCTTTAGCAGATGCCAAAGACAAAGCAAATCTTATTTTATTATCGGGTGTTATTTCGCAAAGCAATTCATCTAAAGATTTTTGCTCAATTGCATCTAAACCTGCAAGCTCAGGTAACACAACTTCTTCAATCTCAGAGATATCTTCTTCAAAAGGTACAGAGGCCCTTCCAAAACTTGAAGAAGTATAGATATCTATTTCTACAATGTTCTTCTCTTTATTACCGTTGTAAACCTTCCTTGCTCTTATATCCTCTATTACGGTCAATCTTTCCTCTCCTTTTCCATTTCCAATGGTGGGACCGTCGGGATTTGAACCCGAGTTTCCACCACCCCAAGGTGAGAGGCTAGTCCAAGCTACCCCACGGTCCCATGTGAAATCGACTATAAACTATTAAAATATAAAATTATATTTTATAGTCGAGCAGTTCGTCTATAAGATCGACATGGGTAAGAAGCATTCTTCTACAGCAGTATCTAGTTAATCCCATGTCATCTAATATCTTTTCTGTTTTTTCCCCTTTGCTTAATCTAGCTAAATAAGGCTCATAAAGATGTCCAATCACTTTTCCACACGTAAAGCATCTTACAGGGATTATCAAAAGATCACCTGTAGGATTTCTGTCTTCTTGCTCTTGGTCCTTTAGAAGACTTACTTGGCTTGTGCTCTTCAGTTCTCCTTGAATCTCCCCTTAATAGGATTCTGTCATATCCTAAATAGGCTTCTTTCAAAGAGTTATCCTGAGTGAATTCAACAAGACCTCTTGCGATTGCTATTCTGCATGCATCGGCTTGTCCCATAATTCCTCCGCCTCGGACATCAATATCAATATCAACTGTATTGGCTGTCTCCCCTGCAAGAAGAATTGGTTCAAACATTTTAATTCTTACTAATTCAGGTTCAACTATTGGAAGTGGTTTGCTGTTAATTCTTACTCGTCCCTTCCCTTCTTTCACAGTTGCTCTTGCAACTGCTTTTTTCCTTTTACCAACTGATTGAATAATTTTCATATACGGCCCCCAAGGAAGCTTGATATCTCTTTTACCTTAAAATATTTCTTAGTTCTGAGTTTAGAAACGTCTGCTTCATTGAATCTAACAAATTCCTTTCCTGTTAAATCTTCAGGTATACCAACATATACTTTTAATTTCTTATATGCATTTCTCCCTTTGTCTTTTTTCCACGGTAACATTCCCCTTACAGCTCTTCTGACTATTCTGTCAGACCTTTTTGGGAAAAATGAACCTCTTAAAGGATTTGCTATATCTTTGAATTGAGACCTTTTCTTATAAAGATCAAAGAAATAATCTCTATTTCCTGTAATTATAACTTCTTCAGCATTTACTATAAAAACTTCTTCCCCTTCTAAAAGTTTTTTAGCTGCAACTGATGCCATTCTACCCAGAATCTGATCTTTTCCATCGATTATCATGAGATCACTCCATTATTCTTACACCGCTACCTCTTGGATTTTCTTTGTAAAGTTCATAAAAAGTTATTGCCCTTCCGTTTTTGTTTATCTTTTCCATAGCGGATTTAGAAAACTTAAATGCAGAAACGGTAACTTTGTGATCTAGCTCTCCGCTGCCCAATACTTTTCCGGGAACAACTACTGTATCTCCATCTTGTGAATATCTATTGATTTTTGATAGATTCACTTGGGGTAAATGCCTTGTAGGCCTTTTAAATCTCTTTGAAAGGTCAATCCACAAGGGAGTTTTTTCTGAATATCCTTTGTCTATAAAAAAATCTATAAGACTCAATATACTTGGATTTGTTTTATTTAACTTTCGCATTAGTTTCACCACTCAAACTCTTACGCTTACGCTCGCCTGAGATTAACATTGATATTTTAATACCCTATTTAAACGTTTCGTTAAATTATAGTTTAAAGGGTATTATATTAAAAAAAGAAGTAAAAATTGATTAATTTTTTATTAAGATTACCTTAGAGAGTTCCAGATTGGAGTTAGAATTTGGGGTAGCTCAGTATTATATCCAAGATCTTTTAGGGACATCTGCAAACATGCCATAGTGACAATTATTTCCTTTTCTGTAATGCTTCCCATATGCCCAATTCTAATTATCTTCCCTTTAAGATGGTCCTGCCCACCGGCTATAATTATCCTGTGTTTTTCTCTCATGACTTTTACTAGCTCTTGACCATCAATCCCCTCTGGAACCTTAATGGATGTGACTGTATTTGAACATGTTTTTTCGTCTTGGGGAAAAAGCGAAAGACCTATCGATTTTGAAGCTTCTCTTGTTGCCTTTGCCATCTTTTCGTGTTTTTTAATCCAGTTATCAAATCCGTACTCATCAATTATATCTAACGCTTCCTTTAATCCATAAGCCATTGATACAGGTTGAGTGTATGGTGCCTTGTATTTGTTATTTTTATATTTCTTTAAATTAAGATAGTAGCATGTTCCATCTGTTTTCTCAATTACGTCCCAAGCCTTCTGACTGACAGAGATAAATGACATTCCTGGCGGGAGCCCGATGCACTTCTGACTGCCCGATGCGCATAGGTCAACTCCCCAATTGTCAACTTCAATATTGTCTCCACCAAGAGATGAAATAGTATCTACGACTAAAAGAGCTTTAGTATTTTTTACAATTTTTCCTATATCTGCTACAGGATTTCTAACTCCTGTGGAAGTTTCATTGTGCACCATTGTTACTGCCTTAATGGCCGGATCTTTTTCTAAAGCTTTTTTAACATCTTCTGTCTTTATGGGCATGCCCCATTCATACTTTAATTCGATTATAGCTCCTTTGTAAGCCTTGACAATATCTCTAAATCTTTCTCCAAACTTACCAGATGTAATACATAAGACCTTGTCCCCGGGCTGAACAATATTAGCTATTGCTGCGTCCATTGCAGCTGTCCCAGAACCGGCGAGTATAAAAACATCATTTTTAGTTTTAAAGATTTTTTTCATCCTTTCGGATTGCTCCATAAAGAGCTTGTTGAATTCTTCGCCTCTGTGAGGCATAATTTTCATTGACATGGCCCTAAATACCCTAGGATGAACTGGTATTGGACCAGGTATCATAAGCAAAAAATCTTCATTCATATAACCACGACACTCTTTTAACGAAAATAAACATATATAAGATTATCTTATCTAACCATAGATTAAAAAGTGTTAGAATAGAATAAATCTCGAGAAGATTAAAACAAAATTACATTATTTCTTTATGAGTCATTAGCCTTGTTGTGTAACCTGCTATCCTATTCAAAAGTTTATGTGTAGGTACGTCGATTAAATCTTTTATTATCAATTTATTCTCTTGGAAATCTTTTGTAAGTTCTCCTCTGTGCTTTTCAACTAACTGCCTTGATATTCTTTTTATAAATGATGGTCTGATTCTTCCCAACATTACACCTCCATTTAGATGAAATGGCATAGTATGCTTTTTAAGATTATCGTCAGATTATCAGTTTTTTTTGAATGAATAGGTAGTATTCTCTTAATTTATTACAGAAATTATTTAAGGATTGTCTATATTATATCTTCATGCTCAATATTATAAAGAGTCGGATTAATCCAGACCTCACAATCGGCATAGGTGCCTATGAGAACTCTGAAAAAATAGAAGATGTTGCAAACAGTGTCGATTTTTGTAATGTTGAAGTTTTCAATAGCTCTGCCAATATTATTTCATCGTTAAAAAAAGGTGAAATTGACGCCATAGTTAGAGGGACTCTTCAAAGCTCTGATTTCTTAAAAGAAGTAAAAAATAATTTTAAAGTTGATAAGATTTATAGAATTGGTCTTTTAGGAACATATGATAAAAAATATTTCTTTTTTGCTCCTTTAGGTATTGATGAGGGAGAAGATCTAAAAGAAAAAGAAATGTTCATTGAATACGCAAAAGATTTATTAAAAAGATTCAACGTGGAACCAAAGATATCTGTTTTATCTGGAGGTAGGGCAAAAGATCTAGGGAGGTCGGAAAGAGTTGATAAAAGTATAGTTGAAGCAGAAGCTTTGGCCGAAAAATATGGAATTAATCATGCTGAGATCTTAATTGAAAATGCGATAAGTAATTCCAATTTTATACTAGCTCCAGATGGAATTTCAGGGAATCTAATTTATAGGACTTTGATTCATCTTGGTTGTGGGAGCTCCCACGGGGCGTTGTACTACCCTCTAGCTATTGACAACACAATCATTGTAGATACATCCAGAGCCGCTCCAAAAGAGGAGTATATTTCCTCAATCGCACTTGCTAATGCAATTAATAATTACTAATTAAAAAAATCAATTATTTTATCTAAATTAACTACATCATCCCAAGATCTAATTTCTTTGTGATTAGTTGCGTCGAGATGTATTGGAGTCAAGGATACCTTGTTTTGCTTTATTGCGGTATAGTCTGTACCTTCCTCAACAAAACCCCCGGGAGGTTTACCAAAAACTTTGAAATACATCTTGCCTTCCTTGTTATTTGTTTCAAATGGCTCGTCATAGTAGACCCTTCTCCCAAGTCTTGTTACTTCGACACCTTTTAGTTCGTCAAAAGGAACGGATGGTACATTTATGTTTAGAAGAGTATCTGTCGGTAACTTTTTAAAATTCCAAGAGTCAAAAAGTATTTCCAAGAATTTTGTTGCTGTATCGAACATTGGATTAAAATAATCCGTTGAAGAAACGGATATAGAAGGTATACCATTTATTATACCTTCTCTTGCAGCGGAAACAGTTCCTGAATAGTATATATCATAAGATATGTTTTCTCCATGATTTATCCCTGAAAGGATCAGATCTATTTTTTCCCTCATGAAATGTCTTATGGCGAGAGCTACACAGTCCACGGGAGTTCCAGAAACTATATAATCAGTTCTTTTTTTATCCTCTAGATAAAGCCCTTCGACTTCAATTTTTTTGAATATAGAATAGCTGTGACCAATTCCACTACAATTTTCCTTTGGCGCTATGACAACTACTTCGCCCAAAGATTCTGCGACTTCTGTAAGCTTCTTGATTCCTTCTCTTCCGTAGCCATCGTCATTAGTTACTAGTATTCTCATTTGAACTAAAGAGGTTACAAGTTACTTTTAAAGGTTATTCCTTAATAATTTCCAGTATGGCCTCTTTTGGAACTCTTAGATGAATAAGATTTTGCTTTCCGCGACCTCTTGATTGCGCCCTTTGGATATCAACTATTTTGAGATTTTCAAGTTTTGTTATTGCCTTTCTAAAGAGTTCGTAAGACATATCCTTTTCTAAAATGTTGAAAAAATCACTAGCTTTTGTGAATTTTCCTGAGTTCTCTGCTATAACTTTGAGGACTTTTTTGTCTGTTTTCGATAAACCGTCAAAGACATTCTTAACATGCAGAGAAGAACTTATACGCTCAATTGCTTTTTCAACGTCCTCAACAATTATTTTTCTCCTGCCATCTAGTTCTGCTAACATTGCAGCTTCTTTTATTCCCCTTATCCCAAGCCTTAGATCGCCTTTCTCAAAAGTTATTTCTGAAATTTTATCTAAGACTTCTTCATCCATCACACTAGGAAATAACCCGATCTCGGAACGATATCTTAAAATATCCTTTATTGTGGATTGAGAATAGGGTTTAAAATGAACTTCGTTTGGCATGAATACTGTTCTAATTTTTTCTGAAACTTTAAATGAAAAAGCATTATCTGTGACAATCCCAATAATTCCTGTTTTAACTCCTGGAAAAATCTCATGAGCCCTCAGAATTTTATATAAAATACTTTCTGCAACGTTAACGTGGAACAAAAAATCCACATCGTCTAATGCAACAAGTAATGTTTTATTTTTTTTCTGTAACTCCCCCATCGTATAATCATAGAGGGTAGTTAGAGGCTTCCCAGTTTCCGCTGGAGGATATCCAAATATGCCTTTAAAAATCTGGGACATTATTGAAAATTCCCTATAGTGAAACTGACAGTTTATATATACTGGTACAACACTATTTGAAACTTCGGTAATGTCTTTAAAAAGCAATTTAACTGAAGTAGTCTTCCCCGTACCTGTTGGCCCTAAAACAATTGTATTTGTTGGAAAATCTCCTTTAATCAAAGGTTTTACATTATGAGATATTGCTTCAAGCTCGTTGTCCCTGTATTTAAAAACCTCCGGTATGTAACTAAGATCAAAGACTTCGGGATTTCTAAATAGTGATTCATCCCACATTAGGATATCCTTTATTTTGCTTGACATAATTAAATAAAAAAATTAGTTTAGGTTTTTATACTTTAGCTACTTCCATGAATATATTTGATAAGACAAGATTCTTATCATTTCTTTCAGCATTTGCATGTTCTATTGCCTTTTCGATCAATAAGGGAAAAGGAACTTTTTTTGAGTTTTTGTATTCCTGCATATAATCACCAATTAATATACCAACGGACACAATATAAAGTAAGCCTTAGTGGAATATTTTATTTTTTATTAATTTATGAATTCATTATGGCTTAAAAATAGATAAAAAGGCTTAAGAGAGCTTATTATCAAATTCTAAGAAATAATTTATTTTAGAATAACTTATAGAAAGATATTTAATCTTAAATAAAATAATAAATTCTATGGGGCCTGAGGAAAGAAAGAAACTTATCATGGTAGCTATGACTATTATCGTATGTGGAATGCTTTTATTGTCCTCTCTCCAGATATTTTTCTTTTTTAACTAGTATTTTTCAATATAATAAATAAAATATTATTTTAAATGTAATTTACATGAAGTTCTCAACATAATAGCAGAAAAATACTGCCGCTAAACTGAGAATAAAGATAGTATAACCAAATACTAAATCTGCGGTTTCCTCTACTTTCAAATAATCCCCTTACAATAATAGAATTTAAAGTAAATAAAGTTTACTATAGAAACGAATAAAAAATAAAAAATATGTCAGACCGCCCATCTCTCATCATCAGTCAGACGCTGTCGGTTTCCTCATCCATACATTCCAATTAGCGAATTATTTTGATACTCCGATGATGTAATTCGTGATACTGAGCATTTAAAGTCTTCGGAAGTGACATAATCTCTGTCTTCTCTTATTGCGGCCATTCCTGCTTCAGTACAAAGCGATCTAATCTCTGCTCCAGATAAGCCCTCTATTAAATTAATTATCTCAGAATAATCAAGATTCTTGATATTCATATTTCTAGAGTGGATCTTAAAGATATCGAGACATTCTTCTTTTGTTGGTGGCGGTATTTCGATCAATCTATCAAATCTTCCCGGCCTTAAAAGTGCTGGGTCCAGCATGTCTACCCTGTTTGTAGCCCCTATTATCTTAACTTGCCCCCTAGGATCGAAACCATCAAGTTCAGCTAGAAGCTGCATCATAGTTCTAGCAACTTCTCTATCTCCACTTATACCAGTGTCGACACGTCTTGATCCTATAGCATCAATTTCATCAATAAATAGAATTGACGGAGATTTTTCTCTGGCAAGATTAAACACTTCTCTTACCATCCTAGCTCCTTCGCCTATATACTTCCTAACAAACTCGGAGCCAACGACTCTTATAAATGTGGAATCAGTTTCATTTGCAACTGCTTTGACAATTAAGGTTTTACCGTTTCCAGGTGGCCCATGCAACAAGACCCCATGAGGCGGCTCTATACCAACTTTATCGAAGAGTTCAGGTTTTTTTAGAGGTAGTTCTACTGTTTCTTTTATTTTATTTATTTGATCCCTTAATCCTCCAATTTCACAATAAGTAACACCCGTTCTGTTCAAAACTTCCATCCCACAAACTTCTGGATCTTTTGTGGAAGGTAGTACTTCCATTATTGAAAGATTTCTCTGATTACAAGCGACCAATGCCCCAGGTATAAGGTCTTTGATATCTATATTGGAACAGGCACCTACAACAAATTTTGGGCCGCTTGAACTTTTAATAATAATTTTAGATGGATCTATAGCCTCAACTACAACTCCTGTTATTAATGGAGGCGAGTTTAATCTGTCCAACTCTTTTTTGAGGTTCTCATTTTCTTTTTCTAATCTAATTTTTTCTGTTATGAAGCTTCTATTTTGTATTTCAAGGAGTTTTAATCTTTCTAATACTTTATCATTATATTGAGCATCATTTTCATAAACATCTTCTTCGTCAAGTCTTTTTGTCCTATACTTAATACTACTGTCCACCATTAGCACCCCAAACAAGATGTATTAGATTTCACATCTTTATAAATGTTTCTACATTGAGTATCATTAATATGAAAAACATTTGAAAAAAATCTTACAATAGTGATTACCATTCACAAGAATAAAACAGAGCTCAAAACCCTTATAAACGTTCAGTTTTAACAAATGTTGATAAGATGATATGTGAAATATGCGGCAAAACCATACAAGGAAAAGTATTCAACGTAAGAGTTGAAGGTGCCAGTGTAAAGGTTTGCGATAAATGTTCTAGATTTGGAACAGATCACCAGAGTTGGTCAAAGTTTGGAAAAGGCAATGTGGGTTCTGAGGGTATAGTATTATCCCCTAAGCCAAGAATAAGCGGCGGGCCTACAAGAACTAAAGATGAATACAGCCTTGTAGATGAATATCACCTTGTTATAAAAGATGCTCGAGAAGCAAAGGGTTGGTCACAGAAGGATCTTGCCAGGAAAATGAATGAAAAAGAATCCATAATCCACCATATTGAAACAGAAGGTTTTGCCCTATCTAACGAACTTATTCAAAAACTTGAAAAAATTCTAAACATAACACTCAAAGAAAAGTCAGACGAAGGCATTGATGTATCTAAATCAAAACAAAACTTAAAGGAAACAACGATAGGGGATATAATCAAGATAAAGAAGAAGTAAGGTAGTTCAAAAAAACTGTTGCATACTCACCTTTGTAAAGAAAAAATTTAAACCTAGCCCCGTCTTCTTCATGTCCATATGAAAGATCTTTGTAACCGCCCAAAATATTTCTATATGCCCCATTTGATGCTAAAAATGGTGCTTCTTTGACACGGAAGTTTTCCTTTGTCATTTCATCCTGTTCTATTAATTCTAAGGACAACTTTCCTAAAAGAGACTTAGGTATCAAAGAGCTGTAACCAATTAAAGGCGCTATGACATTTATCTCTCCCTTTTTTATACCTTCTTTTACGCGGCTAAGATTAGATTTAGTCACCTGCGTCCTGTAGTAGTTACCCTGTTTTTCCATCGATACGAGGTCCCCTAATTCAGGTTCGTTTAAAGGAATTTCCTTTATCCTTTCAAGCACTGCCTTATTGAATATTTTAGCTTGATAAGCATGAACAAATAGAGAAGAAACTGAAGGGGGTAAAACTACAAATGATTTAGCATAATCTGGTGACTTTGACAAAAAATCCAAAATCTGTTTTTCATTCCTCAACTTTGGATATAATTCAAGTGCTTTTAGATAATTTCCTTCCTTAATCAAGTCAGTTAAATCTTGACTAAAGTTATCTTTTAGCAATAAAGTTTCTACTGCTTCTTTGAACTGGCCTTTCAAAATAAATCTGCCTACATCTTCGTTGCCGCCAAATCTCTGTTCACCGAAAAGATTTGGAAATCCTGAAGTTTCCTCTATGCGCCGAATGTTAGATCTTATAATTTCCTCAGAATTGCCTGGGATATCCCTAACGAGAATGTTAAATTTATTTCCCAGGAGATCCCCTATATCAATCTTCTGGCCTTTTGAGAAATCTGATAGCTCTACATCCTTTAATTCTAAACTCTTTATAGTTTCTTCATATATTCTATCTACAGAGAAACTCTGGATAGTTATGGCATGCCTGTCTTTAAGTCCCGCATACCCAAATTTTCCGAAAGGTATCCCAGTCTTACGTGCTATTTCGTGAATGACATCAAGAGTGTCCCTATTTATTTTTTTTACCTTAAATACAAGGTATTTTCCCTCTTTTATATCTACGACTTCCTCTACTTGAAAATCTTCGGGATATCTCTTTATTTCCATTGAATCTGCCCTAGGTCACACGGGTGCTTATCTCAGTTAAATTAAAGAAATCTCCTATCCCTGTCCACCTAATTCTTAGAGGTCCGCTATATAATCCGGCCGATTGAGTTCTAAGAACAACATCAAAACTTAAAGTTTCTCGAGGGATAAGTGAATCAATAGTAATTTCGTTATTGATAAGTCTAGCCCTTGGATCTGATACGTTGACTACTTGGAAGCCCCTCATATATGATTCTGGTAAAGAAATTCTAATATTCTGCGCATTCTCATTTGCCGTATTTGTTATACGGAATGATATTCTTACGTTATCACTTGGATGTAAAGTCGAAGATGTCCATTGAACTTCTGTTGACACCCACACTACGGGGATATCCCAAGATTGAAGTTGAAGCTGTAGGACTTCATTTTTCTTTAATAGATCTTGAATTTGAGATGTATACCCCCTAATGACTGAATCATACTGGGATTTTTCTGTTTCAAGAACAAGAAGTTTGTTTTCAATTATTTTCTGTTGTCCTTGAAGTTTTGTTATCTCTTGATTTAAGGTATTTACTCTTTCACTAAGCACTGCATTTTGATTGTTTAGCAAATTAATGTTATATACGGCGACTACAAGCCCTATTGCCAAAATAAATGTTGCTACTACAAATACTTCTTTCTGCATAAAATCCTCCTAACTTATTAAATCGACGGCAAAATCCATAATTATCCTACCAAAGCCTTCTGGTAGTAAATCAATCAAGATAAGCGTCATATTCTTGTTATATACCTTTATTTTATCTTCTCGGTATAATCTTAGTATCTTATAAGATATATCTCTTTTTGTTTTTTTATCGTATTTTGCCAAATCCAGCATGCTTAAAGATACTTCACCGATTGTCTTGCTTTTTATCCTCCAAAGGCTCGTTTCTGGTACATCTTTGATTACAGTCGAATCAACTACCGGAAAGGTCTTTCCTTGGACAATCTGTTTGGCCATTGTTCCTGTAATATTACCCTTTACTATGATATCTCTGTCTTGATCAAGTATATTTATCTGTTGTTTAAAATCAACGGGTACATATCCAACTACGTCAACTAATTCCTTTAATGTTTCAGAATCGATGATAACTACCCTTGAGATATCGATTTTTGATTCATCTTTAGAAATCTGTTTTGCATTTTCGACTCCTTGCGACAAGTCGGATGTTTTTATCAAAGAATTGTTTATGTTTATCCCTAAATAATCGAGGGCAGGATTAGTTGACAAAGGATCTATGTCCAGACTACCCCCATTTGGCCTTAAATTTGAGAATACAATCACAGAGGCTACTTCAACAGTTCCAGGGATTCCTTTCTCTTCATCTACAAAGAGAAAAAGAATATTATCATTCCCTAATCTATAAACATCATAAAAAACTCCTGTAAATAAAAGGGCTATTATTAAAACTATTATTATGGGCCCTTTCCAACCACCTGATTTTTTCCTAGGATTCTGAGCTTCTTTATTGGAGTTAGAATCATTATTTTTTGCCATATTTCTCACATATCAACTTCTTATTACTATTATTTACTAAAAATATTTAAGATTACCTATCAAAATAGGATTATGAAGATACTTTGCCCGAACTGCAGGGCCTCTATACTCTTTAAAGGAGATGAAAAATACCTACTTTGCTCTAACTGTAAAATAAAAATAAAGTTACCTGCAAAGAAAGATTCTCCAAATATAATGCCTAATCTTATTGAGAAATGTTCAATTTGTGAGAAGATAATAAAATCATCTAAGAATAAGAGAAGATGCCCTGTTTGTGGACAAAAAGTATGCTCATCATGTTGGAATTATTCAAGGCTTGTATGTAAGAGATGCCTCGAAGAAGGAATAACTTCAAAGCCACTTTATACTTTGAAAGAAAGAAACTCAAGACCAAAACTATTCTTAAGAGAGGAGTTCCTCGAAGATATCAAAGAAGGCGAGATAGCCTCTATCCCTATCAAAGTAAAAAATCTTGGGAACGACGATGCCCTGAATGTCAAGGTTGAGATAAGATCTTCTCCAAATATTAAGACAATTGAATCTGCAGACATAGGGAAAATAGAAACTGAAAAGGAAAAAAGATGCATATTAAGATTTACTCCAAAGAATAGTGGCAAAGGTAGTATAGAGATTCTTTTGAGCTATGAAGACTACGGTAAAAACAAGTTTTTTGAAAGCATAAAATCAGATTTTGATATCAAAGAGAAAAATAAAAGAGAAGATAAAAAATGGAATTACCAGAAATGGAATTATGATGAGAAAAAAGAAAAGAAACGTGATAATCCAATCAAAAAAGAAAGTGATTCCCTTGAAGTACTTTTGAAACAGTTCGGATGTGCCCCAAATGCTTCAATTGAGGATATTAAAAAGAGAAAGAAAGTATTGAATATGATGTATCACCCTGACTTTAACGTGAATAAACCCGATCAAGTGAAGAAAGAAATGGAAGATATGTTAAAGGAAATAAATCAGATATACCAAAAAATCTTGATTAAAAAAGGGGAGAAATAAAGTCAACTTAATAATTTTACTAATGTTATAGGGTTTTATGATATAACCAATAAATCAACGAACCAATTTATCTAAGAAAAGAATTGTAATAAAAAAATATAAATTTATTCTTCTCCCTACCCAGTCTGTCTTAATTTTAAGGCTAGTTATATTTTCAATAAGATATTCTTAAATATATGAAAAAAGACTTTAATTTCTTAATAAGGTGATGTATTGAAAATCGGAATAATAATTTCAGATAATGATGCGGAGAAATGTTGGAATGCATTTCGCTTTGGAAATTTCTGTCTTGGGCAGAAGGATGAAACTAAGATTTTTCTCATGGGAAAAGGAGTCGAATATGAAAAAACTTCAAATGAAAAATTCAACTCAGTTGAACAGGCGGAAAGTTTTCTTTCTGAGGGAGGAAGAATACTGGCATGTGGAACATGCATCAAGTCAAGGAATCAAAAGGATTCAGAGATGTGCCCGATATCTACAATGAAGGACGTTTATGACATTGTAATACAAAGTGACAAAGTAGTATGCTTTTAATAATATATTATTTGATTTTAATTCAAAGATTTTTTTCACGTTGATTTATACCATGTTTCAATATCGGGAAAAGAGCGATTCAAATGAATTTAGACGATGTTTTTGGGCTTAATATAGAATTGTATGAAGAATGGTTTTCAAAAAACAATAATATAGTTGGGTCCGAAATTGAAGCGATAAAGCAATTATTGCCTAAATCCGGTGAAGGTATTGAAATCGGTGTTGGGACGGGGATCTTTGCATCGGCACTGGGCATTAAAACAGGTGTTGAACCTTCCGAAAAAATGAGAAACAAGGCAATTGAAAGAGGTATAAACACAATAAATGCATATGCAGAGAATCTACCTATCCCCGATAATATGTACGATTTTGTTTTGATGGTAACTGTCGACTGTTTTTTCACTGATATTCTTCAATCATTCAAAGAGGCATATAGAATACTCACTGAAGAAGGATTCTTAATAGTTGCATTTATAGATAAGAACACTCCTCTTGGGCAAATATATGAAGAAAAAAAAGCTTCTAATGTCTTTTACAAAAATGCAAGATTTCATTCTGCAACTGAGATGGAAGAACTACTTAGAATAGCTCATTTTGAAATAGTTGATAGAAGGCAGACAGTTTTTAATCTAGATAATAAAATTCAGGAGATAAAACCTGATGCCGGTGAAGGTGTTTTTGCAATCGTAAAGACAATGAAAAAACACACGAAACAAAAAGATTTGGAAAGGTATAGATGAAAATAAATTTCTTTCAGCAGGAACTAGAGTACATACAACTTTATTATACTTCTATCGATTAACCAATCATATTTTATTAAGTTAAATTAAATGATTTACTAGTTATTGCATAATAATATTTTTAACGTAATTATAAAATTACTGATTATGGTCCACAAAATCAATGTAAAAGAAATGCATAAATTAGATTCTCCTGAGCGTAGAAAAATTTTACCCCCTAAAGAAACTCTTTCTAATTCTGGATTGACAAAAAACGATATTTTCTTAGATATTGGGTGCGGTATAGGATATTTTTCTATACCAGCTTCAAAAATAGTTGGGCCAAAAGGAAAGGTCTATGCACTTGATAAATCCATTGAAATGTTAGAAGAACTTAAAAAAAGGATAATTGAAAAAAAAATAGAAAATATAATGCCCATCCTCACAAAAGATTACGACTTTATAATTGATTCAGAAATAGGCACATTCGCTTTAATGTCAAATGTTCTCCATGAAGTCGATGATAAATTATTCTTTTTAAAAGAAACAAATAGGATTCTAAAAACTGAAGGAAAACTTTGTATTATTGAATGGCAAAAGAAACAAACAGAAAAAGGGCCGCCGGTAAAAGACAGGCTTAGTGAATTAGAAGTAAAAAAGCTATTGGGCCAAACAAACTTTATACTACTTGACGCCTATTCTATAGCTGAAAATTTCAACCTCTATGTCTCAAAGAAAATAAGAACAAACAAATCTTAAATTAGCACAATATACTTTATATAAAATTCAATATTTTTATAGTAAACTTCACTTGCTTTTCCTAAGCGCTCTAAAAGTTCCAAGAGATCTCTTTTTCTTTATTGGAATATCTGCAAAGGCTTCATCACTTACAGATTTGACGTCTTCTACCGAAACAAAAGAATCCGGGGCATATTTTTCAATTGCTTCATATATGACATCTAATTTCTTTCTTTTAATAACAGTAAATAGTATCTTTACATCTCCCTTTTTTCCTTTTGCGTCGATTACAGTGACGCCACATTTTTCTTTCTTTAAGAATTTGATAAGATTACCAGTATCCTCTTTTGTAATTATTCTAGCAATTACATGCCCCACTGCAAGCCTCTCTTCTATCACAATCCCAATATAATTCCCGGCTGCAAATCCCCCAGCATATGCCACATAGTGTATTAGGCTATTAACATTCTGCATGACTTGACCAATAACATTAATCCAGATAAATACTTCAAAAAATCCAACAATAGGTGCAAGTTTCTTAAGATTCTTTGAAACAAATATAATCCTCATTGTCCCAAGGCTAACATCTACCACCCTTGCCAGAAAGATTAGGATAGGTAATACCCAAAACAGCATTTCCATCTTAGCACCTTAAAAATACCAATTTATATAAGTATAAAAGTATTTACATGTTACCTTAAATGAGATATAAAAAACTTACTTATAGGTCATTATTTTTTCCTCTAAGTCGAAATATTTTTAAATGCGAGGTAGATAATCCCATTGATATTAATGCCTAAAGTTTTTCCAGATTACAGGGAAGAGGCAAAAAATAGAATAATAAAAGAATCTGTAAAATTTTTTTCCGAAAAAGGGTATCATAAAACTAAGATGGCAGAAATTGCTGAAAGTCTTGGTGTCAGTAAAGGTGCCATCTACCAGTATTTTACTAGTAAGGAAGAACTGTTTTTAGAGGTAATCCGATATTATGTCGATTGCACTCAAAAAGAGCTAATATTCTTCCTAAATTTAAGTTCGCCTCAGGCTATCGCAACAGATGAGTTTTTTGATATAATGTTCAACATGGGACAATCTCAATCAGGCGAAAATCTAACTCTTTTAGACAGATTGTTTCCCCCTCTTGATTTTAATCTTGCCATATCGGAACTTATGACAAGTAATCCCACTATGAAAGAAGAAATGACAAAATACTACAGGGATTCAATTAGATTAATTGCCGACTACTTTGAAGTCTATAAAAAGAAAGGAATTATTAAAAAAAACATAGATACATTTTCTTTGTCAATGGGAATAACATCTCTTCAAGACGGGCTCATGACTGCAATTCAAATGGGAATAGACATATCAGAAATACGAAAAACTTGGATGGAAATAACTAAAATGATGCTGGAAGATGCATTGACCGATTAATATTTTAATTCAACACTTCTTCTATTAGACAAGAGCCTATAACTTCAACTAGAAATTTACAAGGAACGCTATTGAACCTATAATTGCATATAATATTCCAATAAGTTTAAATTTAGGCTAATCTTAGGGCTAGTTACTATAATAATTATATGGCAGACGATGCTTATGGATAATATTCCCTTTACAGTAAGAATGCTTTCAAAGTTATTTCCGCTTAGATTCTTCTTTGCTAAATTTACTAGAATACCCCTTATTGGAAAAATAGTTGATAGAATGTTCTTTGAAAATGATAGAATCTTCTATATGCCAAAGGATAAAGTAATCCGAATAGAACAAAATATTAATGAAGACAACTCAATTATACTTCCCTCTGAAGTCTTAAATTATTTTATTGATAGAGCAAATCACCATGTTATTATGAATTTCTGCATATGCAGAAAATCCAAAAATTGTAAAAATTACCCTCAAGATTTTGGTTGTTTATTTCTTGGTGAAGCAGCTTTAAACATAAATCCAAAAATTGGAAGACGTGTTACAAAAGAGGAAGCAAAAGAATATGTCAAGAAATGCCGTGAAGCTGGACTTGTTCACTTAATCGGCCGAAACAAACTTGATTCTGTTTGGTTAAACGCTAAACCTCCGGAAAAGTTGCTTACAATATGCAATTGTTGTGAGTGCTGTTGCCTTTGGATGATGCTACCAAATCTCTCAAAAGAGATTGGCTCTAAGGTAACAAAGTTATCGGGCCTTGAAATCAGAGTATCTAACAAATGCACGGGATGCGGAGAATGTGTTAAAGTATGTTTTGTCAATGCCATTAGGCTAATTGATGGAAAGGCCCAAATAAACAGCGAGTGTAGAGGATGTGGGCGATGTGTTGATAAATGCAGGTTTGATGCGATTGAGATACATTTAGAAGGAAACTCTTTAGAGGATTCTATCATAAACATCTCTAATTCTATCGATTTATCTTGAATAATAAATAAGTCATACTAAATCTTTATATAGAATTAGGCATATATCGTTACTTATGTATGTAATAGTCGTAGGGGGCGGCCTTACAGGTTTCAATATAGCAAAGCTTCTTGTTGAGGAAGGCATTGGCGTTGTTATTATTGAAAAAGACATTTCAAGATGCCAAGAAATATCAAAAAAAATAGATGCTATGGTAATACAAGGCAATGGATCAAATCCTAAGATTCTTCTTGAGGCCGGCGCAAAAGATGCAGACCTTTTGGTGGCCGTTACTAATTCTTCTGAAGTTAATTTGATATCCTGTATAACTGCAAAGAATCTTGGAACGATTAAAACAGTTGCAAAGATTGCAATCGAATATAATTTTACTGAAGATATCGATCTAGCCAAAGTTGGCGTAGACTATTCTTTTTCCCCAGGTACAATCATAGCCTACGATGTTGAGAGAATATTAGAACTTCCAAGTGCACTGGCTATCCAAGCATTAGCTGAAGGAAAAGTCACCATGGCAGAGTTCTTGGTCAAAACTGACTCTAAGTACATTGGAAGGGCTTTAAAGGAAAAAATATTTCCTGAAGGAACCATAATTGGTGCCGTTCTTAAGGCAGAAGATACAATTATCCCCACAGGAGAATATGTATTTGAAGAAGGTGACAAGGCTTTCATACTTGGTAAACCAAAGCTAGTTGAAAATGTTATAGAAAAATGCAGCGACTGCCAGAGGGTAAGAAAAGTAATTATAGTAGGTGCAAGTAACACGGCTGTGCAACTTGCAAAAATGCTTGAAGGAAGCATGTCAGTAAAACTCATTGACAACGATGCAAAAAGATGTGAAGAAATTTCTAAGATTCTTCAAAAAACTCTTGTAATAAAAGGAGATATTATGGATATCTCTCTACTAAAGGACGAAGGAATTGGGGATGTAGATGCTTTTATTTCACTAACAAAATACGACGAATTAAATCTATTTTCTTGTCTACTGGGCAAATATTTGGGCGCTTTTAAAACAATTGCAAGAGTTGAGAATATAGAACTGATTAAATTTTTTGAGGACATGGGGGTTGATGTTGCTCTAAGCCCAAAGGTTTCTACAGCCGAACACGTTATGAGATTTATTAGGATGGGTGGACTTAAATCCCTGATAAGGCTTCCAATGGGCCAAGCGGAGATTATCGAACTTTCTCCAACAAATAATGCCAAAATCCTTGGAAAAACATTAAGAGATATAACTTTGCCCGAAGAGATACTATTCTTAATTATAGTCAGAGATAATAAACTTATCATACCAAGAGGGGACGACATAGTTGAAGTTGACGACAAAGTCATAATATCTGCAAAAGTAGAAAAAATTAAAAAGATAAAAGAGTTGTTTGGTCAATATTAAATTTTTAATTCTTATTTTTATACGCAATACAAGATATTTCTATATCCGAGTTTTTTGGTAATTTGGATACTTCTAAAGCGACTCGGGATGGCTTTATGCCTGATGCAAATCTTTTCTCGTAAATCTTGTTAAATTTATCAAAGTTTCCAAGGTCCTTCAGATATACTTCGGACTTGATAACATCTTGAAGTGATAGATTTTCTTCTTTCAAAATTGCTTCAATGTTATCAAGAACAATATCTGTGGCTTTTTCTATGTCATTTAACACAAGCTCTCCCGATTTCTGGATGGGAATTTGTCCAGAAACAAATACAAAATCTCCTGCAACTACCCCTTGAGAATAAGGGCCTACCGGGGCAGGAGCCTTCTTAGTTTCTATCTTTTTTTTCATTTCGCATCACGCTGGCCTAAATTAGTCAAGTATAAGTGAATATGTTTATTAAATTATTCTATTAAAAATTAATATGAAAGTTTTGATAGTAAAAAATATAGCAAGAGAAAGTCCGGGTCTTTTACTGAAGATTCTTGAAGAAAATAAAATTGAATTTTATATTTATGAATATGAAAAAGATAGAGCATTTCCTTCACCAGAAGATTATGGTGCAATTTTTGTTTTTGGCGGCCCAGATAGTGCTAATGACAAAACAGAAAAAATGACAAAAGAGATTAGAGGTGTGAAAGAATTTTTGGCGAAAAGGATCCCTTTTTTTGGGATATGCCTAGGACTTCAAGTAATGATAAAGGCTTTAGAGGGTAACGTTAAAAAAAATCCAATAAAAGAAATTGGATGGAGAGATCCTAAAGATAGAATATTCAAAATGAATTTAACAGATGAAGGGAAAAAAGACCCTATTTTTGAGGGAATTGAATCAGAATTTAGTGTATTCCAATTACACGGCGAAACAGTCGAACTAACTCAACAAATGAAGCTTTTAGGAACTGGAGAATTCTGCACGAATCAAGTAGTAAAGTATGGAGAAAATGCCTATGGATTTCAAGGGCATATTGAGTTATCATCTGATCTCTTTTATACATTGATTCAAGAAGATGAAGATCTGGCAAGATTAGACAAATTTCAATTGAATAAAGATTACAATAAAATTAGAGAAAAGTACGAATCAAATGGGAAAAGAATACTAAATAATTTTTTATATGTTTCAGTTATCAAAGTAAAATAAACACATTATTTAATATCTATATGAATTTTTTAAATAATCTTATAAATACTAATAATACTAGTAAGCACTAGATTAAATGAGACTAAAACCAGTTTTGCACATCCTTGGCCAACTACTCCAGATGGTAGGAATTTCAATGATACTTCCCTTACTTTGGGGGGTATATTATCGTGAGACTGAAGCATTTATATTTCTCATCTGTTTTCTAATTACTTTAATGACTGGAACTTTATTAAAATTAATATTCAAAGAAGAAGATATACGGCTTATTGAAGGATTCGGGGTTGTTTCTTTTTGTTGGATAATAATACCAATTTTTGGGGCACTTCCATTCTTTCTTTCAGGAGAACTAAATTTTATTGATTCTTACTTTGAAACTATTTCAGGATTTACGACTACAGGGGCTTCTGTTATTAATAATGTAGAAATATTGCCCAAATGTATTTTATTCTGGAGATCTTTTACCCATTGGTTGGGTGGTATTGGTATAGTTGTTCTTGCTTTGATAATACTGCCTGCCCTTTCGGTAGGGGGCAGACAGATTTTTTTATCAGAACCATCTGGGCCCAAATTGAATAAATTAAAACCACAGATCAGAGAAGTTGGAAAAATTATATATGGTATATACATTTTGTTCACGGGTATCCAGATAATTCTATTAATTCTTGCAGGTATGACTCTTTTCGATGCTTCATGCCACTCATTTGCTGCACTTGCAACGGGTGGATTTTCAACTAAAAATTTAAGTATTGGGTTTTATAACAGCCCTTTAATCGAAGGGATAATAATACTATTTATGTTCCTGGGTGCAACGAGTTTCTCGCTACATTATGCGGTATTGAAAGGAAAGATTTCTCATTTAAAAGATAGCGAATTTATTTTATACATTTCTATATTGGCATTTTCTATTTTAATTGTAACATTAGATATTACTTATCAACTACATGAGAATCTTTTACTAGCATTTAGACATGCTATTTTTAATGTAATAAGCATATCAAGTACTACAGGTTATGCAACTACGGATTTTAATTTATGGCCCGATCTTTCAAAATTAGTTCTTCTCTTACTTATGTTTATGGGAGGTTGCGCGGGAGGAACTGCAGGCGCCATAAAAGTCATAAGAGTTCTATTGTTAATAAAAATGGGCTTAAGGGAACTCTACAAGATTATACACCCAAATGCAATATTTCAAATTAAATTCAATGAAAAAATAATATCAGAAGAGATTCTTCATAGTATAAGCGCATTTTATTTTTTTTATATGGTGACTTTTGGTGTGTGCAGCCTAATCATGCTTGGATTTGGTAATGATTTTCTAACCTCTATTTCTTCTGTCGCGGCTACTTTAGGGGGTGTAGGCCCAGGATTTAGCCTAGTTGGCCCTGCAGTTACATACAGTTATTTACCCGGGCTTGCAAAAATTGTCTTATGCTTCTGTATGTTAGCCGGAAGACTTGAACTATTTACGCTCTTTGTATTATTTGTTCCAAGCTACTGGAAAGAGTAAATTTAATAAGTCATTGAAATAAAGATAGGTAGATTATTATTTCAATGAGGTCTATCGATGCGAAGTAGAACTGTTCTTAATATTATAGGAAGGCTTCTGATGATGATAGGCGTTTCAATGATATTTCCTTTAGTATGGTCCTTTTATTATGGGGAAAAAGAGTTTCTAGTATTTATTATTTCTATAACAATAACTTTTTTATCCGGATATCTATTAAGTAATATTAAGACTAACGATCAAGGGTTAAGGCTTATCGAAGGTTTGGGTGTCGTATCTCTAGGATGGGCTGCAATGTCAGCCTTTGGTGCACTTCCATTTTTTCTCTCAGGAACTTTAGGATATCTTGATGCATATTTTGAAACTATGTCTGGCTTTACTACAACAGGAGCCACCGTTATCTTAAATATTGACATTCTCCCCAAATCAATCCTATTTTGGAGATCCATGACACAATGGCTTGGAGGTATGGGAATTATTGTCCTTGCCGTTGCAATTCTTCCTGCACTTTCAATTGGTGGTATGCAGTTATTTGATGCTGAATCACCTGGACCTAAAGTTGACAAATTAAAACCACAAATAAGAGAAACTGCAAAAATTCTTTACGGCGTATACCTTATTTTTACAGGCGTAGAAATATTCCTTTTAAAATTAGGTGGAATGGGATTTTTTGATGCTACTTGTCATTCATTCTGTACGCTTGCTACCGGCGGATTTTCAACAAGGAATGCCAGCATTGCATATTATAATAGCCCGTTTATTGAAGGCGTTATAGTGTTATTTATGTTTTTAGCAGGTGCAAACTTTATGTTGCATTACTCTGCATTGAGGGGAAAGCTTGATTATTTTAAAAACAAAGAATTTCTATTTTATACTGCAATCGTGACAAGCTCAATTATTGTAATGACGGTGGAGCTAAGATACAGTGTCTTTAATAGTATAAGTGATGCTTTTAGATATTCTTCTTTTCAAGTTGTTAGTATAATGACCACTACAGGATTTGCAACGAGTAATTTTGATGCTTATCCTGCTCTTTCAAGAATGATATTGCTCATTCTTATGTTCATCGGTGGTTGTGCTTGCTCAACTGGAGGTGGAATCAAGAACATTAGAATTATTATAATATTAAAATATTTTTATAGGGAAATCTATCAATTTGTACACCCAAATGCAATTTTATCTATAAAAGTAGGAGAGGATACTATTTCTGATGATATTCTTAAAGGAGTTATGGGATTTTTTATTGGGTACATAACAATTTTTGTATTTTCAACTATGATAATTACTGCGTTTGGAATTGACCTCATAACTGCTCTTTCAAGCGTTGCGGCAACTTTAGGTAATGTTGGCCCAGGTTTAGGATTAGTTGGTCCGATGTATACTTATGCATTGCTACCTGATTTAATAAAAATAGTTTTAACTTTCTGTATGTGGGTTGGAAGGCTTGAGATATTTACAGTAATGGTTCTTTTTGTTCCTGATTTTTGGAAAGAATAAAAAAATTAAATTAGTTCTTTCTCAACAAGATTTATGGCTTCGTCTATTTTTTTCTTTAATGCTGAGGGTAATCCTTTGATTTCTATATCCAAAAATCCTCTGACTATTGCTGCGGTCGCTTCATCTCTGGTAAATCCTCTTGACATTAAGTAAAAAATTTCTTCTTCTGCAATCTTTCCAATAGCCGCTTCATGACTTAAGTCAACATTTGGATGTTTTGCTTCCAGTTCAGGAATTGCAATTATGCTACCTTGTTCGGATAACATCATCCCCATGCACTCCAGATGCCCTCTTGCATCAGGCGAATCTCCAACTATATCTCCCCTAGAGTAGATAGTGCCCCCCTTGCTGATAGCTCTGGAAAGTATTTCAGCACTAGCCCCTTTTCCTTTAATAATAACGCGACTTCCGGTATCTACTATAGAGTTTTCCATTGCCACTATGACACTGCTCATTATTGCCGTTGAGTTATCACCGTTCAGATAAACAGTTGGATATGATTGAACTATCTTTACTGGATTCATAATGATGTAGTTACTTATGTAAGTTCCACCCTCTTCAACTATGGCGGCACTTCTTGGTCTTACTTCAATATTATTTTCCCAGCTATGAATCATAGTAAATGAAAGTTTAGCGTTCTTTTTAACATAAAATTCAGATATTCCTAAGTGCATACCAGTTGTAAGGCCGGGGTGAGAAGCACATCCAGAGATTATATTTAATTCAGAATTTTCCTCTGCAATTATTATGTTATGGACTTTCTGCTTCTTGGGTGATTTTAGATATAGGCAAGCCTCTACTGGAAAGTTAACTGTCGTACCCGGAAGCGCTCTAATAAAATATCCATTTACTTCATCAACATCAACTTCTTTTGTGTATTCATCCTTGTCCCTAGAAACAACTTTCCAAAAGTAATCATGAAGCCAATCATATTTCTCAAGCGCTTGTTTGATACCAATCATTTCTATACCAGATGCGAAACTCGAAGATGTTTCAACGTTCTGATCTACCTGGAGGAATATTGCTGAGCGCTTCTCTTTATCCATTTCGATTCCGACTTTTTCTAGTTTATCTTTTACATCCTTATCGAGTTCTGGAATCCTTTCAGGCATTTCTCAACACACCCCTCGTAACCTTTCTTACTGATTTCTTCAAGCATAGCGTATGGATCGCCCATACAGGCAACCATGCCCTTGTAAAGAATAACTCCGTAATCAGCATCGACATAATCAAGAATATGGCCTTGATGTGTAATAATAAGGCCCGATTTTTTTCTTTCGCCTACTTTCTTTTTCCTGTCGAGTAATTCGCTCATTGCGTTACCAATTAATGCAATGTTTTCTAAATCTACTCCACTGTCAGGCTCATCAAAAAGCACTAGATCTGGGTTTAGAGTCAAAAGTTGAAGTATTTCTGAACGTTTTACCTCACCACCTGAGAATCCAACGTTTAGGCTTCTGTTCAAAAATTTCTCCATATTTAGCATCTGCGCATATTCATAAATTTTGTTTTGGTCGGTTCCACTCTGCTTAGCACAGTTAATAAGTGTATCAATCAATTTTAGACCACTAACTCTTGGTGGTGTCTGAAAACTTATACCCATCCCCATTTTAACTCTTTGATCAGTTGTTAGATTATTTATTTCCTGATTTTTAAAAAAGATTTTACCGTAAGTTACATTAAATGCAGGATTTCCAATTAAAGTCATTAATAAAGAAGTCTTACCATTACCATTTGGACCAAAAAGAACATATGTCTGGCCTTCTTTAATGTAAAGGTTGACGTGGTTAAGAATTGGATTACCTTCAACTTCTGCCCCTAAATTTACTACTCTTAACATATTAACCCCTGATAATTAAATATAGATAGGCTATTTATTTGTTGCTATTAATAATTATAAGGATAAGCATTATATCATCTAAAATCTAAATTATTTCAATGAAAAAGATAATAATGCATGTCGATCTTGATTCTTTTTATGCATCCCTAGAGGAAAACAGAAACAGTGCCATACGGGGCAAACCTATTGTTGTATGCGTTTATTCTGGTAGAACTGAGGAAAGTGGTGCCGTTAGTACTTCAAATTATAAAGCTAGAGCATTAGGTATTAAAGCTGGCATGCCCATAATACTTGCAAAGAGAATTGCAAAAGGCAAAGATGTCACATTCTTGCCTGTGGACATGGATTATTATAGAGAAGTGTCGGACAGGATAATGGACTTAATGGAAGACGAATCAGACATAATGGAGCAAGTCGGTATTGATGAAGCCTATCTAGACGTTACGGAAAGGACAAATGGAGATTTAGATAAAG
>CAZFRW010000009.1:0-36268 GCA_964521515.1 uncultured Thermococci archaeon
TTTTTGGATTATATTAAAATCAACATTTTTAATAAAATTAATTTAAGTAAATTTTGAAAATATCAAAAATAATAAATAAAGATAGTTTAGAAACAATTCTTAAATTGGTTTATTAACACCTAAAGAATCTAAGTTGCACGCGCCGTAAGCTTTGTGCGCAGCACCGATTCCATATTTCGTCGAAATCTCTGCCAAAGCTGAGTCTATAGTTTTTTTAGATTCAGATGTGTCTGCTCTCTCTGCTCTTATTACCTCTAAAAGATCTAAATAAGTTTTTTCTATCGCCATTGTTTTTAACTCCAGTAATATGCATATTAGCACATAATTACATATTTAGATATGTATAGCAATATATAAACTTTTCGTTGATTGGTGAAAAAATATATAATGACTATCGGCAATTATAAGATAGAATAAAATAGTTATGGCCCTTAATATTTGATAAAAATTATAATAGATAATAAAAATCAATACAAAATTTAATTTTTATATTTTATATCTTTCAGAAAAGGGTAAAAACTTAAGAATTATATTTTTGGATAATTTCCTAAATATTTAAATAAAGATTAATATATTTTATAGTTCTCGAAATTTCTTGATTAAAATTAGTAGAAAAATAATACCGCATTTGTATTCTAAAAAAGTGCGGGGGATGGGATTCGAACCCACGAATACCTACGTAACAGGACCCTCAATCCTGCGCCTTTGGCCATGCTCGGCAACCCCCGCGCTTCAAATGGTCTCAATAAGATTCTTTAAATTGTCCAATTTTGCGGACATCATGTCCAAAGCTTTTGAAACTAAATCATTGACATTCATATTCTCATAGGATTCAACAAAAAATATAAATGCGTCATTTTCATAAGATATTTTAATTACTTCTTGCTCACAGACTTCCTCGCATGCCCTACACATAGTGCATTCATAAATATCTTTTACTTTAATTTGATTCTTTTCTTTGTAAAGAATCTCTTTAGGGCATTTAGGGACACATTCTTCACAAAAGTCACATTTATCTAAGTTAAATTCAATTTTAGGAACGTATTTATAGCCAGCATTTGCTATTTGCCATTTAGCATGGTCTTCTGCTGTTCCAATTCTAGCTACTGCATCAAATTTTAATTCTTGACCTTCACCAAGTTTAGTAATTGGTATGTCTTCGAGCATTGGATAAATATCTTGATCGCCCGATACCAAATCCCTTGAGTAAACTGTACATGGCCCTGTTTTTTCTAGAGATAATGTAACTGAGCATTTTTCACATCCTTCTTTACATCCACATTCTTCAGGGGTTATGTAAATTTCGGATGCGTTGTTTAAAGGGATCAAACCTACCCTGTGGGCTATTATTTCATCAAAAACTGGAGAATTATTTTTATAAAATTTAAGATAGTCAACTGCCATTGAGGGCATTTCTGAAATAAATATACGTCTCAAAGCATTGACTAGCGGTACAGAAACTCCCCTGACCAAAAATCTTAATTCTCTATCGTCTTTTTTGAAGATCTCTATTTCCATTATACTCTTCTACCTCTCTTGCCCCCTTTGGCTCTTGTACCGTCGTGAGGTATAGGTGTAGCATCCTCAATCTTTCCAATTCTTAAACCTGCTCTAGTAAGTGCTCTAATAGTTGCTTGAGCTCCCCTCCCGGGAGTCTTTGCTTTGTTTCCTCCTGGGGCCCTAACTTTTATGTGAACTGCTACTACGCCTTTCTCTATAGCCTCTTCGGCAGCCTTTGCCGCTGCTTTCATTGCGGCATAAGGGGATGATTCATCTTTACCTGTTTTTACTATCATACCGCCTGTAACTCTGCTTATAGTCTCAGCACCAGTTAAATCGGTGATATGAATAAGAGTATTGTTATATGAAGCATATATATGAGCTACTCCCCATCTTCCACCTTCTTTTGGCATTAATTACCCTCCTCGATTACTGTTTTTTTTGGAACTTCTGGATGGCTTGGATCATTTAATGATGATCTAACAGCATATCCAATTGAATTTTCAATTGCTTTAGGAACTAAATAACTTGGAATTGATACTTTAGCACCGTTTAGCATAATGTGTTTATGAACTATAAACTGTCTTGCCTGTTTTGGCGTTTTTGCTAGTCCTTTCCTTAATACAAGGGATTGTAGTCTTCTGTCAAGAATATCTTCTAAAGACAATGTCAATACTTCTTCTAATGTCGACTCTTCTTTTAATATCCCATACTTCTGAAGCATTGTTATCAGGTCAGCAGTCTGTCTCTTTGAAGCCTCATCATGGCTAGCAAGTAGTGCTCTTGCCTGTCTCCTTACATTTCTAAGGAAACTCAAAGCTTTCCATATCTCTTTTTTATTGGCAAGCCCGTATTTTTTCATCAATACGTTTTCAGAATCAATTCTATCTTTTTGCCATGGATGTGATGGTTTATCATATTTACGTCTGATTTTTTTTGGATCTCCCACTTAAATCACCTTGCAGCCTTCTTTCTCTGGACGCCTAATGAGGTTCCTTTCCTAAATGAGGATTTTGTTCTTTGTCCTCTTACAGGAAGTCCAAGCTGGTGTCTAACACCCTTGTAACTCTTCATCTTTTTCATCCTGTTTAGGTCTTCCCTTAGTGACATTAATAATTTTGGTCCAACGACATGTATATTTTCGCCGGTTTCAAAATCCTTTCGCCTATTGACGAGCCACACAGGAATACCATTATTTATAGGATTCTCAATAATCGTCTCAATTATCTTTATTTTCTCAGGCGGTATATTTCCTACCTTAGTCTTTGAGGATATACCTGCCACTTGAGCCACAGCCTTAGCCATAACTGGTCCGACACCTCTTATTTTCAATATACCAACTTCAAAGATGTCGTTTCCCATTATGTTTGTACCTAGTACACGAACAATACCTTTTACTTCTTCATCCATATAATCACCATAGCGCCGGGGATGGGATTTGAACCCATGCACTCCAGAGGAGAACGGGCTTTCCAGGCCCGCGCCGTACCAAGCTCAGCAACCCCGGCTATGAAGCAAATATAACATAATATCCATATTTCTTCTTTATATTCACCTTTTCAAAGCTTTTTTCTAGTCTATCTTTTATAATATTTACGCCTTTTCGTATTACAAGTTGTAGATTTCCACCTTCATATAAATGTTTTGGTGCTTCGTCTATCATAAGCCCTACTATGTCCATCCCTGAAGATACCGGGGGATTTGTCAATATAATATTAAACTTATCAAGTTCTTCATAAAGGTTTCCTTGGCTTACCGATGCGTTTTTGATATTATTGAGCTTTATATTTCTTTTTGTGAGATATACTGCCCTTTTATTTATGTCCCTCATATGAACTTCTGAAACATAAGAAGATGCAACAATCCCTATTACTCCATACCCACATCCCATGTCAAGTACTTTGTGACTTTTATTTAGCTCCATTAGTTCGCATAAGGCCTTAGTTCCTTTATCTATCTTCTTTGAAGAAAATACACCAGGCGCTATGTCAAATTGGTACATTTTGCCCAGTATCATCTCCGAAATTTTTGCAATTTTCAATGGTGCTGTTACATCTTCAGAGTAATAGTGTGGCATTAATTCCACGTCCTTGGGTATATCCCCGTTTCCATAAGAACTGATAGCGGTTTTGCAACGATATCTTTGTCCTTTTTCATTATTTCGTCAGAGGTCATTTCTGCTTCTGAAATTGAAACGGCTTCATTTTTAAGTGTCAGTATAGCTATTGTATCTCCCTTTAATATCCCACTTTGGAGTTTAGATACTCCTGGAACTGTAAGCATTGAACCCTGACAAAGAGCTTCCACAGCCGTATCCTTAATCCATATCTTCTTTAATGGCTCAAGTACAATTTCATATGGCACTATACACTTCTTCAAGATGTCCTCATTGTTTTCTTCTATAGAGAAAACTTTTGCATCAAGAAGATCTTGAAGTCGTATTGTAGATTCTTCTCCAAAAACTCCAGTTTTAGTCCTTCTAAGTTCTTCCATGCTTGCGCCGCAACCCAATGAAAGCCCCATGTCATAACAAAGTTTTCTTATGTAAGTTCCAGCGTCACAACCGACTCTCATGAGAATATCTTTGTTTTGTATTTCTATCGGAGTTAAGTAATGAATTTTTCTAGTTCTAACTCTTCTCTTGACTGCACTTTTGACAGGAGGTTTCTGGTATAAAACTCCCTCGTATTCCTTCAATACTCTCATAAGATCGTTTTTTGACACATACTTTTGAAGATGAAGTGTGCAAACATATTCTTTATGTGATGTCATTAAAAGTTTTACAAGTTTTGTTGCTTTGCCAAGTGTTACAGGTAATACTCCTGAAACGTTTGGATCAAGCGTTCCTGAATGACCAGCTTTGGATATGCCAAGAATTTTTTTTACCCAAGAAGTCACCTCGTGCGAAGTAGGTCCCCTAGGTTTATCTATATTGACAATTCCTTTTTGCAAAAGTTCGTTTAAATTACGTTCTTCTGGTTTTTTTCCATATCTAGAACTTGTCTTGTCCTTTGATTTGTATAATATGTCTCCATCGGACCCGTTCAACTGTACCCCTCTACCTTGGCCTTTTGTATGGCCTCCTTAAGGGTATCGTCAGATGCGCCTTTTTCAAGATTAATTTTTATATCCCAAGGCTCTAGATGTTTTATATTACATCGTCTTCTCTTAACACCTGTTAACTCTTTTGGTCCTGAAACAACAACAAAGTTTTTGTTCACTATCTCTACAATAACGCAGTTTTTATCTGCTTCTCTTCCTAAAAGTTTTGTACAAACTCTTCCTATTTCCATTGCCATTACGTCACCTCCAATTTATACCCGGTCGCCCTTTGGTACCGGTGATATGTTATTTATGGCTGCAATTATGATCTGGCTTACTCCTTCTGCACTCCACAAGAGTGAGTTAATCACAAGATCATATGAAGCCAGATTAAATATATCCACATTATAAATCTTTTGATATCTTTTTATTTCGCTTTTCTCTCTTTTTTTTGTATCTTTAAAGACCACGTCGTAAGAAAGATTTTCTCTTTGAGATATTCTTTTTATTCTCTCCTCAAAAGGAGCAGTAATCCATACACTTAAATCAGGAACAATCATAAATCTTGACATTCTTCCTTCAAGAATTATATTATCTTTACTTCCTAATTCTTTTTGTCTTCGGTCTACTTCAATGTCTATTGAGTAATCTTTCTCAGCTAATCTAGAAAAATCCCCTAGAGACATACCTCTTTCTTTGGCAAGATTTCTAAAAATATCTCCGGTGTAAATGTGTGTATATCGAAGTTCCTTTGAAACAATTTTCGCTACTGTTGTTTTTCCACTACCTGGAGGTCCTCCGATAGTCACACGCATTAGATTTTTCCTCTTACTTCCTTTTTAATTAAGTCACTTGTGCATCCGGGGCATAGAACTCCCCCGAATTTTCTTTCTGGTCTCTTTTTAGTTTTTGGTAATCTTCTCATCTCGTAAGATCTCAAACCTCGTGGGACTCCACCAAGAATAGCTCCACACTCCGCACAATGAGGTGTACCAGTTCTCTTTTCTCTGTAATGTGTTACTACTTTTCCAGAGGGTGTTCTCAATTTTTTTCTTTTTAAAGATCTTGATCTATACATCGGTCTCGGCATAATTTCTCACCTCTAAGCCATTCCCATTATTTTTCTAACTATGTTTGATACTACTGAACTTGAAAATATGTACCATCCAAGCCATCCTAGCCAATCACCAGTCTGTAATCCAGCGGGACTACTTCTGTGAAATAACTCTACAAGGAATGTGTCAAACGGCAATTTGACTACAATTGGATCCACAATATCTGCGGCAGGGGACTGTCTAAGCCATGAAAAGAAGAGGAATATAGGTATCATAGTTATATACATAGGTTTAAATGACATTGACATTAGTTTCTTTTGCATTTCGTCTATTCTGCCTTTCTTTTTTTGAAGCTTTTTTAATTTATTCTTATCGTTTGACTTTTGAGCAGCAAGCATCTCTTTTTGGAATGCTGTAGTTTCGTCCCTCATTAATTTGAGTTCTCTTTGATCTACAAGAAGGTACTGGACTAATGTTAGAACGACTCCTATTACTATAGCTACACCTAAGATAGCATACATTGACCCATAGTCAAATAGCCATCCAAATGCTACGTCCAGTGCCTTATATATAGGATTTAATATAGCATCATAAATACTCATTATTTTCACCTAACCTAAAAATTGCCTTAATCCAGGCATCATTTCACCCATTTGCTCCTTTGCTAGTTCTTCGTACATTCTATAGACTATACCGACTGTCAAGAGAATTCCTGTACCAGTACCAAGAGCCCCTGTGAAATCAGCGAATGCTGCAAGAAGCCCTACAAATATTCCACCCATTAGGGTAATTGGAGGAATATATCGGTCAAGAACTTTTTCTAATATTCTAATATCTCTCCTAAATCCTGGTATTTGCATCCCTGATCCCTGAAGTTTTTTGGCAACTTCTTTTGACCCCATACCGGTTAAATCTATCCAAAGAACTGCAAACATTGCACAGAGTGCTATAAATATCACTAGATATAATACTGCTCTTAAAGGTTCATTAATTAAGATTTCAATACTTTGAGGGGGCGTCAAATAATAAATTAAACCACTCTTTGGGCTTCCGTATTCATTAAATGATCCAAGCCAATTGAGTCCTCTGCTAGTTAAGATTCTAGCAAATAACTGAACATTTGCAAATAATGCTGCTGCAAGAATGACTGGAATATTCGAAGCATATAAGAATTTTATTGGGTATCTTCCCCTTGCTCCTCGGAATTTACCGTAGGATAAAGGTATTTCTAATCTCATTCCCTCAGCATAGACTACTATTGCAAAAACAATTAGAGTGAACAACACTTGAGTTATATCGGGAAGTAGACCCCCTCTAACCCAAACAGGCTGCCCATCTATAAATGATTTTATAAATGCAGGTATGGCCCCGACAAATTCATCAGGATTTATTGGCGATTTAGCAAAACTGAATGCTTCCCATAATATTCTTTGAGAAACATTTGCAGCTATGAATAAAGAAATACCAGAACCGAATCCCCACTTTGTGACAACTTCATCCATCATTAATACTAAAAGCCCACCTATCGCGAGTTGTAATATCATGAAACCTAGCAAAAATGAATTATCTGGTCTACCAAATGCACCGCCTAGTATCCATATTGCAGCTTCAAAAAAACATAAAAAAATTGCTAGAATTTTTTGTGTACCTTGAAAAGATGCTTTTCCCCTAGGAGATGAAAGGTCGAATTTTATAATTTCTGATCCGGCAAGTAATTGCATTATAATTCCTGCAGTAACAACAGGCCCTATACCTAAAGTTAAAATTGATCCGTTTTCTCCTGCCATAATGGCCCTAAGGCCTGCAAAATAATCAATCTGGTCTCCAGTAATCCCATAGATAGGTATCTCAGCAAGTATGAAGTAAATGGCTAACATCACTCCACTCCATATGAGCCTATTCTTTAGATTAATACGTTTTTTAGGTAATGTAACCTCAGGTAAGAATCTAAATATACTTTGCTGAAATCCTTCAATGGCCGCCATTAATTGTCACCTGTAATTACAGCTTCTCCTCCGGCGGATAAGATTTTCTCTTCTGCTTTCTTAGAGAATTCTTTTGCTGTTATAACATAAACTCCATTTACATTTCCTTTTCCACATACTTTGTTAACGCCTAGTTTTGAAACATCAACATATATTTTACCATCTTTCTTTTCGGCAATATTCTTATCAATTAAAGAGCTGAGCTTTTCTTCAATAGCTCCAACGTTTATGAATGATGTATCTTTTCTTAAATAAGAATCTCTAGAGAATCCGTAGGCTCCAATGTGGCCAGGCATTGTAATTATTGTTCTTGTCCATTTAGTTTTCTTTTTCTTACCGCTTCCGGCAAGACCTCTTCCGCCCCTGTGACCAGCACCTCTTCTTTTCTTAGAGCAGCCGCCACCACATGTTCGAAATCCTCTCATTTTTGTACTCTTCTTTTTTACTCTGATCATCTTAAAACACCTAAATCATTTTTTGGATAAGGCCATTGATTTCAATATCTCTTGCGCCTAGAGTTCCGCCTAATGTATATGGTTTCTTTGTCGCTTCGTATCCTCTGTGGGGAGGATGAAGTCTGAATACCTTTTTCAATTCAAGGTCTGAAAGTTCATTTTTAAACTCTAAGAAATCTTTACAAAAAGTATCTAAGTCTTTTCCAGTCTTTTCCTTTACATAATCCTCATTTATCCGAACATCTCCCTCTAACCTCCCCCATTTAATTATGAGTTTGGATAGAGTATTGGAGTCAATCGGTCCGTATGTGACATAATCTTTAACTTTTTGTAGCATTCCTGCAAAAGACTCTCTATCGTCTATTATAACGCAGTGATTTGCCTTCGTTAAATTAAGCATTTTTAGGGTATCCTGTACATCTTTTCTTACATCCACCCTTCCTCTTACTCTTACAACAGCTAATCTGTTCATAATCTCTCACCTAATTAGTATTTCCTGTGACAATACCTATGACCTTAATGTCTCTCTCTTGAGCACTCATTATATTTGTTTGGTAGAGCGCATCCATTACTGCATTTGCAAAGTTAACTGTTGTCTGTGTTTGACCGTCTGTTTTTGACCACACATCTTTTATTCCTGCGAGGGATAAGATCTTCTTACCAACCCCACCTACTGCAAGGCCTAAACCATTTGGAGCTGGTATTAAAGTTACAGTAACGCTACTTGCCTTACCAGTTACCCTAAATGGAACTGTGTGAGCTGTACCACATTTGCATTCCCAACTGCCACATCCTCTCTTTACTTGAATAACATTAAGTTTGGCATTATTGATTGCTTTTCTAATTGCAGGCCCGACTTCCTTTGCTTTGGCCTTGCCAATTCCAACGTAACCATTTCTGTTACCTATGACAACCATTACGGAAAACCTGACTTTTCTTCCGGAGTCAGTCATTCTCTGAACCATATTTATGTTTAGAACTTCCTGGTTATTCTGATCGGTGACTTCTGGTAATAGTACATCTACTATCTCAGGTTCCATTATCCTAAGGCCCTTATTTAATATCTGTGAAATATCGGTAATTTCTCCGTTTACTACCATTCTGCCAAGTTTTGTCTTGGGGACCCATCTATTTCCCATAGATTTTTGTTCTTCCTCGAGTCTTTTTTTCTCGGCTATAGATAGTTTCTTTATAACTTCTTCTTCAGAGGTTGTATCTTTAATAACGATATCTTCAACAATTTCGTCTTCCAGGGGAGTTTCTTCTAATGCTTCTTCAGGAATGTCTTCAATTATTTCTCTCGGTTCTTCAATTATATCTTTGGCCTCAAGGGTCTCTAGTGGCTCTTCCTTAACTTCCTCAACAGGTTCTTCGATGATTTCTTTTTTCTTTCTTGGCATTACATACACCTCATAGCTTGTCTATTTTAGATTTAATCTCTTCAAACATCCCTGGCATTTTTGAAGGATCAGTTTTATTCTTTAAATAATTAGAAAATATCTTCTCTTTTAAAGACCCGTCAAGACCTTCATAATAAGAAGAGATATCTCCTCCCTTTACTCTGTCTTCTGATGGGAATATACTTTCATTTACATTAACGTTACATCCTGCGTCAATAAATCCTTTCAAAGCTGCGTAGCTCCGCCCACCTTTTATGGATCTTTGAAGGCCTATATCAAGTATAAATTCATCTGCAATCTTTTTAGCCCTTTTACCGCAAAGGTATCCCGTAAGATATGCTGCTGGCGTGTTACCGCAGTGAAAATTCCATCCCATATCCCTCAATTCCTTTGAAAAGGCAGTAGTAAGCGTCTTATCTCCTTCAAATGTAGAACTTACAATTTGGATTAAAATATTATTAAGTGATTTTCTTATTACGACCCTATTCTTTCCAGATTTAACTAAGGCTAGTCTTCTTCTGTAGTTGGTCTTACCGTCTCTTCTTCTTTTAAATGGTACTCGTGATCTTGGTCCAGTTGCCATTGTTTCACCTCTTCCTCTTCTCTGACACAAGGCCGTGTTCTTTTATGTAAGTATTCATGTAAGAAACACTTCTAAAAGCTCCACCTTTGGCCATCCTATAAAGTTTTCTGTAAGAAACTTTGTCAAGATTCTTGGATTCTCTCAGCTCAATCAAAGTTCTCCTTAATGGCCTTATTGTGTTAATCCATCTCCTCTTTTTCGGGTATCTTGCAGTGGCTTTTCCTTTTCTGGACCCAAATCCACTCATTCTCCCTTTCTTTCTTTTAATGTGTCTCTCTCTTGCTCTGTGCCTTGATATTCCTGCTTCCGGTTTCTTCTTAATCTTACCGCTATCAATTAATTTTCTTACGTCTTCTCTTGTAATTGCCATAGAGATTTCTGAAGCGCTATTACCGTCAACCCAAACTCTGCCTTCACCGCATTTTAATAACTGTGATGCAAGTCTTTTCTGTACTTTTAGATCCATATACTCACTCCTCCACCGTTATACCGGCATCTTCTGCCTTTCTCACGATATCAGACCTTGTATCACTGTCAAGACTGAATGGAACTATTAGTTTTTGGATATGATCTTTAATATGCTCAATAGCCTCGAATTCTTCAACTGACGAAACTTTTACATGAGTTAAGGATGGATTTGCTATTTTAAGATTAGATTTAACGGCCTTTTTTACTATCTCAATCTTCTTTTTGTTTCCAACGGTTGCATTAATTCTGATTATGACGTTTTCAAGACCATCTATTTGCCCTGGATTTGTGATCATGACTTCTTTCAAGCCAGATGCATGTGTACCTCTAACTTCTTTTGGGCCCCTGTATCCAACTGACACTAACGGCTGTTTTCCACTTCTTTTCATCCTCATCTTGTTATCTTTACCCCTTGGTTTTCTCCATTTAGGATTGTTCGCAAAGGATTTCTTTTTCCATGTTTCAGCCCTTAGAAATTTTGGCCTCTTGCTATTAAGCTTTTTTCTAACTCTTAATAATCGTAAATTCATATTATCTCACCTATATTGGGGCTCCATCCCTTTCGAATAAATAAATACCATCTTGAAATACTCTTGGGTCTCTCTTCCTTACTCTTGTGGCAAGCTCTATATTAGCTGCGGTTTGACCAACTTCTTCTACGTTAATACCATTTACAGTAACAAATTCACCGGAAACTTTTACCGCTACATTACCAAAAATATTTACTTTTCTAGGACTCTTTTCACCAAGGAAATTTGAAATCACAAGTTGCTTACCATCTAATTTAACGTTCATTGGAAAATGTGCGTATATAATTTTCATCTTATACTCAAATCCTTCTGAAACACCTTTTATCATATTTCTTAGATGTGAACTGATGGTACCGATCATAGCCTTTTCTTTCTTGTATGCGTGAAGCATTGAGACTCTGACCATTTTATCATCTTCTACCTTCTCCATTTTAAGGTTCTTTAAGTGAAAATCTCTCTCCAACTTACCTTTTGGCCCTTCTACACTAACTCTTGCCCCATCTATTGAAACTTTTACAGATTCTGGGATATCAATAAACCATTCGACATGCTGTACCATAAACATCACCTAGTAAACATAAGCTAATAGTATGCCTCCAATGTTTTGCTCTTTGGCCTTTTTGTGGGACATTACTCCGTTTGGAGTTGACATTATTAATATTCCAAACTCCTTTGCCGGTAGATATCTCATTTCCCAATTCTCAAGTTCATTATTCTTTGCGGGGGTTCTAGGTTTTATAACTCCACACTTATTAATGGCCCCCATTAATTCCACTTTAAAAAGGCCGTTCTTACCATCATCTATAAATTCAAATGCTCCTATGTACTCCCATTTCTGCATAATTCTTAGGATATTACCCATAAGTTTTGATGCGGGGATAACACAATCGGACTTTCTGGCATTTTCATAATTATAAATATTTGAAAGTGCATCGGCCAAAGGATCTATTTTCATTTTTAATCACCTAATGATATTTTTTGAAACCAATTTTTCTGGCAACTTCTCTAAAGCAGCGCCTACAGACCATAAGATTATATCTACGAATGACTGCACGGTGGGTACCACAGCGTCTGCATGTTCTTGAGCCTACTCCAAATTTTTTATTCATATAATGTTCACCCCAAACTCCTGTTTAGCGAACAGTATGCCTTCTTCTTTAGTCAACTGATGCTTTATGGGTACATGGCTCTTTTTAATTCTTCTCTCTTTTACTCTAAAGCCTCTCTTTTGTAGATTAACACAAACATCCATCCCAAAAATTCCGACGTCTGGGTCGTATTGAACATCAGGGAGATCTATGTGCTCTTTTATACCAAAAGAGAAATTACCGCGATTATCAAAACTTTTTTCCTTTAGATTAAACTCCACAGCTTCAAGAGTTCTCATAAGGAATTTACTAGCCTTTTCCCTTCTAAGAGTAACAGAAACTGCAATAGGTTCACTTTTTCTAATTGCAAATTCTTTATTAGTTTGTCTGGCATTATTTCTAATAGGTGCCTGACCAGTAAGAAATTCAAGAAGTGCTCTAGCTTTTTCTAGTTTTTCTCCTGACTCCCCTACCCCCATGTTAACGGTTACTTTTGATAGGTATGGTTTTCTCATAGGATTTTCCCAATTTTTTAGTATCTCTTCCATCTTTGCCAGCCTCACTCAAGTTTAATTATGGGAGAATCTTTTCCAACTACAAGCACATAATCTTTCAATGTCTGGAACTTGTCATCTCCGGATTCTAATATTACTGCATCTTTATATATGCCAAATGGAGTTATCTTTGAAATCTTACCTATCCTTGAAACGTTTTTACCTTTAATTACTAGTCCAAGGTAACCCTCTTTAAATTCAAGTGAATCTACAATCTTCATATCTGGAACCTTCATTACTAATGTTGAAGATGTTGTATACCCTTCCTCAGATAATACGTTTGTTCCATCATGAAGATTCAATTGAACTTTGTTTCCTCTTATCATTGTCTTATTGATCAATTTAAAGAGCTTAGTATTCTTTTCAGACTCATCTATCTTAAGAAGATTTACGGATCCTTTCTTATCGAATAATACTCTGAAATATTCCTTTGTTTTAGGAATTTCGATAACGTCCATAATACCTACTGGAAAGCTAGAATCTTTTATTGCTCTTCCATTTACAAGAACATCCCCATTATTTAGGATAAAGTTTACCTCTTTCCTATTTGTGGCATGCCCAAGATAATCCCTAAGTAAGATTGTAATCGGAATTGATACTTCCTTAGAATGAGGGCCTGGAATAGGTTTTACAGTCCATTCCTTGACTTTTCTCTCAATTCTCCAATTTTTTGGAGCAAATAATCTTTTTAATGATCTTCTCTGTCCTTTTCTCGCCACGTTACCACCTTATTCTCCCTTTCTCCCTATAGCTTTATCTCTCATCTCATCTTTTCTGTTAATATCAATAATCTCTAAATTTGAAGGGTGTATAGGATACTCAATTTTTGTTCCATCGGCCTTCTCTACAACTGCACCATCTATATAAACTTTAATTGCCTTGAGATCCACTTTTGTTATTTCGCCTTCATGATTCTTGAAATCTCCCCTCATTATTCTGACCTTGTCACCTTTTCTCAATGGAAGTGATCTTGCGTCCACCTTATTTCTAAGGCTTGTAGATATGTGAGAGGACATTAAATTGTGTTTTTTATGGAGTGGCGCATTAAAGTGCCTTTTTCTCTGCTTTGATGGTTTTCCTGAGTATTTTTTAAACATTCTTATCTCCCTCTATACTATGATACTTGCAACGTTAGCAATTCTAACCCATTTTTCAACTGCTTCCTTTGCAACAGGGCCCCTTACTTCAGAGCCTTTTGGAACGCCGTCGTCACCAGTAATAACGGCTGCATTATCTTCAAATTTAATTCTTGTACCGTCTATTCTCCTATATTCCTTTCTTTGCCTTATTATGACGGCGGGTAATACTTTCTTTTTGACATCTGGTCTACCTTTTTTAACGGCTACCATTACCATATCACCAACACCGGCTTTTGGATATCTCCTAGAGGTACCTTTGTAATTGATTACCGCAATAATTTCAAGTTCTTTTGCACCGGTATTGTCAGCACAAATTAATCTTGTTCCAGTTGTGTGGAATCTACCAGGCCTTACAGTGGATCTTCCACGAGTTGCTCCCGCACCTTTTGCCATCAGATCACCTCAACTACAACAAACTTCTTTGTTTTGCTTAATGGTCTACATTCCATTATTTTTACATTGTCGCCTGTTTTGACATTTATACAGTCGGGAATATGTGCTGAAACTTTTGTACTTCTTTTTTCAAATCTCTCATATTTGTCAAGTTTTGTCATGAATTCTTTTCTAACAACGACAGTTTTATTCATCTTATCGCTTACAATCTTCCCTTCCAATAATTTGCCTCTGACAGGTAAAGTTCCGTGAAATGGACATTTTTCATCATTACAACTTTTTTTAGGTTCTTTTACATCGATGCCAATCATCACATCACATCCTCTTGATTCTTTCTTCTTCCTTCCCTATGAGTAAATTACCATCAATTTTTCTATCATTAATCATCAGGATTATATTATTTTTTATTACGATTTTTACCCCATTTTCAGTTCTTATTTTTATTGTATTTTTCTTATCCTCAATGACTAGTCCTTTAATACCAACTTCATATCTATTTGAGCTTTGGATTACCTCGACTTTTTTCCCCAGGAGTATTATGTGATTCATGAAACTACAATCATGTCCTTACTAAATCCAAGATCAATTAGTATTTTTTTAACCTTGTTCTTGTGTTCACCTTGAAGTTCAATCTTTCCATCTTTTGAAGTTCCACCGCATGCACATTTTGTCTTTAGAGTTGTACACAAATCCTTAATATCGATATTTGATGAATCGATTCCTTCAACGACCGTCATAAGCTTTCCAAATCTTCTTCTTTCGGTGAAAATGCGTATTTGTTGTTCTTCCCTAGCGATTTCTTCACAAACGCAAAGATCTTTGGGGAGACCACAAACTGCACAGATCTCACTCATTTTGTTTCTCCTTTTCAGACTTTATTGTTTTTAATCTTGCTATGGTCCTTCTAAGCTCCCTTATCCTCCCGGGATTTTCTGGTGCGCTGCCTGTAGCAAGTAAAGACCTTTCTTTTGATAATTCGCTCTTAAGTTCATCTATGTTATTTTCAATTTCTTCAACTGAAAGGTCTCTTATATCATCTACTCTATATATTGCCATTATTATACACCTATGACTTAAACTTTATTTCATCTGGAAGTGATACGTCTTGAGGCATTATTTTTATTACAACACCGATTATACCAAGTTTCTTCTTTGCAGGCGAGTATCCAACTCTCACATGCTCTATTGCCGGATCTCCACATTTTTTTAGATATCCTTCGGCAAATCTCATTGAACGTGCTCTTTCTCCACTGAGTTTTCCTGAAATCTTAATTTCGGCACCTTTTGCCCCAGACCTCATTATTCTTCTAAGATAATTGTAAGCTGCTCTTCTATAATGTTCTCCTCTCTCAATGGCACTTGCAAGCTGGTATGCCATTACATCCGCATTAAGATCTGGATTTTCAATTTGCTGCACTTCAATCTGAGGATTCTCAAGATTGAAAGGAGGACTTTCAAGTTGGTCAGTCAAATCTTTAATGGCCCTTCCTCTTTTTCCGATAACAATTCCCGGCTTCTGCACGAAAACTGTAACTCGGGTTCCAAGAGGATTTCTCTTTATGTCCATCCCAGCGTAGCCAGCTCTCTTTAAGGAATCGCCAAGGAATTCATCAATCGTTAAATTGGAAACACTTTCTTCTATAAACTTTCTCTCAATGGCCATTATCTCTCCTCCACTATTATCTCAACATTTGTAAGTTCCTTGTTAAATGGTGAAGCTCTTCCAAAAGCTCTTGGCATAAAACCAGGTATTACTCTGCCTCTGTAAGCAGATGCATGAATTATTCTTAGTTTTGTTGTGTTCAATCCCTTATATTCTGCATTTGATTCGGCTTCTTTTAGAAGTTTTAAGAAATTTGTTGATGCTTTTACTGGGTACCTTCCTGCAAACCATTTTGAAAGTCCTTTCTTGTGACCGACTTTTTTGTAATATCTTTTGAACGGTATAGGAGTTTCTAGTTTCTTTGTGCTTTCTAGTAATTCCTTTGCCCTTTCGATCTTCATGCCTTTAATCGTATTGCATATCTCTCTACTATGTTTTGGAGATATATCCATGTTTTTTCCATAAACTTTTGCAGTTTTTGTTTCATCTATATCATTTCTTGAATAGGGCATCAGATCACCTCAATGGCACATACTGGGAAGACTTTGTGGAACCCACTCCAGGGGCACCATGTGAAACTCTTCTTCTTGAAGGTGCAAATTCTCCTAAATAATGTCCCACCATCTCAGGAGTAATTTCTACAGGGACAAATTCCTTACCATTGTAAATCCCTATAGTAACACCGAGCATCTCTGGGAGTATTACCATATCGCGGCAGTGCGTTTTTACAGTATAGTTGTTTCCAGCTTCCATTTCTTTTTTTGATTCTCGTATATTCTTAAGTAATTTTTTCTGTCTTACTGGAAGTCCCCTTTTAAGAGATCTTCTCTGTCTTGATGGCAAGAGTTCAATCAACTTGTCCATAGACATTTTTCCCATCTGATCAACAGTAAAACCCATAAAACTAAATTCTTTTTTAGCCAAGTTTAACGCCTCCTACCAGTTCTTTTTGCTGCTATGTGTCCAACTTTTCTACCTGGTGGTGCATTTCTTGAACAAGTTGTACCTTTACCTGGGTGCTTGTGGTTACCTCCACCGAACGGGTGATCGTTGTGATTCATTGCTATTCCTCTAACTTTTGGATATAGTGTAGCTTTACTTCTTAGCTTATGGAATTTCTTTCCTGCTTTTACCAAAGGCTTTTCTTTTCTTCCGCCTCCGGCCACTACCCCAATTGTGCTTCTGCACTCTGAATTCAAAGTCTTCATTACGCCTGAAGGAAGCTGTATTACTGTTTTTTGACTATCATGAGCTATTAATGTAGCATAAGTACCTGAAGACCTGACAAATTTGCCTCCGTCCCCGGGTCTTGATTCTATATTATAAATATAAGTTCCCTCTGGGATATTTTTCAAAGGAAGTGTATTCCCTATTTCGATTTCGGCCATTGTTCCTGTGGCTATATTACTGCCTACTCGAAGTCCTTCCGGTACAAGGAATAATTCTTGCTCTTTGTTATCAAAAAGAATCGTTGCTACAGGTGAAGTTCTAGCAGGATCATTAAATAATTCTCTAACAACACCACGTGTTACTCCGTCTCTCTCTACGTTATCATAACTTCTATGTTTTACTCTTCCATTGTATCTATGTGAAGGGGCCTTATAGGTATGTGTTCCTCTTCCTCTTCTCTGTGAAATAATTCTTTTACCCAATCATATCACCTTAAAATACACCTATTTTTGTTGCGACTTCGTCAGCAGGGTATTCTTCTTTTAGTTTAACGTATGCCTTTTTCTTTCCAGAAGAGAGAATAGTCGTGCTTACTTTTTCGACTTCAACTTCGTAAAGTTCTTCTACGGCATTGTATATATCCTGCTTGTTACTACCCAATGAAACAATAAAGGTTAATATATTGTCTCTTTCCATGGTAGCTACAGTCTTTTCTGTAATAAGTGGATGAACAATCACGTCATGTGGATTTTTCACTTGAACACCTCACTTTTAGAAAGATACTTTATTGCATCTTCAGTCCATATTGTGAGTCTTCCTGCATGAGTACCTGGGGCGAGATGTTCCGCACTTAGTTTATCGACCATAACAATATCTACACCAGGGTGATTTCTTGCGGCTTTCATTATGCCTGCGTCCTTTCCAATAACTATTAATGGGCCTATTTTAGCCTTATATTTCCTTCCTCTCATCTTTCCCCTTCCGGCCCTTATTGTTTTAGATTTTGATCTAATTATGTCATCCCACACTCCAAGACTCTTGAATATCTCTCTTGTATCCTTTGTCTTTTTTACTGTTTGAATCTTATTTTCAACAATTATTGGGAATTCAACATTATCTAAAAATCTGTGACCTCTTGACATCACCATTTCCTTATTGGCAGTTATAGATATAGCTGATTTAATTGCTACAGTCCTTTCTTTATTGTTTATCTTTTCACTGATAACTTTCCAAGGTTTTGGTGGATGCGCTACAAATCCTCCTACAACATGAGGTGCAAATGCAGCCCTTCTTGGGCCAGATTTCATCCTAGGCACTCTAGATATTCCAAGGTTTTTTCTTCTTGGATGTGCAGATGTCATTCTTCCAGCAATTGGACTTACTCCCCATGGTTGAATTCTATGAGTTATAGAAGCCAATACGGCTCTCTTAATTAAGTCGGGTCTGTACTCATAAGAAAACACTGAGGGAAGGTCTATTGCTTTCAACTTCTCTCCAGTTATTGAATATACATTAGATTTCATTGTTTATGCCTCCCCTGCAGAAGCTTTGTAGAGGTAGGTAATATCTGGTACCCCTCCAGTTCTTCTTATTGGTACCCTTACAGATTTTCTAAGTCTTAATATCCTCTTTGTGGGCCCTCCTACGCTACCTTTTAACATAGCATAGTCGGATGTTAATAATCCATAATTCTTAAATCCTTCTTTTGGAGTAACGTTGAGATCTTTTGGATGCGATATTCTAAATATTCTTTTGTTAAGTTCTGTTCTCGTGTGGAATCCCATCTGTCCAGCAAATGGCACAGTCCACATAACTTTTGGTGGATGCCATGGACCGATTGAACCTACATGTCTTCTTGCGTCATTGACTTTCCTGTCCTGTATTTTTACTCCCCATCTTCTTATTACGCCTTGGAATCCCTTTCCTTTTGTAACTGAGATAACATCAACGAATTCTCCTTCGTCTAAAACATCTTTTACCTTTAGTTCTTTTCCAAAAACACCCTTAAGGTATTCCAACTTGGCTTTAACATCTGTTCCGCCAATCCCGCTTTCCATAATCTCAGGTTTCTTTTTCAGATTAATGAGCTTTGGTTGAGTACAAACAATAGCTCTTAAATCGTCTACTTTTCCACTTTCTATAAGTGATTGAAGTTTAGAAAGATCTTTTTCAGGATTTTTCAAAACAGTTTTTGATCGTGAAAGTTCTTTAGGCCCTTCTGCCCAGGACTCTGTGACAGTTTTCAGTCCGTATAGAGTCTTCTTGTATGCCCTAACACCACAAACATAAACTGGTGGAGTTTCTACCAAAGTTACAGGTACCACCATTTCTTTTCCTTTTGTAAGTGTATACTTTCTATCATCTATCCTTAAAATGTGGGACATCCCTACCTTATAGCCGGGAAAGTCTAAGATCTTAACATCATCCACTTCTGGCCAACTATTCAAAGTTGGCACTATCTTTGAAGCCCTCTTTCTGGGGCTGTATCCCAAGGAACCTCTACGGGGTCTTTTATTTCGTCCACTACCGCCCATTTTTAAGCCTCCGGCTTTAAATAAAGAGTATCAGGCCTATCAGCCCAAATCTCCAAATTTCATTATTGTACTACTATTAGTCAAGAATTGAGGAATAAAGTCGCTTTCACTTTATCCCCGTCTGTAATTCGTAACGTTTTTTTTACGTAATTTCTGCTGTATTGGCAGTATTATATAGGATTTATAAATGTTATGGTGCATTAATTATTTCACTTATTTATTATCCTCAGCCAATATTATCCAGACGACATTGCTAAGACTTACGACTAGTTCCTTACCTGAGGAACCGCCAATATCTGTTACATCGCTAAGACAAAGCACCTCTTCATCGAAATCTACTAACGATCCTTTAAAGATGCTGCCGTCTATTGATACCACTAATTTTTTTCCATTATAGTATTCTAGTTTTTTTAGTAGCAACTTCGACAATGCCTCACCGGAATTGAGATTTAAGGAAATAAGTATTTAAGTGTTTTTATTGAAGCCGTAATATCTTCTCGTTACTCTGATCTAAAAGAAAATAAAAGAATAACGATTCTGTGAATCTCTAATTAAATATCCTTTTTTATGCATCCAATCCAACAAATCTTGGAGATCATATTCATCTCTAAACAATCCAGTTGACTTAACTTCAAGGAATATTTCAATTGCCGTTAGATTGGTATTATTAATCAAAATAGCTTGAACGACATTATATCTTTCATTTGTTTCATAATCCTTTATTGAATCTATTTCCTTTTTAATCGAGGGTTCACTTATCAATCTTTCGAAATTATCAAGAGTAGTTCTCCTTGAATTCTTTAGAAATTTATTTGTTATCTCATTTTTATCTTCAGCCCTTGCAAATGATTGCGCCAATCTTTTGATATTGTAACTGGTCTTATTCAGCATAGAACGAACTATAAATTCTCTTGTTTTTTCTTGTTTGAATTTGTCAGCTAAAAGAATATCATAATCTTTGAATAATAATTCTATTATATCTTGATATTCTTTGCCATAATTCTTTCCTTCGGTAGGATTATTTTGGTGTGCATGCACAACTTGAATCCATAAATTCTCATCAATCACCTTAACCAATGGTCTGATATACATGTCATCCTCAGACAATAACTGATCTATATCTGACAAAGTAATTTCTGTCTGGGTAAAATTCCTAAAAGTTTCTAAGATTCTCTTCCTTCGCGTTCCCTCACTAATTTTTATCGAAGAGAAAAGTGAATACTCGCCTTCAAAGTTATTTCTTTCAAGAAGTGATTGATGTAGTTTACTATAATTTTCAGAATAGATTTTAGAAAGTATATTGTGTCCGACCTTAGGTCTTTCTGCAAGTTTATAATTAATACTATTTGAATCGAAAGTTATTCCATTAATTGCTTTCTTTGGAGGGTCCATTTCACGATATTCAGGCGGGACCATTAGCTGGATAATCTTCATTAACTCGAAAGCAAGTTTTGAATTCCATGAAAGTGAAGATAAGGATATCCCCCCTACTTTTCCATCGTAAGGCGCACTTAAAATCGGTGCCTGAAATGATTTTGATATTTCCTTGTCTATGGGTAAGTTCTCTATAAATAAGTTCTCAATTATCCTTTTTTCATAAGGTATATCCAAATAAACAGAATCAGATGGCAGCTCTTCCCATTCTTCAATTAGAATAGCAGATTCACTTTTATTCAGTTTCTCATTATAGATGTATAATTTCTTTGATTTTGTGATATTGATAAGACTGTAATTCTCAGGTATATTCTTACCGGACAATATCAATCCTACACTAACTGCAATAGGGGTATTAAAAAGTGCAGATAGTCCGATTGGCTTAGAATTAGTTTGAGACTCAATAGCGACATTCCAAGAAGAGTCAATGGCCAATGGAACAACATAAAAAGATACTTCTTCTAAAGAAGTTCCATTTTCTGACCTAATAAACTCTTTATACCAGCCTTCAACCTCATTTACTCTTTTCTTTTCAAACTCTAAGAATTCAACATTAACATATTGTCTATCCCATGGGAACTCAGAATAAGTAGGATATTTTTTCCAAAGATAATAATCATTAAGTCTTAAAGATTCATGATTTGCCATTTTATCCTTCAATTCAATATTCGGAGACTTATATATAAAATTAACATTAATCTATTTATTTATTGAATACAATATTTATTTAAGTAAATACTCCCGTATAAAGTTGGTAGAAGAATAATGAATTTTTATGAATATAAAGAACAAGGAAAAAAAGTAATTGGAGTTTCATTTAACTATAAAAATGGGATATTTTCAAATGTCAGAATTTATGGTGACTTCTTTGTCTTCCCTGAAGAAGAAGTAGATACTCTCGAAAACTCAATTAATGGAAAGAATCTTCCTGAATTACTACAACTTATTGAAGATTTTTTTTCTTCAGGGATTAGTGTATATGGGATAACGCCAGAGGCCCTAAAAGAAGTATTCAGGGGGGCAATAAATGAAAAGCAAAAATATATGCTATCCCTCTAAAGACTCTTTCCCAAGTATTTCAATTACTGGAGAGGAATGCTATTTTTCATGCTTACACTGTAATCGTAAATATTTAAAGACTATGTTGTATGTTACTCAAGAAAATCTATATGAAAAAGCAATTGAACTTAATAATAAAGGGGCAAAGGGCATCTTAGTTAGTGGAGGACTTAACGCAAGTGGTAAGGTTCCAATTGACTATTCAATCCTTAAGAAAATAAAACAAGATACCTCCCTTATAATTAATCTCCATTCTGGATTTTTGACAAGAGGAGATGCTAAAGAAATAAAGAAAAGTGGAATTGATGCTGTATCTTTTGATTTTGTTGGAAGTAATGATGTAATAGAAAGAATACTTAAGATGCCCTTCAAAGTTTCTGATTATGAAAACACTGTAAAATTCTTAATAGAAGAAGGTGTTAATGTTATCCCCCACATATGTGTTGGTCTTGACTATGGAAAGGTTATAGGTGAGTATAATGCAGTTGAGATCTTGAAAAAATATCCAATAAAGTCACTAACTTTATTAGTGTTGATTAAAATTGAACTTCAGAAAATAAACAGTGTCGATTATGAAATTAAATCGATAAAGGATTTTTTTATGTATACAAGAAATTCTTTTCCCGATGCAAAATTATCCTTAGGCTGCATGAGGCCAAGAATAAAAGAACTGGATGAAACTGCCCTTCTCTTTGACAACATTGTAAATCCAAGTAAGAGCATGATTAAACTTATAAGAAATGAAGGCAGTATAATTGTAAAAGAAATATGTTGTTCTGTATGTTAGTGGTCATATGGAAGATTTACCAACGATAAAAGATAGTACTGAACTAAAGAAGATTCTAAGGTGTGCTTTTGATTTGACCGACCTTGAAGTAAGTATTACCCTGATGCTTCCACCAGACGGTATGAGAGTCAAGGAAATGCAAAATATTTTAAAAAAGGATAGGACTACTATTCAAAAGTCTTTGAAGATATTAGTTGGTAAAGGGCTGATTTTTAGGGAGTCTAAATGCTGTGTTCAAGGAAAAAGAGGAAGGTACTTTGTCTATAGATCTTTAGAACGTGAGAAGATTAGAAAAAAGGTGATTGCAAGCATTGATAAGTGGTATGAGGACCTCCAAGAATCCGTTAAATCACTTTAATTATTATATGAAAAAAATATCACACCAAAGATTTTTAAATAATTATTTTACTTTTAGATTAAGGTGAATTAAATGGGAAAGAATACAATTGAGCTAACAGATGCAAATTTTGATCAAGAAGTATTAAAGTGTAGTAAACCTGTCGTTGTTGACTTTACAGCATCTTGGTGTGGGCCATGCCAAATGATTGCCCCTGTTATCGAAGAAGTCGCAGGAGAACGTCCAGAATGGAAAATTGGTAAGTTAGACGTTGATAAAAGTTTGTCAGTGGCTCAGAGATATGGCATCAGAAGCGTACCAACAATTGCTATTTTCAGAGAAGGAAAAATATTCGATACAATAATTGGGTACGTACCTAAAGAAGAGCTAATAAAAAGAATAGAAAGAAACATTTAATTTTATTTAATACTTTTCTATTATATAATTTTTAAATATAAAAATTTATTATAGTATTTTCCATCTTACAGTTGTAAAGACCGGCCCTCTTATATCTATCTTACCTTTTCCTCTTAGGTACTGGTGTATGTATGTAGGTAGTGATATATTAATATCAGAAATACTTCTAACTATTGGGATTCTTTCTTCGTATTCTCCCGGTTCTTTAGCCATTTCTATTCTTGAAACAACTTTTCTAAAGAAAGCCTCGAGATAGGAAACCTTTGTATCGACCCCATTTTTTATTATATTTAAGGAGTTTTCATCCTTTGAATCTGGAAGTATCCCCACCATACATTTATCTAGGACATAAATTTGATTGAATCCCGCAGGCCCTATTAATTTAGTATTGTCCTCGGGCTCAACTATAATTACTTCTATTTTTCTACCTAAGAAATCTCCTTTATAAGAAGTAAATTCACAGGGTGATGGAACATCTTTGTTTTGTCTTGCTGTTTCAATTAAAGCCTTTAATAATTTTTCACCATCTACTGTTTTAATGTCATCAACGAACTCAATAGATTTTGCAATATCCTGATCTGAAAAGTCAACTTTGTAAAACTGAGGGTATATCAGTTCACGAATATCGTTTACACCGCTTCGGATCATGGATATTCTTTCTGCGCCCTGCCCTATATTTAAGACATCATGGGGGATTTTATATTTGTTCAAAACTTCCTTTGAATATAAACCAAAGTCAGCAATCTCTATCCAATCACCCAATTTAATAAACGCTTCATGTTCGGTCCCTGCTTCATAGTAGCTTGCACTTCTTTTTTTGACTTTGAATTTAACTTTGTCAAAACCTAATCTTTCAGTGAAATTTGTGACTATCTCTTTTCCTAGCTCAGGAGTTATTTCTTTGTCCATGACAACGCAAGAAGCAGAGAAATGGCTTCTAAGGTGTGTCTGGTCTTCTCTTTGCTCACGTCTGAAACATCTATCGATTGAGAATAATTTTAACGGTAACTCACTTCTACCAGCAAGCGCTTGGAGAGTAATAAACCAACCAGAAGTCATATGGGACCTTAAAGTGAGATTTGTAGGAACGGGAATTAACTCTTTAAACTCTTTGAAAAGATCTAATACTTTTTCAGCTGCTTCAAACTCAATCCCTAATCCTTTAGAGATTGCTTCTACAAAATCATCACCTTCTATAGTTCCCCGCTTGTAATCCTGTAGGATTCTTTCAAGATTTCTACTTCTTCTTTCGTCTAGTTCTACAAACTGAGATATCTTGTCTTTGACTTCTTTTGAAAGACCAACGTTAGGTCTCGGAAGTCCAGCTAAATAATATACCCTGTCCAATATAGCCGGAGTCTCTGAACCCCACTGTTTATACATGTCATCATCAGTTATGAAAAGAGGATTGAATACCTCATCAAATCCAAGATCAAGATAAATATCCCTAAGAATAGATATTGTTTCTTCTAAAACATGTGGCTTACCCATAAACTAGCCCCTCTCCAGGATCAACTTCTCTCTTTGCTGAAACTGCAGGCATAGAAACAGGAGATGGAACATTAATATCCTTAGAAATTCCTACAGCTTCAACAAAACATCTGTAAAGTATTGAATTGTGGATAAAAAGAAATTTACCATTGTCAAGTCTCTTCTTTTCCTTCCACTCACTAAGTATTTCTTCTTTATCGGGCCCATCATAAATAAAAACGCCCTCTATTTTAAGTGCACATACATTGGGAGTGTAATTGCAACAGAAAACAAATTCTATGAAAATATTATTATTGTTACTGGTGTAGGCGTCTGTTAAAGTCAAGTTACTTGAAATACTAACTGATGGTGACCCTTCGTCGACTCTGATAAATCTTTTGGCTTCAATGCCAGTTAAAATTACGCCCCCCATAATACCAGCCCAATGTATGAGATATTATATATAAGATTAACTTATATAAATCAATCCTTAGCCAATAAGACAACTCTTGATTCTGGAGCAGAATCAATTGCCCTATACCCAGATTTTTCTTCTAATTCTTTGCAGAATTCTAATATGTCGTCAAACATTGGCATGTTTTCTACTTCAAGCCTTTTTCTTGAATATCCAACATACATGTAAGCTTTGGCTTCAATGAAATCAGGCTTTGCCTTTTCTATAAGTTTTGAATAGCTGTCTATATCCGCCATATTAAAATCCTTCAAAAGAGTTAGCCTTAGAATTCTCCTTTTTGTTTTAATCTTTGGCAGAAGTTCTAACGATTCATTTAGTTTTTCCCATCCATTTTTAATCTGCGGGTTACATATTCTTTCATATGTTTCTTTTGTAGGCGCTGGCAGTGTAATGTAAAGATTATCTGAGTAAGTGTCCATTGAAGAAAGTACTTCAGGAGTTGTACCGTTTGTCACAAGAAATGTTGAGAAATTTCTTTTTCTAAATCCATCAATTAAACCCGACAAGTCGGGGTAAAGAGTAGGCTCGCCAGCAAGAGAAATTGCAACATTTGTTGGATTTTCTGCTTCTTTTAATTTATTAATATCGACCTTTTCAAGAAATCCGTGGTATCCTGAAAGAAGTTCTCTTTGTGCCTCTATACATCCCTCTATTATGCTTTCAGGATCATCATATTTAGAAGGATTATCTTCATTATATTCAACTGGGCGCCAACAGAATAAACACTTGTGTGTGCACCATGCAACAGAAGGGGTCATCTGAAGACATCTATGGCTTTCAATTCCATAGAATCTTTGTTTGTAGCAAACTCTACCTTCAGTTAAACTTTTCTTTGTCCAGTGACAGATTTTTACTGCGCTATGTCCCCCAACAATCCTGTATTTCTGCCTCTTCAGTATACTCCAAACTTTCTCCATTACCTTGGCCTCCAAGGTCCTGAACAAAAAGCTCTACACATTTCTTTAATCCTTCTTCCATGTTAGATTTACCATTGGCACCGGCAGCACCTTTGTGCCCACCACCTTCACCACCAATTACTGGAGCTACTTGAGACATTATCTTCGCAAGATTAATTCCCCTATCAATGACTGATTTTTTGGCACGGCCACTTATCCTAACTTCACTCCCATTATCTGCGCCAACAAATGCAACGTCTGCACCTGTCGAAAGAATAGCCTTTGCTGCAAGTGCCTCACAACTAGAAACATTTGAAGTTGCAACAATAAAGTCAGAAACACTATAAAGTTTCATCCTTTGGTGTGCCTTTAGGATGGCTATTTTTTTAGATATGTCATCTTCGACTCTTAATAATTCATCAACATCAGATATGTGGTATCCCCTTTTGAAAATATGGATCAAAGTTTTCAAGGTGTTTACATCAGAAAATCTCATGTGCCCCGTATCAGTTACTATACCTGTAAGGATAGCTCTAATGATCTTATCGCAGTTAGTATTTTCTTTATCGATTAATCCTTCGTCCTTCATTTTGAGCATAATGTCAAATATAATTTCAGCTGTCGAAGTCCTTTCTTTATTGATAAAATATGTGTACTTTGTTCCTCTAAATTTGTTTGTTTCAAATGTTTCGTGGTGATCAATTGATATTACTACCTCTGCTTTTTCAACCATACTCTCAAAAATTCCAAGTTGTACGGGCGTAGAAGTGTCAAGGATTATCAAATTCTTATGGTCAGTTGGAGCTGTGACTATAAAATCGCCAAGACTAGAAATTAAGTTTTTTGACAAATTGTTTATAGTCTCAGTTCCAATCATTATATTTTTACCCTGAGATTTTAACAATTCCTTTAAGGCAATTGCACTCCCTATGGCGTCTGGATCCGCATTTTGGTGAAGAAGTATTATGTATTGATCTTGTCGCAATAAAATTTCCATTAATCTAGTATACTCTACATTACTTAACATTTATTCATTCTCAACAAAATTTATCAAAGCTTTAGCCTGATGTAGGTTGTCCACCTAAAGCCTTCTGAAGATTTTTCTGCATCTCTTCAAGCTTCTTCTTCACTCTATCTTCTTGTTTCTCGATAGTAGTAATCCGGATACCGATGGACTCCTTCTTTTTGTTAAGATCATCCAACATATCTGCTTTTTCAGATTTAATTAGAATGCTACCAATGCTCTTGTAAACAACTGGATTTTCTGTCTTAGAAAGTTCAGCCAACGCTGCCTCGGTCTCATTTATTTCCAATTTCAAAGATTGTAATTGGCTAACTATTATCTGATACTGACTCTGCAACTGTTGAAATTGCATTAGTTCCTGTTGTATATTTTCCGGAATATTCTGCAAAAAATCACCTCAATATTATCTATACTTGAATCTAAAAAACAACAATTATAAACCTTTGGGTAGCATAAGTTTAAATAATCTTGAGAGGAGTAATGATTTATGAGGGCTCTATACATAGGTAGATTCCAACCTTTTCATCTTGGGCATCTTCATGTTGTGAAACTTATTCTAAATTCTTCAAAAGAGGTCATTATAGCAATAGGTAGTTCTCAAGTTTCCCATACAATCCAAAATCCATTCACTGCAGGTGAAAGATTTCTAATGATTAAAAAAACATTGGAAACTGAAGGTGTTGACCTAAGACGTGTTCACATTCTACCTGTGCCGGATATTTATAGAAATGCTTTGTGGGTAAAGCATGTTGAAACAATTACTCCACCGTTTAATGTAGTATATGCAAATGAACCAGTAACAGTCAGGCTTTTCAAAGAGTCGTCCTATGACGTAAAAGGGCCTGAATTTTATAAAAGAACTGTATACTCTGGCGAAGAGATACGAAATAGAATCCTAAACAAAGGAGACTGGGAGAGCTTAGTGCCTAAGGCCACCGCCGAAGTAATAAAGGATATTGATGGTGTGGCAAGACTTTTCGAAATAATAAAGTCTGACAAAAAGGAAACTTCTTACCAAGAGATGTCAAACTCAGTTTAAGATAATTTTAAATACTGTTTTTTAGTAATTCACAGGGGTTAAAATATGGAACATAAAAGTATATTCACTGCTAGAGAGATATCTGAAATGGCTATTGCTATTGCTCTTTCTACTGTACTTAGTTTTATCAAAGTTTTCCAAATGCCTCAAGGAGGCTCAATTACGGCAGCCAGCATGATCCCAATTATATATCTGGCACTAAGAAATAGGCCTAAAGTTGCTTTAACAGGGGCAATTCTTTACGGGCTAGTTCAATTCATGATTGAACCATTCTTTGTTCATCCTGCACAGTTTCTTTTTGACTATCCTTTGGCATTTGGTGCACTAGGTATTGCCACATTCTTAAAGAAGTATCCTTTAATTGGCGCTAGTATAGGGGTAGCTTTAAGATTCATTTGCCATTTCCTTTCAGGATTCATCTTCTTTGGTATGTATGCACCTGAAGGTATAAATCCAATTTACTATTCAGCAATCTATAACGGTTCTTATCTGCTTCCAGAGCTAATAGTTACAGCGATATTTATTTATATACTGTCAAAAAAGAAGTTAATAGATGCCTTCAAATAAAAAAACACTAATAATATTAAGCGAGTCTGAGCCCTGCGACTTAAAGGATAGTTTTGATCTAGTATTAGCCTCTGACGGCGGGTATAGAACTGCTAAAAAAATGGGACTAAATATTGATGTTCTTATTGGAGACTTTGATTCAATAACTTCTGAAGATCTGAAAGAGGCGAAAAAAAAAGGAATCAAAATCATTTCATTCCCGACCGACAAGGACAAGACCGATGGGGAGCTTACAGTTGACTATGCTATTTCTCTCGGCTCAAAAGAAATTGTAATTCTTGGTAGTTTCAAAGAAGAGCTTGACCACGCATTAGGTAATCTATTCTTACTTTTTAAAGTGGATAAAGTAGGGATTATTTCAAAGCTTATTACGCAACTTTATGAAATTGAATTAATAAATTCTGAAAAAGAATATATTGGGAAGGTTAATCAAGAATTATCTCTTATCCCTGTTTCAGATACAGTCGAAGGCCTAAATATTGAAGGTAGTAAGTATAATCTAAAAAATGTAAAAGTTGAAATGGGTCAAACTCTAACTCTAAGGAATTTCATAATTGACCAAAATGCAAAGGTATATCTTAAGAAAGGTAAAGTTTTATCTATCCTAAAAAGATAATATAAAATTAATGTGGTGATCATATAACTGAATTATCAGAAAAAGAAATTCAGAGATATAATAGACAATTAATCTTAAAGGATTTTGGAGAAAAATCTCAGAAGATATTGAAAGAATCGACTGTAACAGTATTCGGTTGTGGGGGCCTTGGATGCCCAACTGCGACATATCTTGCTGCAAGTGGCGTTGGAAAAATTAATCTAGTTGATTTTCAAAAACCTGAGCTCTCGAATCTTAATAGACAAATAATGCATTTTGAGAAAGACCTAAGAAAAAAAGACAAATCAATTTCACTTAAAGAAAAACTAGAACAATTAAACAGCTCGATAGAAATAAACTCCTTTTCTTTGGAGATCGATGATAAAAATATCGGCATTTTCAAAGAAAGTGATGTGTTAGTAGACTGTCTGGACAATTTTCAGACAAGGTACATCCTGAATGAGTTTTCATTAAAGGAAAAAATTCCCCTAGTTCATGCTGCTGTTGAAGCATATTATGGACAGATAACTACTATTATCCCCGGTAAAACACCTTGTATGAAATGTATATTCCAAAATATACCAAATAAAAAAGAGCCATTCCCGATAATCGGACCTATATGTGGAGTTCTTGGATCACTTGAGGCCATGGAAGTGATTAAAGTCCTTACTGGAGTTGGCGATATATTATCGGGGAAACTACTTATTGTAGACTTAAAATGTATGGAATTTGAAACTATTAATTTTAAGAGAAAAGAAGATTGCCCTGCTTGTTCAGATTATTTCTAGTAAAATCAATATTTTATTATTTATTGGAAAATATTTATAAATTGCAAATTAAGGATTAATCCGATGCATTCAAAAAATCCGAGAAAATTACTTATTCTATTAGGGACTATTGCCTTCTTAGTACAAGGAGATAACTATGCGGCCGCACCACTAATCGTCAGTATAGCAAAAGACCTAAATCTGTCCATTTCCTCGGCAGCATTATCTATTTCAGCCTATATGATTCCGTTTGGGATTTTTACATTAGTTTTTGGCCCTCTAGCAGATAGATTTGGAAAAGCTAAGATACTCAATATAGCGGCTTTTTGCACCGCTATTTTTAGCATATTGTGTGCTTTTTCATTCGATTTGATATCACTCTCGATACTCCGGGGAATTAATGGAGCTTTTGCTGCTGCTGTACTGCCTGTTGCAGTATCCCTCGTAGGAGATAGTTTCGAAGATTCTAAAAGGCAGAACGCTTTGGGTACTGTAATTGGGATGATGTTCTTTGGCGGAGCGGTATCACCGGGCATAGGTGGGCTAGTTTCATATTACGGTTCATGGAGAATGTTATATTTTATATACGGCATTGCAGAATTTATTGTCGCTTTGATAATGATAAAGAGTTTAGAAAGAAATTCGGGAGTAATTAATAGTCTAAACTTTTTAGAAGTATACAAAAAATCTTTTAGTAATAAGAATTTAATAAAAGTTGTAAGTATACTGTTTTTCTTAGGATTTTCAGTTTTTGGAAGTTTCATGTTTTCTGGTAAATTTATTCAAGATACATTAAATTATAATATACTTATCGTAGGGGCTTTATTATCCTTATTTGGATTAGCTACCGCCCTTGGAGGAAGAAAGGCAGGGACTTTAAGGCAAAGATTTAGTAACAATCTTCTTATCTATGCAGGTATACTTGGCTTAATTTCATGGGGAAGTATAATTCTATGGAAAAATCCAATTCTTATCTCTTTATCTTTGATTGGATTCGGATTTGCATTTATTCTACTACAATCTACAATAATTCAAACTGCCCAACAATTGATGCCTAATCAGAGGGGTACTGTGATGTCACTTGCTTCTTTCAATATGTTTATAGGTGGTGGTATAGGAACCTTGGTAAATGGCAGAATTCTAAGCTTATTTGGGTTTGCTCCTATATTTATTATAGCTTCGATGATAATCTTTGTCGTAGGATTAGTAATAAGTTCATATTTAAAAAATAAAAAATAAATACAATAATGTTATGATTAGGTATATGCTGAAATATTTATGAAAATAAGATTTTTGAAGAAATAGGAAGAAGTTTTTTTAAATTATGTATCTTTCAAAAAACCAACTTCGATATAATACTGGGTGCTGACCCCAATTAGATAAGTTCCGCCTTCGTCTACGGTAAATTCGTTTCCTTCCACCTCTTCAAAATTTTTCCAAACGGTGCCGGAATATTCAACAGTTTCATCATCACTTCTCTCAAAAGGATCTTCAAATTTTGTGTAGTATACAGTCGGTGGGGCAGAACATAATGAACTTCTACAAGTTACAACTGCCCTAATGACTTGGTCACTCCTTAAGGAATAAACATTTGCAATTATCCCGATTTCAGACATTCTATACCTAGCTTCAGGGACTAATTTATAGAAAAATTTGGGGCTACAACCACATTCAGCAGAGCATTTTTCCTTTATACTTTCAGGGGCGCATACACCATTTACACATTTGTAAATCCAAAGTTCTTCACCTCTGCACTGATCATTGCATTTTATCCTTTGGCACAAGTCAACTACACAGCCACACTTTTCAGAACATGGTTCGATTCTGACAAAATCCACACATTTACCTTCTAAGCATTTCTGCGCCCAAAGGTCTTCACCCTTACAAACATCTGGGCACTGAACATTCTCGCAAAGGTCAGTTTTTACAATTGGGGGCGATTGTTCTTCAGGTTTGCTGCATCCAGAAAAAAAAATAATTATGCCCAGCAGAAAAATTATGCCAAAAAGACATACTCTACTTTTGCCCATAAAAATCTCAAGTTATAATTTCAATATAAACTTTAAGGTTAGAAATAAAATCAGCCTTATATACTTAAAATTAAGAATTCTGCTATGCAAAATTCCTCTAAGCGATTTTGGGAGATTGATGTACTTAGAGGTATAGCAATAATAATGATGGTGGTATACCACCTAAGTTTTGATCTTTATTTTCTCGCGGGTTTCCCAATAAAAATTAATTCTCTTTTCTGGACACTTTTCCAGAGAACTACGGCTTCTTTATTCTTACTACTCGTAGGAGTATCATTGACACTCAGTTATTCAAAAATTAAATCAAAATACCCAAAGAAGGAGATTTTTATAAGGCACCTAAAAAGAGGTATTAAAATATTTATTTGGGGCACCGTCATAACGCTTTTTACTTTTGTTTTTCTTAGTAACGGTGTTATTCTTTTTGGAATACTCCATTTGATTGGAGTTTCTATAATAATATCATTTCCTCTAATCGAATACAAATATAAAAATCTTGCATTTGGGTTGATAATAATATTAATAGGGCTATATCTAAGTAATTTCACATTCGACTCTCCCTATTTACTCTTCTTAGGATTTGAACCACACTCATTTTTCTCTTTTGATTACTTTCCATTATTGCCTTGGTATGGCATTGTTCTGATCGGTATATCCCTCGGTAATTTGATCTATCCCAACTCTAAAAGAAGATTTGATATGTTGGATCTCTCTGATAATTTAATTTCTCGAGTTTTAACTTTCTTAGGAAAACATTCACTAAAAATTTATTTAATGCACCAGCCAACTATCATCCTATTACTATACGCCCTCGGATTTGCTGACTTATCGCTAGTCGGCATATAATTTGATAAATGATTTTCGGGAGAGTATCCTTTTTAGTACTTTAATACTGAAAGGAGCTCCGTGTCCGGGATACAATGTATGGGCATTATTCTCAATTAATTTCTTCCAGCTTTGGTATATTTCCTTTATGTTCTCTCCAAATATTGGCTCTCCCGCCCCCAACCTAAGTGGAGGCCCATTCATAGCAAGGTCTCCTATGAATGCATCGCCTGAATCTAATATAACTGATATTGAACCTTTCGAATGGCCCGGGGTACTAATAATTCGTCCATTAATACCATACCCAGAAAGATCAAATTCAGAATCTATAATAATATCCGGCTTTAGAGAATTAAAGCTAGTGTCTATTGAGGATATTTTATTCAATAAAATCTTACCCCACATATTCAAAGGTTTTGTACTCATTTTTTCCGTTATCCCTGAATCTAAAAGAGCTAAATCGTCCTTATGGAGAAGTATTTTAGCATTCGTTATTTTTTTTAGTTCGGAAACATTTCCAATATGATCGTAATGTGCATGTGTTAAAATAATAAGTTCAATAGTTTTTGGAAGTATCCCATTATTTTCAAGAAAATCCAAAATTATTCGGGCTTTGCCCTTATAACCTGTATCAATAAGAATATTACAAGTGTCAGATTTCAAAATATAGCAATTTGTTACCCCAACTTTTATAATATTAATATTATTTTCCACAATTTTCAATATATTGGAAAGTCTTATAAGTTTTATAGTATATCCTAATTAAAGGTGTTTATATGGAAGAAGAAATTAACAACGATGAAACAAGCGAAGACATTCAAAAATTTCCTTTGCCAATGGGTACCATTGTCAGACTTATGAGAACGCATCTCGATAAAGACAAGATGATTTCAAGAAAAGTCAAGGAAGAGATGAATTTATTTTTGGGTAAGATGATTGAAGATCTATCTACAAAATTAAATGACAATCCTTATGTCACAGTAGATGAAGTAATGTTTAGAGAGGCTGTAAAGCCTTATGAAAACATGAAAGCAGTTGAGCTTGAAAAGAAGAGGATAATAAAAACCCTAGAGAAGATCAAGGCTGACTGTGATGTTTTGATAGAGGAAGTAAACAGAACTTTTAGGTTATAAATTTATTTCTAAAAAATCTTCTGCGACTATTGCATTCTCGCAGTATTTTTTTGATTCTTCATCAACTTCTTTTGTTTCATATCTTTGACTAATATGCGTCAAAACAAGCTTTTTTGCAGAAATTAGTTGCGCTGCTTCGCAGGCCTCCTTTACAGTTGAGTGGTAAGTTTCCTTTTTATCTTCTTGAGATATGAACGTTGAATCGTGAATTAAAATGTCACAATTATAAGCCTCTTCTGGAAATGTTTCTATTTTCTCTGTGTCCCCTGTATATACAATCTTTTTACCTTTTCTTAACTTCCCAGTAACTTCATCGATAGATATTTCTTTACCATCGATCTCAATTTTCCCATTTTTCTCTAATAAAGAAAACATTTCTCCTTTTATCCCAAGTTCATCGCAAAGTTTTTTGTTAAATTTTCCTCTTGAATCATTTACGCCAAAAACATACCCGATTGCAGGAACTCCATGAGAGACTGGAAAAGGCCTAATCCAGTAACCCTCAAACTCTATCTTTTCATCGAATACTTCTATTACATGAACATCAAAATCGGCAGATAAGTAAGGTATTGAAAATAGTTGTTTCATATATTCAATTGTATCCTTTGGAACAAATATCTCAAGCAACTGCGTTCTACCGTTTAGCTTCATAGATTGTATTAAACCAAAAAGCCCCATTATGTGGTCGGCATGAAGGTGAGTTATAAAGATTTTAGATATCTTCATAGGTGAAACTTTCTTTATCATCTGCCTCTGTGTTCCCTCACCACAGTCAAAAAGCATGTACTCCCCATTATTGTACTGTAAGGCTATCGAAGGAGGATTTCTATCCGAAGTGGGTTTGGAGGCAGATGTCCCTAAGAATATAAGCTTCATCATATTAAGAAAATAAAAGAAGTTTAAATTATTTGTTATAGGATTTCTATTATAAAGGTATCAAAATTGGATTATAAGTCGAATATTCTGTTGGAATCATCCCAAGTTTCCATCCTTCACCAGTTGTTTCAATGTAACAGTATTTCTTTCCTTGGAAAAAATATCCAGAATTATATACAAAATCTGGGGAATCTGGATAGTATTTTAAAGGTACAAATTCATTACTAACTAAAACTCCAACTGCAACGTGCCCAGGAACATTTACAAGAACTACATCATATCCCATAAACTTCAATATTCCTGCCGCCAATATAGAAGTATCTTCGCAATCACCCTGTTCTATAATAGTTTCTATAGGATAACGATAGTATTCTTCATTGTCACTGGAAAGTATATCTTCAACATAGGGTAAGCTTTGAACACATGCTAATGTAAAATTAATAGTTTCAATATAATCTAATTTTTGTCTTTTTGCCTCGTTTAAAATATTCTCTGCAATAGTTTTTAATAATTTGTCATGCTTAATATAATTTGATACTTCGGCATATGAGTTTAATCTTGGCATTTGGGTACTATAGTAATATTCGTCAGAAGAAATTTGAATACGCCAAATCCAATTATAACCCAAAGGTTTATACTTTTTTACTAGGGTCCCTCCTGGATTTGGATTAATTAACAACTTGCTTTCGTCTATCAAAGTCAATTTTTCAACAGGTAATAGTTTATTTCGTGGGGCCTTTTCATTTATATTTGCCAAATATAACATTTGATTGCATATTTTAATCATTTGATTTGCTTCTAAAGCTAATTTAGTATTATTGCACTTAATAGATTCACTTTCACAATAAATAAAAAAATCTTTTGCTTCAGAGTATTTTTCTTGAATCATGAATTTTGTTCCAGTGTTATATAATTCTTGGGCAACTTTATTCTTTTGTTCTTTTGTAAGAGAAGATACAACAAGTAAATTAGAAAAAAGTAAAATAATAGTCAATAAAAAAGCCAAATATAACTTTTTCATAGAAAAATTAAGAGTTT
>CAZFRW010000010.1:0-22998 GCA_964521515.1 uncultured Thermococci archaeon
TTTTAATCAACCTTTTGACCGCGATGTTCCTTTCATCGTATATGCTTGAAACAAGCTGTGAGTCTCTATCTAGCCCGAGCGTAAGCTGGGTCAGGTCATTTGAACCTATAGAGAATCCATCAAAGATTTCGCAGAATTCGTCTGCGGCAAGAACATTTGAAGGGATCTCGCACATCACATAAATCTCAAGTCCATTTTCACGTTGCACAAGCCCAAACTCTTTCAAAGTGTTTACAACTTTTCTACCTTCTGCAGGTGTCCTGCAAAATGGAACCATTATCTTGATGTTGTTAAGCCCAATCTCTTCCCTAGCCCTCTTAATAGCCTTGCATTCTAGGGCAAAGGCTTGCTTAAAGTTCTCGTCGTAGTACCTAGAAGCCCCCCTCCAACCGATCATTGGATTACTCTCCTTGGGCTCATAGAACTTCCCGCCAATAAGATTCTCATATTCATTGGATTTGAAGTCGCTTAGACGCAAGATTACGTCCTTTGGATAGAAAGCAGCGCCTATCATCGATATACCATATGTAAGCTTGTCAACATAGAAATGGGTCTTTTCATCATACCCGCCTGTCTTGTCTTCAATCAGTTTTACCGTTTCTGCAACTGACATGTCGTATCGTGATTTTTCACTCAGCTCTTCAAAGTGTACAAGGGCCATTGGGTGGATCCCTATGTAAGAGTTAATAATAAACTCCTCTCTTGCCAATCCAACCCCATCGTTTGGGATCTGTGATTGGTAGAATGCCTTTTCAGGTATCCCCACGTTCATCATTATTTTGGTTCTAGTTTCTGGAAGTTTTTGTATATCTATTTCTTCGATTTCGTACTTTAGTAGCCCGTCATATACTGCACCGACCTCACCTTCTGCGCAGCTTACAGTAACCTTCTGCCCATCCGATAAGACTTCAGTTGAGTTATCCGTTCCAACAATGCATGGTATACCAAGCTCTCGTGAAACTATGGCGGCGTGGCAGGTTCTGCCTCCTCTGTTTGTCACAATGGCGCTTGCCTTTTTCATCACAGGCTCCCAGTCTGGGTCTGTCATCTCTGTTACAAGGACCTCTCCTTCTCTGAAGAGGGAAATCTCCTTTGGTGTCCTTATGACATGGACCATGCCCTGTCCGATAAGGTCTCCTACCGCTTGACCTGTAACGAGCTTCTTACCTTTTTCTTTCAGGATGTATGTTTTTATGGTGTTAAAATCCCGCTGCGAATGTACCGTTTCAGGTCTTGCCTGCAGAATGTAAAGCTCCCCGTTAGTTCCATCCTTTGCCCACTCAATATCCATGGGGGTGTACTTACCTTTTTTATTGGTATAGTGATCCTCTATTATTACCGCCCACCTTGCAAGCATTAGAACGTCTTCATCAGTTATTGAGAATTTGTTTCTTTCTTTTTCATCTACCCTGATATTTTTTGTACCTTCGGCTGGGTCGTCAGAATAGATCATTCTCCTCTGCTTTGCCCCAAGTTTTTTATTAATGATCGACTTGTAACCCTTCTTTAGTGTTGGTTTAAAGACATAAAATTCATCAGGATTTACAACACCCTGAACGATATTTTCACCAAGTCCATAAATTGAAGTGACTAACACGACGTCCTTAAAGCCGGATTCTGTATCAATGGTAAATATAACGCCGCTTGAACCTGAGTCGCTTCTTGCCATTTTCTGAACGCCTATTGAAAGTTTGACTGAGAAATGGTCAAAGCCCTTGTCGTGTCTATAGGATATGGCTCTGTTTGTGAAAAGAGAAGCAAAACATTTTTTGCATGATAAAATCAAGGCATCTGGGCCGGTGATATTTAGGAAGGTTTCTTGTTGGCCTGCAAACGAGGCATCGGGAAGGTCTTCAGCAGTTGCGGACGACCTCACGGCAACATCGACATTTTTCCCGTACAAAGATTCTAGCTGCCCATAGGCCTTAATTATCTCCTTCTTCAGCTCGTCTGGGAATTCAGCTTCGATTATAGTATGCCGTATCTTTTCCCCTCTCGTTGCAAGATTTTCATAGGTATTTGTGTCAAGGTCAGTTAGAATGTCCTTTATCCTCTTCTCTATCCCAGCATTCTTTAAAAAATAATCATAAGCATAAGATGTAATAGCAAATCCTTCAGGAATTTTAATACCCTTACTTTTAAGATTCCTTATCATCTCACCAAGAGATGCGTTCTTACCACCTACAAAAGGAATATCATCGATATCTATCTCTTCAAAGAATAGGATTAATTTTTTCTCCTTGTCTTGGGGCATAATTACACCTAGACTCCTTCTAAAATCAATCCTTAAAAAGTTTTGGATATTTATTTAAAATATAGATTCTATATATTTTTTGATAATGTTTTCATTGACTGATTTATGAATAGTTTTAAATAAAAGAACAAATAATCTGTTTCGTGATCATATGAAATTTAAAATTATAACTATATTAACAATTTTATTATTCTCTATAGGCACGCTATCGTCGGTAATGTCTTTAGAATTTGAAAGCAATACCATCCATAACGATGAATTTGATATTTTAGAGGTCATGGCAAATGATCTAAATGGCGATGGTGAAGGCGAGGTGCTTTTTTACACGGCCGGTAAAAAATTCATCTGCCTTGATGACAAGGGGGACATAAAATGGACCCTAGACTCAAATAACTCCTTTTCTATGCTAAAAGTTGCCGATATCTATGACGCTCCTGGAAACGAAATTATTCTGGGGACAGAAAATAGGGTTGTGTCAAAAAATGAAGTATACAACGCACTGGTGTATTTTCTTGACTCAGAAGGAAACGAGATCGCGATCATACCAATTTTAGGCTCTGTGCTGGATCTAGACATCGGGGATGTCGATTCAAATGGGACATATGAGACCCTTATTGGTGCTGACGATGGAAGCGTCTACCTTTTCGATGAAGAGCTCGGGCTATTATGGAATTACAAGACAAGGGGCTATAATTTTAGAACGCTTATTGTTGACCTAAATCAGGATGGGATAAACGAGATTATGGTTGTATCCTGGGACAATACTTACCTTCTTGATGACAAGGGAAAGCTCTCAAAATCTTATACAAACAGCCATATCCTAAGGGACCTATACCTAGATAGATACAACAACATAATCCATGTATCTCGTTGGTATAGGGAAGATTCTGAAAACTGGAGAGGGACGGTCGTCTACTCGCTAAATAGGAATCTAGTCCAGATGTGGGAGTTTAGAACAGAAATTGAATCCAGTGCATCAACATTTTTTGATGTCAATAACGACGGAAAAGAAGAACTAATCTTTGCCGGCAACAAAGGTGAAATTATAGTACTTGACTCAAAAGGGGCACTTCTTAAGAGATTTGACCTGCCCGACAGGATATTCAAAATTGGGGTAATGAAGGAAGAAAATACCAACTACATAATTGCAGGATGCAAAGACAATAATCTCTATGTAATTGATTATAACACAGGAAAGGTTGAGTATAACTTCTTAACTCAAGGGTGGATTGAGGCCTTTTACGTAGATGATATTAATAAAGACGGTAAGCAAGACATAATCGTCGGCTCAAATGATAATAAGATATATCTATTGTTGCAAAAAAATGAAGTAGTTGAAGCTAAAGAAGAGGAAAACAAGACAGCTACTGACACGCCGCCTGAGCAAGAAAAGCCTAAGAATGTTCCGTTCGAAGAAGCCGGGATACTTGGTGGAACTCTAATAGGTGCAATTTATTTAGCTTTAAGAAAAAGAATATAATTATTATTTCTTTTTTACGCTCTCTTTTTTAATGCCTTTATCTCTTCTCTCTTTTGGCGGCACTATTCTTTCTTGAGCCACAGCTCCATTGTTTTGCTGTCTAACTGGTTCAACTTTTCTCTCTACAACTCTTTTCTTGGTGGGCTTTTTCTTTGGTATCTCCATGTTTGGAAGTTTCTGCCTCATAGAATTTAATATTATCCCAGCAGATAATAAAATTCCAATGTATAAGAAGATATTAATTGAATTTTGGAAAAGCCTTATTCTGCTCTGGGTCAGTATGTATTCTTTTGTGATAAAAAGTAGGGATTTCATCGGGCCTTCTTTTAATACTGCGGTCACTTTGGATTTAACGCTGACCTTTTGCTGAAATTCTTCAGAAGATTGTCCTGTGTTAACTTTGAAAATGATTGTATAGTCGCCCTCATTATCAAATCTTGCCTTGAATACCAATTCTTTAATTTCCCCAGTATTCAATGATCCGTTCCATGTCCCTTCAATTATGTTTGCAGTAGAGTCCTGTAAATCAACTGTTAGATTATTGGCATTGACCTTGCCGGTATTTGCCAAAGTAAAAGGGATATCGAATATATCACCCTCTTCAGGCTCGAGTTTTTTTGTGACTGTAAGGGTGACGTTTGGATTGTATCCTAAAAGGCTAACCGACTCAGGGTGGTAGATGCTTAATTTGACGTCGTCCCCTGTTATGCCATTTACTTCAAAGATAAAATTATTTATGTTCTTTAAAGAGCGTGTTTTTAGTACGTAGTCTTGGCCTTCTACATTTATCGTAGCCGAAAGTGGGACAGCGTCAGTAATCTTAAAATCCATACCTCCGATATTGCCCGTCTCTCCTTTTCTTAGCAAAGTCTCTGATTTGGTCAATGGTGTAATATTTGAGCTTGAATATACTGTGAACTTTATCCCCGTATCGGTCTCGTTTAGAACCTTTACCATAATGGGGCCAAAAGGAAGGATATCATCAGGCAATCCATATATCGCTTTTGTGTCAAGATTATCTCTAACATTTACAATAAGTCTGTTACCACTTCTGTTGACATTCATGGTGTAAACGGTGTCGCCCTTTCCAAAATATATTAAAAATGGGGTATCGCCCATCTCTCCAGAATAGATGGGGGTCATGTTCTTTAATACATCTTTAATTGTATAGTCCAGTTTGAAGTTTGCCGCACCCTGGTCAAAGTATATTGTGAATACATATATGTCATCAAATATCATATCTTCAAATTCAACGTTCATCAGCGTGTCTCGTACCTTTACAATGTTTGGTACTACTACAGTTTTTATGACCTCGTTTGTATACTTGTTTCTTTGAACTATATTGAGTTCTATGGTATTAATGCATCTTGTTCCATCATATAGGTCTTTATCACAAACGTCAACATCTATGAGTCTTATGTCGTAATTGTAAATTGTTCCTTCTACTGTATAGGCCTCGCTATTCTTTTCATAAAGATGTATCATTATCATTACTTCTTTGTTTTCATCGGCCCCGAGGACGAAATTTATCGAGCATATCAGCATCAAGCAGGTAAAAATTGACAAAAAACGCCTGTTCATTGAACTAATATGCGGGGTAACGCTTAAAAGACTTATTATATACTATCTCTCATGATGAAGAAGGTCTTACCTTTATTACTTATCTCTATAGTTTTGCTACCTTTATATGGGGCGGCAGATGCTGACCCAAAGGTTGAACTAATCTACAATTACGAAGTTGAGCCAGGCGACTTAGTAAAAATTGATGTGAAATTAACTAATACTACCAATGAAATGCTTTGGGATTTGGAAGGCGTTATAGATCCAAATGATATCTCTCCCGATATTAAGAATTATATAGTGATCGTAGAAGGAGAAAAGGAATTTCCTTCAGGCGAATCAGATCATAGTATTAATGTTCAGGCCCAGTCAGATATACAGTTATCAATTCAAATTACTGCAAATGCCAATCCAGGCACTTATATCATACCCTTGAAGATAAAGGGGGAAATAGGAAACTGCAGAGAAGGGTGTATCCCTTATTTACTTTTAAAGAATATAGAGCTCAAAGTAATTAAAGAGTATCCATCACTTAAAATTGAGCTATCCACTTACCCAAAAGAGGTCTTCCAAGGCCAGAGTATAGACGTTCCATTCAAGGTATCAAACTATGGTAACAACTATGGGAACAACATCAAAATAACTGCCCCCTCAAATACCAACTTCACTAACTCTTTGGATGTCGACACAATCGGGCTATTGAAGTTCAATGAGTCGAGAAATGTTACATTAAATATAGCGGCAAAAGGTGATGCCCCTTCAGGAAACTACAAGACCGACATAATTGTCGAGTATTACGATCCCTACGGAAATAAAAAAGCCACGACTCAGCAAATCTCTTTTGCAATAAAGGACTCAGCATTAGTAAAAGACGCGGAAAACTATTATGCCCAGGGAAATGAATACTTCACAAAGAAAAACTATTCAAAGGCCATTTCAGAGTATGAGAAGGCAAAAGAGGCCTACCAAGAACTTGGTCTAACAGCCAAAGTAAGTGAAGTCGATTCTAGAATAACACTTGCTGAATCAATGATTGAATCTACAAAGTCAAACGTATCCCCAACAATTTATATCATGTTTGGACTACTCCTGAGTGCAGTTACAATGGAATTTGGTGTGCTTATTGGAACTTTGGCTAGAAAGCCCAAACCTCCCAAATCATCAAACATCCCTAAAAATGACTTCTAGAGCGGAATGTATTCGACTACGACTCTTTTATAAATTGGGTATTCTTTTACAATTGCGGATTTTATCTTCTTATTTAATTTTTTATCTTGAGATATCTCCTCCGCTACAGCCCAGTGGGTAAATACCTTATCTCCAGAAACTTCATACATCTTATTAGAAATATTTAGCCCATCTTTTAGATATTTTACTATTTCTTTAGGGTCTCCTGATAGCTCGCCCTTTACAATGAGGCAGTCTTCAATATCCTCATAATATTTTTTGGTATTTTTTGCCCTCCTTTCCCACCTTCTTCTTAGCTGGATAGCATCCTTTAGCACAGAAGGGCAGAAATGAATTGATATCGGAAGGTCTTCATACTTCTCTAAGATTCTAAGCGCTAGTTCTTTGCTGCCTTTAATCATACTTGTATCGCTATCGAAATCAAAACCTCTTTTTGAAAGGTTGTCCCAATTTGTCTCTGTGTATTCAAACTCATTCAAATTGACAAAAGAAAATCCAGAAGACGAAGCTGATTCTATTATTGCGCACATCTTTTCAAAAGAGCCAGGGATAGCGGGGATTTCGATCCCAAAATTAAAGTCCATATTCAGAATATTTTTTAGCCCATATACCTCTTTTTCACTTTTCACATGAAATCTCACTTCATCAACATACCCTTCCAGTTTCCTTAGCTCTTCAGCTGTTTTATTGGTGCTGCCTGTGTATAGGTGGATATGATGATCACTATGCTCTCCTTTGAGGAGTTTAGCATAGTCAAGGCACTTATCTATCCTTAAAAGAGGGTCGCCGCCTGTAAAGCTTGTTCCCTTTGAGCCGCATGCTTTTATCTCCTCTAAGATATCCTCATTTTTTTCTATCTTTCTCTCATTGATGTATGAGATGTCCTTATTCTTTTTCTCATTTGATACAGGACAATAATAACAGCCCACATTGCAAACCCCGGTAACAAAAAGCACTGATTTTCTACCTTTAATACATAATTTACAGCCTTTTGATATCTTGCCGGTATAACTTGAGTTTGCATCTGTTATTTTTATAGACATCTTATGAGATTTATTTGCCGGCCTTTAAAAGATATCTTCAAAACTTATATAAACTAAAAATAAAAAATCTGTTAAAGGTGCACGAATGGACTTTCTTAAGGTCACAAGCGAACTAAAAAAAGAAGTAGAAGACGAGATTAAAACGTTCTTTGAAACTGAACTTAAATCAATCGATAATGATACTCTTTGTGATTTTTATAAAGACATAAGGCACCACACGCTCCTTGGGGGAAAGCGCCTTAGACCTATAATGTGCATCATGGCCTATTGCGGGTATTCTGAATATAATCCTAATATACTAAGGGCCTCAATAGCATTTGAGCTCCTTCATTCTTCTTCACTTATCCTAGACGATGCTATGGACGAGGATGTCCTAAGGCATGGAGAAAAAACTTTCAATGCCATATACGCAGACAAATTTTTGAAGTCTACAAGATTTGATTTGGCACCATACTATGACGGTGCCAACTGGATTAAAAAGGACGGACTTTCGCGACTGCTCTTGTTGCAAAGGGCAATCTCAAGATACTCTTATGCACTTTCAGTTTTGGGGTCTAACATACTTTATGCATTAAGTGGCCAGGCAATAAGGTCAAGTGGATTTGATCCAGCTCTTGTGACCAAGGCAATGATAATGCAGAGGGAGATGTACAAAAAATTAAATGAGGGCCAGCTACTTGACATACTGATGGAGCAAAATGGCGGAAACGAAGACAAATACTTTGAAATGATAGATTATAAGACTGGAATCCTCTTTAAATATCCTTTAAGGATTGGGCTTCTTTTTACAGATAAGGTAGATATATACTCTTTAGATTCCTATGCTACAAATCTTTCAAGAGCATTTCAAGTGCATGACGATCTGCTTGGGGTCTTTGGAGAAGAAGACACAACTGGGAAACCGGTTGACAGCGATATCAAAGAAGGAAAAAATACCTTGTTGGCCATTAAAACACTTGAATTGGCGGATGAAAAACAGTTGAAAAAAGTTAAGGCTATTTTAGGAAACAAAAATGCATCGCCTGAAGACATATCAGAAGTAAAGGACGTAATGAGGAGTTGCGGTGCTTTGGACTATTGCATTGAAAAGGACTCTGAATTTACAAAAGCGGCCAAAGAATCGATAGATCCAAACATGGAAGAAAAATCAAAAATATTTCTAACTCAACTTTGCGATTTTATAATAAAAAGAAAGTATTAGAAAAATTATTCAAATACAATATCAACATTCTCGCCCGTGATTAACAAAAGTATTTCTTTTACACTTTTTGTTGCAATAGGAAGTTTTCTCTCAAATTCTTTTCCTAATCTGAGTCTTTTAATTATTGTGCCATCGGGCATGTAAACAATGTTTATTCCATAAACTTTTGCTGGGTATAACAGGTCAGAAGCAACTTTTTTAACGTCCTTGCTTTCTTCAATAACCCTTATCTTCTTATTTAATTTTTTACTTAATCCCCTTATTACATTGCCACCTTTACCAATAATACTTCCTATCTCTCCTGCTTCGATTAGAATAATTATAAGATTGCCAACCTTAAGACTCCTCTTAAACCTTACATCTTTAAGACCTTTATTTTCTTGAGAAAGCCTGTAAAGTTCTTTAGCTATTTCGAGGTCATTGTCATTAAGTTCGCCGTCTTTAATCTTTGCAGTACAACCTGGGCAGAGCATTCCGGACTTCAAACAAATCTCACAAAAAGGTAGCTCCAAATCTTTTTCACCCTCTAAATATAGCTTTATCTTCCTTTCTTTAGCCTTTTTAAAAGCGTTTCGGTATTATTTTTTTTCTAATCAAAAAAACAAAAATAATGCATTTCCCGAAACTCTTAAATAAAGAATAAAAATAGAATATTCACTATATTTAAGAGGACTGTTTACTATGAAAAAAGTACGATTGGGTGTTGTTGGTTTTGGTATTGTCGGTAAAGGTGTATGTAAAGTAATAAGAGACAGGGCAGAGCAATACAAAAAGAATTATGGTGTTGATGTCCGGATTGTATGCGTTGCTGACATGCTAAATTCTATTTACGATGAAAATGGAATTGATCTTGCTAAGCTAATGGAGCATAATCAAGAAAGATCGCTCATGATAAATTACCCCGATTCTTCAAAGGATAAAAAATGGAACGGGGAACAGGCAGTAGAGAATATGGATGCCGATATTGTTGTTGAAGTTACACCAACAAATATTAAAGATGCCCAACCTGGATTGAATCATGTCTTAAAAGCCTTTGATAGAGGGATGCACGTTGTTACTTCAAACAAAGGTCCTCTAGCACTTCACTATGATAAAGTAATCAAAGCTAAAGAGAAGAGCGGAAAAGAATTGAGATACGAGGCAACTGTTGGAGGGACAATGCCTGTCCTAAATCTTGCCCAGGAAGCACTAAAAGGAAATCAGATTATTTCCGTAAAAGGCATATTAAATGGTACAACAAATTATATTCTTTCTAACATGGCATTTGAAGGCAAAAAATTCGGGGATGCATTAAAGGAAGCACAAGAAAAGGGCTATGCCGAAGCAAACCCTGCCCAGGACATAGAAGGGTGGGACGCAGCATGCAAAGCAACAATACTTTCAAACGCTTTAATGGGCAAAGCAATGACATTAAAAGATGTTAAAGTCAAGGGAATCACAGGCATAATGATGGAAGATGTTTTAGAGGCAAAGAAGCATGGAAACATCATAAAATTGCTGGTAGAAGTTACAGAAAAGGGTGCTAAAGTTGAGCCGACACCAGTTCCCCTAAACTCTCCTCTTGCAGTAACAGGGACTTTGAATGTTGCTGTGTTTGAAACAGACCTTTCAAAAGACATAACTGTAATGGGAAGGGGTGCAGGTCAGATAGAGACAGCCGCAGCAATAATGAGCGACGTGTTTGCAATAGTAAGATGAAAAGGTGGAGTAATGAAGCTTCTAAGGTACAGCTACAAAGATACAATAGAAAAAGGAATTCTTGAGAACAACGTAATAAAAAAAGTAAAAGGGGATTTCTTTTCAAGTTTTGAGATTACTGAAAAAGAAATCGATCCAAATTCAGTTAAGTTACTTTCCCCCACGATGCCATCAAAGATTGTGGCTGTAGGTCTAAATTATGTCGACCATGCAAAGGAGCTCAAAATGGACCTTCCTAAAAATCCTATTATGTTTATTAAACCCCAAAGCACCGTTATTGGGCCCGAAGATCCAATAATATACCCCGAGACTTCAAATCAAGTTGATTACGAAGTTGAGCTTGGGATAGTCATAGGGCGAAGGGCAAAGAACGTAGAGAAGGATGAAGCGGAGGACTATATCCTGGGGTACACAGTCTTTAACGATGTCACCGCAAGAGACCTACAGAGAAAAGACATACAATGGACAAGAGCAAAATCCTATGATACATTTGCGCCAATCGGTCCAGTCATTGAAACTAATATTGACCCATTTGACCTCCCGATATCACTTAAATTAAATGGAACTACGAAACAAAATTCTTCAACGAAGAACATGATATTTAATTGTTACGAGTTATTGGAATTTATATCTGAGGTAATGCCCCTTGAACCCGGTGATGTCATTGCAACTGGCACACCTCCAGGAGTTGGCCCAATGAATAGAGGGGATACAGTCGAGGCCAAAATAGAAGGGATAGGAGTATTGAAAAATTACTTAATATGATCAGGTGAAGATTATGGAAAAAATAAATGTCGGCGTCATAGGTGCTACCGGGATGGTAGGCCAGAATTACATAAGATTATTGGATAATCACCCTTGGTTTAATGTGACATATGTCGCAGCATCGCCTAAAAGTGCGGGCAAAAGCTATGAAGAGGCGGTAATGGGAAAGTGGCAGATGATTACAGAACCTCCAGAGAAGGTTAGAAAACTAATCGTTGGGGATGCAAATGAGGTTGGCCAAGCAGTTGGAAAATGCGCCCTAGTTTTCTCAGCACTTGAGATGGAAAAGGAAAAAATCAAAGAGCTTGAGAGATCATACGCTAAAGCAGGGATACCTGTTTTTTCTAACGCTTCAGCCAACAGGCATGTTGATAACGTCCCTATGTTGATCCCTGAGATTAATAGCAATCACATTGAGATAATCCCGCAGCAGAAGAAAGCAAACGGCTGGGATAAAGGATTCATAGTTGTAAAACCAAACTGCTCACTGCAAAGCTACATGACTCCAGTTTACGCATTGATAAAGGCTGGATATGAAGTCAAAAGAATGATAATTACTACAATGCAGGCCGTTTCTGGGGCAGGATACCCTGGCGTACCCTCACTTGATATGATAGACAACATAGTTCCTTTCATATCCGGAGAAGAGGAAAAATCAGAAGTCGAGCCACAGAAGATTATGGGTAAAATTGTAAACGGAAAGATAGTAAATGACACAGGCATGAAGATTTCTGCCCACTGCAACAGGGTTCCAGTCGTTAATGGTCACACAGCATGTGTAAGTCTAGAATTTGGTGCAAGAAAACCATCGCTTGAGGAGATCAAAAAGATATGGGAAGAGTTCCGATCTGAGCCACAAGAGTTAGACCTACCTTTTGCACCAAAACAGCCAATTATTTACAGGGAAGAGCCCAACAGGCCCCAGCCAAGAAAAGACAGGGACACAGACAAAGGAATGGCGGCAACAGTTGGAAGACTTAGAGAATGTAACGTCTTTGATATAAGATTTGTGTGCCTTTCCCACAATACTGTTAGAGGGGCTGCAGGCGGAGGAATATTAAACGCTGAGCTTCTAAAAGCAAAAGGCTACCTTTGAGGATATACATGGGAATAGAAGAAGATGTACTAAACCGTTTGAAATCAGTAGATGGCATTATAGGCGCCTTCATACTATCGCCGGATGATATTGATAAAGTCAGAGAATTTGAGATCCAGGCTGAAAAGAATAAGGCTGCCGGGGGCATGATGGACTTTATCAATGAGGGCGTCTGGCAAGTTTTATCCAAGGCCGTGGTATTTCTTATTTTTATTGATGAAACATTTTCAGATAGAAAACACGGACAAAGTCTAACGTTGATGAAGGACCCTTCAGGCAATACCCTTGGTAAGCTCTTAAGGAAGGATGAGATCTCTGAATATAAAAAAAGAGATGACGTCCTTTTTATGGGAGAGGATTTTGTTATATTCACTAAGGTAAAGACTCAAGGAAAACCTTACTTTGTCATCCCAGCCCAAGAGCTAGACGAGCTTAAGGATCTAAAAGGAATTTCTGCAAGTCTCTGTGTTCCAACGGACCTTTTCTTCAAAGAGAAGTACCAAATGAAGGGAGAAAAGCTTGGCACGGTCATCATCGGCATAGATAAACCCTAAAAGTTTAAATCTAAATCTTTTATTTCTTTTATTATGATTAAGTATTCGATGTATGTCAAGGAATCTTCATTTTTTCATTCCCTTGACCCAAGAACAAAGATAGTCATACTTTCGTCCATCTTTGGACTTGCCCTCTTATACAAAGACCCGCTTTACCTTGGCATCATCGCAGTTTCAGTTTTATTCATGATAAGATTTCTCTGCAAAATCAAAATTAATAAACTCGCCACATACATAAGGCCCATACTACCGCTTGTTTTAATGTCGTTACTATTGTGGCCATTTTTCCAGCCAACAGGCGATATACTTTTTGAATATTGGAGGATACGTATCAGCGAGGACGGGGTGAGGATGGGGCTTGCAATGACCTTTAGGATCTTTGCAATAATCACCGCAACGTTTCTTCTCTTGATGACAACACTTCAGCGCGATCTTGTCCTGGGATTAATGAAGTTCAAGGTCCCATACGAATACTGTCTCACGCTGGCAATATCCCTAAGATACGTCCCAACGTTAGCTGGGATTACCTACACGATAATGGATGCCCAGAGGTCAAGGGGTCTAGAGCTTGACAAAGGCCCAATATTCAAAAGAATAAGAAACTACATCCCAATAATCACCCCCCTCATCATAGGCTCAATAAGAATGGCAGAAGAGCTTGCAATTGCTATAGAATCAAGGGGATTTGGGTACGGGGAAAGGACATTTTTAAAAGAAATAGCTCTTAAAAAAAGGGACTATGCAATAATGTCTATTTTTCTCTTGATTTTAGGAATCGGGGCATATATCAGATTTTTAGGCTACGGCAACATGGTATTTGTTTAATACTTTGAATCCTGATAATTTGCAAACACTTTTAAAAGACTGCTCCCTATTTTCATTGTGAAATCTCCTGAAGTAGAAAAGACAGAAAAGATTAGGGCGTATCTGAAAGAAGAATATGGGTATTTTGATCTTATTCAAATCTTAAAGGAAAAGGGTTTTTCTGAAAAGACCCTTGAAAAGAAAGAGGTTAAAGAACTCATAGCCTCTTCTCAAGAAGTAATAAATCAGATACAGCATGAGCGTGGAATGCTAAAAAATGAAATTAAAACGTTTCTCGAAGGGCGCATCAATAGGCTTGAGCAGAGGATAAGGGAGTTAAATGAGCCCCCATTTCTGATTGGTGTCTATGTAAGGCCTCTTGGACAGGAAGGCATGCATGAAATTTTTGATTATGTGAACTACCGGATAATAGCTTACATGATTGATGATTTAGAGATCAACAAAGGAGATAAATTACGATACAAGTTCATCGAGGCAAAGGAAGGAGGAAAATTTGTAATAATTGATAGGCATCCTGGAAAAGTAGATACAACGCTTGGGGAGATAATAAAGATTGAAGGCAGGTACGCAACAGTAAGGTTTGATACTTATCATGAGATGATGTTGGACATAGGAGACTTTGTAGATTCTAAGGATGAGCATCTTAAGGCCGGGGCCACAGTAACTTTATTTGGGAATTCAAAGGACTGGGAAATACTTGAAGTAAAATCTAATGTAAAGTATGGTGATGATCTTCTTCTTGAAAGGAAACCGAAAGTTAATAGGGAAGAGATAGGCGGGCTTGACGAGGCTATTTTAGAGATTGACCAAGCGGTCGGCTCTGCACTCAGCTATGATTTTATTAGAGAAAAAGTCCAAAAATTAAAAATTGATAGGACTAAGGGCATCATGCTATATGGCCCACCTGGATGCGGTAAAACATTAATCGCACGTTATGCAGCCTCAATTTCTTCAAGGAATTTTATCAATGTGGACAAAGAGCTTAGGAGCAAATGGTTTGGGGAGACTCAGCAAAACATTGAGGAGCTATTCAAATATGCAGAAGAAAAGGCGCCTTCTGTTTTATTCTTTGATGAATTCGATAGCCTTGTCCCAGAAAGGGAAACTGGCTCAGAGGCGGCAAGGCTTGAGAACCCGATAGTAAATAAATTCTTACAGCTTCTAGATGGTCTTGAGGAGATGGGAGACGTTATTGTTATCATAGCTACAAACAGACCTGATATAATCGACCCAGCAATCATCAGGGCCGGGAGAATTGATAAGCATATCAGGATAGGAAGGCCCGAAACAAGAGATGCCGGAGAAAAAATCTTGGACATTTATTTAAAGCCAGACCAATTGATCCCTCATTCTAGTGAAATTGAAAAGTATGGATCAGTCAAGAAGTTTGCTGAAGCTATGAAGGAAACTATATTGGATGAACTGTATGAAAAGAACAGGGTATGCAATATAGAAAAACTTGGCGTCGTCAATGTTCCAATAAAAGAAACTATATCGGGTGCAATGATAAAAAATATCGTAATCAAAACAAAAAAATATTATATTAATAGACTTGATAAATATGCAAAATTAATCGATGTGATAAACAACATCTACCATAACAAGCTGTATATCGAAAAAACATGTGACGTCCTATGCGCCTATATAATTAATGAATGTTACACAGTCTCAAAAGAGCTTGGAGAAACTGCTGATAAAGTAATTAATGAAATCAAAAAAGATTTGGTATCGAGTATGTCTGAAAGAATTGAAGAGGATTTCCTGTTACAAAAAATTGAGGAATACATTGATCAAAACGAAGGAATGCTAATTGCGGATGCAATCAAATCCGTAGACGAAGATTGTGGAAAGACTTAGCGGGAAATATCCCCTACTTTTCCCATATATGTTCCGTCAAGAAGGTAACAATCAAATTTTTTTATTTCTAATCTGCCACTCTCAAAGTAAGGGCCTGGTATCTCTTCATCTTTGTTTATCGGTATCCCTTCGATAACTGGATTAAAAGACGGCAAAACAATTATATTTTGTGCGCCCTCCATCTTAAGAAAACATTTCAGACGGGTGATCTTCCCATTTGAGTCGATAAACTCAACTACAGGATGGATGTGCCCCATAATCAAATTACTGCCTTCAATTAGTATGTGACCGTGTGTTAAAACATACCCTTCTATTTTCAAAGATTTTAGGACCTCGTTATTGACTATCTCTTCGATATTGCCGTCATGATTTCCCTTGATTAGTTTAACAGGGACGTCAAAATCTAAGAATTTAGGAAGATTTAATTTTTCAAAATAGGACGTAAATGGAAGATTGTGTTTGACATCCCCTAAAATTATAAGCTCCTCTACCTTTTTTCTTTTTATAATTTTTAGTATGTCCGTCTTCATTTTTTGCCCAACATCCGGGACCTTAATGCCTTTTTTGTAATACTCGTACTCTTTACCCAGGTGCAGATCAGCAACAACAAGATACCTCTTATCAGATTCAATGATTATTGCAGGCTTATTTATCACTGGATATAGGTCCATACTTTAAAACCAATAAATTAAATTTAAAAATGCTTTGGTGAGTTTTAATTAGGTGTAGCTATGAGTTTTGAGCTTTTGGGGGACGATATCGTCACTATTTTAAAAGAGTTTAATATTACATCCCCTACAGATATCCAGAAAAGCTCAATTCCAGAGATACTGGACAGAAAAAATGTATTGTTGATGGCCCCAACAGGCGCAGGAAAGACAGAGGCTGCAATCCTTCCCTTGTTAAGGCTGGTCAAGGACAGTAATGCTCCGGGCATAAAGATTCTTTACATAGCTCCGCTAAGGGCACTTAACAGGGACCTCCTCTTGAGGCTAGAAAAAATAGGGGAAGCTATGGGGATTACAATTAAAGCAAGGCATGGCGACACAGTTCAAAGCGAGAGAAGAAGGCAAAGTTTGAAGCCCCCAGATATTTTGATTACCACCCCAGAAACACTTCAAGCGCTCTTCACCGGAAAGAAGTTGAGGGAGCATCTAAAATCTGTGCTGGCCGTTGTAGTCGATGAAATTCATGAGATAGCAGAGGACAAAAGAGGCGTGCAGCTAAGCATAGCCCTTGAAAGGCTTGAAAGATTAAAAAATGGTAGAATCCAGAGGATTGGGCTTTCTGCAACTGTCGGCTCCAAAGATGAAGTTGCAAAATTTCTAGTGGGCCCTGAAAGAGAAGTAATGATAATTCAATCTCAGATAAAAAAAGAGTTTGACATCGAAGTTGAAACGCCGGAAGTCTTTGAAGAAGACATCATGACGGCAGAAAATCTAAAAATATCTCCTTACGTGGCATCATCGATTAGAAGGATTAAGGAACTAATTGACAATCACAAAAGTATCCTTCTTTTTGTCAATACCAGACAAATGGCTGAAACTCTTTCCTCGAGATTTAATCTTATGGAAATGAATTTCATCGATGTTCACCATTCCTCACTCTCCAAAGAAACTAGGATTGATGTTGAAACTAGATTTAAGAACGGGGAAATTAAAGGCATAGTATGCACTTCAAGCATGGAGCTTGGTATAGATGTTGGTGCTGTTGACCTCGTTATCCAGTACGGGAGCCCAAGACAAGTATCAAAGCTCTTGCAGAGAGTTGGAAGATCAGGCCACAAAACCTATCTTGTTTCAAAAGGGATAATTCTATCAAGTGATGAGGAAATATGCGAGTCTGCGGTAATAGCAAAAAATGCGCTAAACTATAGAATTGAAAGATCAGAGATACCTGAAAAGTCCCTCGATGTATTGTCCCATCAGATAGTAGGGCTTTCAATGGAGAGTAACGAAGTTCCAATTGAAGAGGCTTACTCCGTATTCAAAAAATCATATCCTTACCGGAATATGAGCTATGAAGAATTTTGGGAAGTATTATATTTTTTAGAAAGCATAAAACTCATTTGGATCAACAACGGAATAACTTACAAAAGGTCAAAACAGGGCATGTTTTATTATTTTGAGAATTTGTCAATGATCCCTGATACAAAACAGTATAGGGTTGTTGAAGTGGGAACTGGGTCCTCACTAGGCGTGCTTGATGAGAATTTTATCGTATCCAATATTGAAGTTGGCGGAAACTTTATCGTTCGTGGCAGAACCTGGAAGGTACTAAACATCGAGGATGAAAAAATAGAGGTAACTGAGACAAGGTCCGTTGGTGCAATCCCTTCATGGGAAGGGGAGCTCATTCCAGTTCCATTATTTGTTTCAAGAGATGTTTTTGAGATTTTTGATGATAAATCCAAGATAGAAGAATTACCATTGGCCAAGGACACAAAAGAAATTCTATATGAATTGTTCGAAGATCAATCAAAATACTTCCCCTACTCTAAGAATTCTTTAGTGATTGAGGACATCGGGGAGTTTGTCATCTTGCATATCTTTAATGGCTCTAAGGCAAATGATACGTTGGGTAGGGTAATAACATCCCTTTTGGCACAGAGATTTGGAGAATCAATAGGTATGAGAACAGACCCTTACCACATAATGATTAAATTTCCTGTCGGGATAAAAGACGGCGGCGGTGTTGTAAAGAATACACTTCTTGAATTAAATGAGGATCACGTAATCCCTATCCTTGACATCGTCTTGAAAAATACCCCGCTTTTTGAGTGGAAAATGATACAGATAGCAAAGAGGTTTGGGGTAGTACGGGCAAACTCTGAGAAGTACTTGATGAAGAACATACTAAAGCTCTATAGAAATACACCGCTTTACGAAGAAACGTTAAATGAACTATACCATGATAAGCTTGAGATTGAGCCTGTAAAGGAATTCATCCGAGATTTAAAAAATGGAAAAATAAATATAATTGTTAATAAAAATGACGAGCCATCCACCTTTACACGATACCTGCTTGAGGGGTCTTCATTTGAACTTTTGTATCCAAAAAGACCCGATAAAGAAATTATAAAATATTTGAAGAAAAGGCTCCTTGAGAAAAGAGTTACAGTTGCATGTCTTCACTGCAGAAAATGGAAAACGACTCTATCTGTAAATAACTTCGAGGATAATCCAAAATGCCCTCAATGTGGTGCACGATATCTGGGAATTTTAAGGAGACGGGAAGATTTAGAAATAGTCCATAAAGGTCACAAAGGAAAGATAGATGAGGACGAAAAAAAGACCTTGAAAGAAATCAAAGACTCTGCGGATTTGATTCTCCCTTACGGCAAAAAAGCAATAATTGTTCTAGCGGGGATCGGTATAGGGCCAAGAACAGCGAAGAGGATACTGGCAAAAGATAGAAAAGATGAAGAAGACCTTTTCAAAGATATACTATCCGCTGAAAGAGTTTACGCTAGGACCAAGATGTTCTGGCAATCAAACAAACAATAACTTCATTATATCTTCCAAAGTTTTGTTTATTACCTCGCCGTTTCTGCCGCCAACTATTAGAATGCTGTTTTCATAGAAGACATTTCTTAAATATTCCCACTGGCCAAATGATTCCGACCATATTACTTGTGAAACGCCTGAATCGCATAGATCCTTTATTATGAGATTATTGTTCTCATTTCCAATCAAGATGAGATTCTTTGTTGCCTTGTCAGCTCCAGTCACATCTATGTCTCTTTTTATAATTGAAGCTGGCTCAATTTTAATTGTTGAGTCATAGAATAAATATAATTTTGATTTTTTCTGGCTGACTTCAAGTGCTATGCCGTCACCGTCCTTCTGCTTGTAGTTTGAGTCAAGAATATCAATCTTGAAATAGTTCTTTGGACCATATACAGTCTGTGGGTCGCAACATTCAAGGTCTATCTTATCGCATAAAATTACGTCAATTGTGTCATAATTGCATTTTTTAAATCTTGGATTTAATGGATTAATATCAAAGAAATCATCACATGTGCCGAATGCCCCATCCTTTCCAGGATTTATGTATACAGGGTGTTCAAAAGGAAACTTAATCGAAGCGTTGCATTCTTCTCCAGGGGTCTCAAATATAGGTATCTGCTCTTCTTCGGCAGATAGATTACCATCAAGATTGATATCAACACCTAATGCAATAACGTCCTCCCAGAGATTGGATATTGTCAGATTGTAGTCATTTGGGTATGTAATAAATGGCATACAACATGAAGTTTCTTCAATGGCGCCATAGTTTTTTAGGGAGTAAACATCAAATTCTGCGAGCATGCTTTTGTCTGCGCCCTCAAAGACTTTTATCCCATCTATATAGAAAACAGGTATTGCCCAGATAGTTTCTTCAACCCCATCAATGATTCTAGTCCCCCTCTCGAATATGAAATAAGGATCATTCTCATACTGCCTTGTCGGCACAGTTGTAAAGGATCCGTACCCTCCTTTGGGGTCACACAGCGGTACGCAAGTGCAGCACCTTGAGCTGTTTGCATCCATCACCATTAAGAAGTCGTTACTTTTGCCGGTGAAGTCAGACACCCTGAGGTATACTTTATACTCCCCTGAAAAACTTCCGCCACTTTTCACCTTGAACTTGTCATCCTTAGATGTCTCTTCAGTTGTCGGGCTGTGTATATCCAGAAGCGTTACAGTGTACCAGCCAAAAACTCTCGTATCCCCAACCCTAAATATTGTATCGGGGGAATAAATAGGGAGTCCATAAATAAAATAACTTATATTTTGATCTTTAGAGTGGTATACCCCGTTATCTATTATTGGGTATTCCTTTTCAAATAATCTGATTCTATAAGAGCTATAGGGTACGTCATACAATGGTCCGCTACATCCGGCAAAGACCTTTCTTTGAAATGGCGTATGGATGTATGATACCCTGTAAATGATGTCAGACCTATTAAAGTCAAGACAATAATCATCAGGGATCTCAGTATCTGATAGCTTTATGAATATCTCCTCATGCGTTTCATCATAATCAAAAACCTTGTCTCCATCGCCATAAGGATAAAAAGCTGATGAGTATTTGTAGCCGTCATCCCACCAAAGGGATTTTAATCCATCTCCTACCTTAACTGAATTCACCGAAGCGGTTCCTGGGTCAAGTTTTATTATATCACTAGCATTCAAATTCTTTAAAGATACTTTATACTCTTCATACACTGTATTTTCAATCCTTTCGGTGTGCCTGTTGGCGATAAGAAAAGCGAGCTTCGAGGCAGATATGATGTCTAAGGAAGTCGCTGTTTCACCAACAACTATCATAGACTTTACAGTTTCTCCATCAAAAAAGAAATCGTCTTCAGGGACAGAAGAGGCGCCAATGCTAAATGGGAAAAATATAGAAAATACAATAATTGAAAGTATTATAAGTCCCCTTCTCATATCCACACCGACATCGATTCATTATTTTTTCTTTATATAATTGTTGTATGTGAAGTATCCTCTTAGTAACAATACAACTATGATCCCTGAACTCAACTAATTATTACAATTTCCGATTCTTTAAGTTATTAAAATTTTTGATTTTAGTTATAGTGCAAGAACTCTTTTATCTATTTCTTCAAATATAAAAAAATAGAGTGTCTGATATAATTATAATATTCTCTTTTTCTAAAGTATTATCCCACGATCTTTTCCCACTTCTTAAGCTTTAGAACTTTTGATAGAGTTGAGCCTCTCTTTATCTCTTCCCTGATCCTATTCTCTTTTTCTTTGACATCAATGCTTCTGTTTATTATCTCTTGGGCCTCTTCTTGAGGAATTACTACTACCCCGCTATCATCGCCTATTATATAATCTCCTTTGTTTACTTTAAGGCCTCCGCATACCACTTCGCACCCTATCTCCCCAAAGCCTTTTGGATCTCCGGCGTCTGGTACTTCATATCGTGCAAAAACAGGAAAACGGATTTCTTTTAGGTCGTCAACGTCCCGTACAGCACCGTCTATTACGACGCCCCCAAGTTTCCTAGTAACTGCACTCCAAGTCGCAAGCTCCCCCCAAATAGCGATGTTGCCGCAATTTGTATCTATGACTAGGATGTCGCCTTTATCGGCAAGATCAATGGCCTCAACAGCCTTTGCCCAGTCCCCATTCATAGTTTTAACAGTCAATGCTTTTCCTGCCATTTTAAGCCCAGGCACAACTGTATGGATACCTTTCATTGCGCCCCCTCTGTGCATGGCATCTGAAACATTGGAAGACGAGACCATTTTTAGGGCATCGATCAGCTCTTCTTTTTTGTATTTTCTAAACTCTAAGCTTTCAATAGGCTTTGCAAGGTCAATACTCTTTCTGATCCTTTTTGTGGCCTCAAGAAGATCGGCAGCTTTTGTAATGGCGCCACCAATAATGACTATATCTGCCCCAGCAGAAACAACATCAGGTATATTCTCAGAATTTAATCCTCCCGCAGTTGCAATTGTAATATTCACAGCTTCTTTGACATCTTTTATGTCCTGTAAAGGATTTTCTCCTTTCATCTGCTGGTCAATACCGACATGGATGCAGACATATTTTGCCCCCATTTTCTGGACTTCTGCGGCCCTGTCCACCTTGTTTTTGACATTGATTAGGTCGACCATTATTTCAGAATTATATTTCTTAGCGGCTTTAATTGCTTCCTTTATTGTGCTGTCGTCAGATGCCCCTAGAATTGAAATAATATCTGCACCAGCTTTTGATGCCATTTCAGTTTCAAAATCGCCTGTGTCCATAGTCTTCATATCGGCTATTATTTTTTTATCGGGAAATAACCGCTTTAGTTCTCTTATAACTTCCATGCCTTCGCTCTTTATCAGGGGAGTTCCAGCTTCAATCCAGTCTACCCCTCCGCTAACAGCCTCGTTTGCCATGGAAATGGCTCTGTCAAGATTTAATATGTCCAATGCAAGTTGAAGGATTATTTTACTAATATGATCACCTTTCACCTATTTTTTCTTCCAATCGAAGAAGATTATCTCTCATTATCTGAATAGATTTCTTAATATTTTCAGTATTGTCAAATATTAGATCTTCTTTAATACTTTTACCCTTAAATTTCTTTATCTCACTAATAAGTTGTGGCATCGCCCTAACTACATTATCAACTATTGTTATATCTGAGCACAAGGAAGTCCTTGAAAGTGGATTTAAATCAATTGCAATAATTTTCTTTCCCATCTTCTTAAGCGCCAAAGCCCGATCCCCATCTTCTAAGGGCACTAGAACTAAATCGGAGGTGAAGATCCCTTCATTTGAAACTTTCCCCCGTAATGAATCAAGGTTCGGTATATATTTATCTGCATTTTCTCCAATACCCAAAACATTTGTAGCGCCATACTTTTCAAGTCTTTCTTTGATCTTAATCTCCCTTTCAAGGGTCCTGTAAAATAGGTTAACCTCTATCTTCATAGGGACAATCTTTGACAGCTCTACAATATCCTTAG
>CAZFRW010000010.1:23098-28753 GCA_964521515.1 uncultured Thermococci archaeon
AGGTTAACCTCTATCTTCATAGGGACAATCTTTGACAGCTCTACAATATCCTTAGGGATAAGGCATGCAATATTTCCATTGACAGATATTACGGGATTTTTAGCCTTGCATAGCATCGCAGCAGCAGCCTTTACGGCCATCTTAGCTTCTTTAGTAGTTTTTTCCCCTAAAAAGTAATCAAAAGCTTCCCCCCTGCCGTGTGCCGCTATGCCTACCTCTGAGAGTACCCCATCTTTTAGGCAGTCCTTTACCTTCTCCCTCAATAGGAGGGATTCGTATCGTGGGTGACTTTTTGGTATGTCCATTTATAGCACCTATATCAGGCCTGAAGCAATTGGGGAAAAAATTATGTCCCCTTTTACATCCATTAAACTATCCAATACTTTAATTTGATCTTCCTCATTAATAAATGTAAACGCGCCTTCACCAATCATAATCCCGGCTGCGTTGTAGGTATTAATCTCACTTATCATTTCAACTAAATCTAGGACTTCTCTAGACATAAGTTCTGTCTTATAGGTAAATGTCCTTGAGCACTCCATAAGCCTTTCAACACTTGGCTCGCTGATAAGCTTTTTTAACATTTTAGTCCCACATTTCTCAATTATCTTAACCTTTTCAGAATTTTTTAAGACACTTTCTGTCCTTTTTGCTCCAAGGCTTACCCCTAATACTTTTAGGCCATTAGATGGGATGTTTTCGAGTATCCCCTCGACACCCGGAGTTTTTCTTATTTCAATCCCACCTTTTACTTCCGCCACAACATCCCCAAGCCCACTTAAATTTTTTACTTCAGTCTCATGGGCAATTCTTACACACTCATTTGACGAAATTCCTAAAAAATCCTTAATTGAAAAACATATCCCGAGAGCAGCTGAAGCCGATGCACCAAACCCAGAGTCTATGGGCACGTCACTTTCATGTTCTATTAGAATATCTTTATTTTCCAAAGATTTTGGATATCTTTTCTCTATTAAGTCGATACATCTAAAAGACACAGTTGTGCTTTTCCTTGATTTTTTGCCCCCGTTTAAATAGACACCAACTGCACCATTCCCGTCTCTTACCTCTACCTTAGTTTTAAGGCCCAAAGATAGGGAAACGCCTGCACCGGTTGAGCCTGTTTTTAAAAAGTCATCACTAAAGAACGGAACAAAAAATCCTGTTATATGTGAAGGAACATAATATTCTGCATTATACATAAAATACCCTTATTGCCTTTAAATTTTTTAATATATTTTGGGAGAACTTATTGATTTTTTACCCCAGTATCCTGTAATTTATCGCCTATTTAATCAAGATAACAACAATTTTTATAAAGATTTAGGCGATTACTATTGTGATGCATAGAAAGTCGATAAAAGGAACTAAGTCAAACAAGTTGGGAGGAAAGGGGATCGTGTTAGGGGTCACAGGAAGTATCTCGGCCGTTGAAGCCGTAAAACTATCCCGAGAGCTCATGAGGCACGGGGCTGAGGTATATGCAGTCATGACTCAAGACGCAAAAAAGATCATCCACCCATATGCACTTGAGTTTGCGACAGGAAACCCTGTTGTAGATGAAATTACAGGGAAGATAGAACATGTTTCTTATGCGGGTAACCACGACAATAGATGCGATTTAATACTGATCGCGCCCTCAACAGCAAACACAATTTCAAAGATCGCATCCGGAATTGATGACACACCTGTGACAACAGTAGTTTCTACGGGATTTGGTAAGCTACCAATAATTATTGTCCCTGCTATGCACAGTTCAATGTACAAAAATCCCATTATCCTAGAAAATATTGAAAAATTAAAAACATACGGCGTCGAATTTCTAACCCCAAAATTTGAAGAAAATAAGGCAAAGCTTCCTGAAATCGATGAGATTGTAAATGCAGTAATAAAAAAACTGTATGTAAAAGACCTAGAGGGTAAAAAAGTCTTGGTAACTGCAGGTCCTACAATAGAGAAGATCGATGATGTAAGATTCATCACAAATAAAAGCAGCGGATTAATGGGGATTAAGATTGCAGAAGAGTTTGATATGAGGGGTGCAGATGTCACTTTAATTTTAGGCCCTACCCAGTTGACTTCTTATCTTGAAGCCGAACGCGTAGAAACATATGAGGAGATGTTCAACGCTGTAATGTCAAACAAAGATGTTGACATAGCTGTTTTTGCTGCAGCCACATCAGATTTTCACATTGATAATCCGCAGACCGGTAAGATATCCTCTAATAAACAGTTTAACTTAACCCTCACACCGAACAAAAAAATAATAGAAGAGTTCTCAAAAAGTTCAAAGTCATTTATAGTTGGATTTAAAGCGGAGTATTCTGTTCCGGATGACCAACTCATAAGAAAGGCATACGACCGGCTCCAAAGCTCCAACATGGATTTGATCATTGCAAATGATGTTGGAAAAGAGATGAGGGGATTTGAATCCAAAACAAATGAAGTCTTTATTATAGATAAAACAAAAAAGGTTTTCCATTTGCCTCTAGAAGAGAAGGAAAAACTTGCTGGAAAGATTGTCAGTATAATAAAGAAATATTTAAATTAAAAAAGATTTTATTTGTTGATTTCGCTTTCTGGGACTGTTCCCTGCTCGAGAATCTCTATCATGAAAGGCTTACAACCTTTTCCGTCGTAATTGCTTCTATAACAAGCAAAATCATCATTGAGTTCACCTAGGTCTACGACTTCGTCTAATTCTAGGTAGTATCTTGACAGAGTGCCTATCTGTTGCCTATATGGGTCGACAGGTACCCATGTGCCGTTAAAGTATACCTCGTTCCAAGTGTAAGGTTTCCATACCCCTCCATCTTCTAAGTCATAGTAAAGTCCGTAAACGACTTTCGTTGGAACCATCATAGATCTCATTAGTGATGTGTATAATGAGGTGTAAGGCCCAGAACCCAATGCTTTACTTGAAGAAAGGGTTTCAGTTGCACCTTGCATCCACCAGTATTCATAGCCACTGCTTAAATATGGACTTTCATCAACTCTAATCTTGTCTCTTTGATCTTTCATTATTAAGACAGCAGTTCCATATAAATTATAATCCGCATCTTCTTTGGCGTATCTCAATGCAATATTGTTACGCATATGTTCAGTCCAGTGGACTGTTCCAGTTCCCCATATGCCTTCATCTAATTCTATCCCCATAACATATGGTACAACATCTTCTGGAAAACTATTGAGTACTTTTATAGCGTCCTCTTCAGTCTCTACAATGGGTATCCTTGTAGTGTCGTCAAATGTATAGGTTTCACCATACAAAGTAACTATGGCTTCAAGTCTCATGCCACTGTCCCTAATTATGACAACTTTCTGTCTTGATGAGTTTAAATCTGAAAGGTCATATGGCTGCGAGATATTAATTTTAGCTTTAAGATAAGAAACTGTTTTGCCAGGTTCTACCGGCGTCGTATTAACATCTGTACCATTTTCCTCTTCCTTTTGTGAAACACACCCTGAGGATGTAGCAATTGCAACTAAAAATATCAGGGCGAATACAATACCTGCTTTTTTCATAGATTCACCAATCTTCAAGAAATAGGGGGTTAATAAATATCTTTCGGTGAAAAACTATTCGTTAATTGGCGTAGTAAACTTTTTTTCTATACGCTCTCTGTGGATTGAGTTGTAACTGCAAAAAGGTATAAAGGAACCGTCGGGAATAGCATAATGTATTGCACATCTCTTTACTCTATCCAAATCAAAGTTAAAAGGGTCCATAAAGTGCATTGTTCCTATAAATAATGATTTGTGGTGTAGTTTTGCAAGAAATTCTTTTCCTTTGCCATTCAAAATACCTTTAGTAATATCTAAAAGATTCAGATCCTTTGGCATTTTCCCCTTATCGATAAAAGAGCCCATATCCTTTACAATTCTGGATACTTCAATACCTTTTCTTATTTTTCCGCCACAGATTATTTTTTCATTTCTTTCCTTAAGATATTCAAAGAATCCTTCAACATCGATAAATCTGGTAATCGGTACAAGCTTTCCGTCCTGTACAAACACATAAGTTGCAACGCCGCATTGAGGGTGAGTGGTAAAGTGGGGCATAGCTATACCCTTCAAAGATTCAACAAACTTGGACACCGGTACTACAAATGGGATGGGATAAAAGTCCTCTTTTCCAATCTCCCCATTTGTTTGCTCCTCAATCAGTTTTACCAAATCCGTTATTGTTATCCTGTATTTTTTTATTTCTTCATTTGTTGCACGTCCAGAAAAGGACAGAGGCTGAAAGTTTATCCCTCTAACGACATCAAAGTTATCTCTTCCAAAATATATTATATCCCCAAGTTCTTGGTCATTTACACCTTTAGAAACTGTAGGGACAAGGACGACACTAGTTTCTCCAAGAGTTCTTAGATTCTCTATGGCTTTTTTCTTTTCAGGTAAAGTGTCGTAACCGCGGAATTTCTTGTAACAAGAAGGGTTCAACCCATCAAATTGTAGGTAGTAAGTGTTTATTCCCGCATCAATAACTTTTTTTAAGTATTCTATGTCTTTAGCAAATCTTTTCCCGTTTGTTGCAACCTGGATCTGTGAGATGCCCATTCTTTTAGCCGCTTCTATTAGCTGTGGCAAATCATCCCTTAAAGTAGGCTCACCGCCCGAGAACTGGACTGCAAAAGAAGGATTTGGTTTTATAGAAGCCATTCTTTCAAGCATTTTTCTTATCTCTTCAAAGGAAGGCTCGTATAATCTTTTAGTTGCACCCGCGCTTGCAAAGCATACAGGGCAGTTCATATTGCACCTATTTGTTATATCGATATTAACAAAAATTGATGGCGTCAAGTGATCCTCACACAATCCACAATCATAAGGGCATCCCTTATCTTTATTTGTTGATTTTTCAACAGAGTTTTCTGCAGTCTGGTCAAGTCTTTGAAGCCTTCTGTAATATTGTGGATCATTTGAAAGAGTATCTGAGAAGAAACCGTGCTCTTGGCACTCCTTTTCCATTATAATTTGTCCATGGGCTTCTTTAATATCAGCTTTAATTCTTTTTTGGCATATCGGGCATATCGATTCGGTAGTACGTATCAGCTCAGAAGACAAGAAAGCACCATAGCAAAAGAAATAAAATTATTTAAAAAATTATCTCTTGAATAGGTATCTTAAAAAGACGATTACTGCAATTATCGCAACAATCGATAGGATTACGAAAAAATAGACCAAGCTAGAGATCTTAGATTGGGTCTCTTCACTAACCTCGTCATTGACTTCGGAGTTATCGGGTTCTTGAACAATTTCCTTTTCAATTACCTTTATTAGTATGCTCTCATAGGTCATCCCTTCTTTGCCCAAGGCGTCCACGAACCTTACAACAACTATTGAATTCAATGAAGTTTTAGAGGCATTCTCGCCAATTGAAACAAGTATGTTCTTGGACGTTTCTTCTTCAGGATTTAGGTAGGAGATTTTAACTATTTCATCTGAAACGATGTCACCTTTAATTTCCACTTCGATATCTCTCATTTGGAGTTTTCCAATATTTTCTAAGGTAAATGGTATTTCCAGAGTTTCACCACTATATGCTATGAACTCCTTGGTATCAAATATTAGAACGGCCTCGGCTTTTTTTTCAGTAAGTTTAATGTATGCCGTCTTCTCTAAGAAAAAAGGCATACACCCCCCCTTACATTG
>CAZFRW010000010.1:28853-35609 GCA_964521515.1 uncultured Thermococci archaeon
TTCATTAAATCACATGAATATTAATTCTTTATTCCATTTAAACTTTACGAATATATTATTTAATAAGGTAAAATAAGCGATTCCATAATAAACTTTTTAAATGTAATACTTCTCATCTCTTTAAATGGTGAGTTTTTATGGATGACAGTCATAAAATAGGTCTTGTTTTTGCTTTAACTGGGTTACTAGCAGGAATTATCTCTGGAATAGCGCCACTACCAGCGTACATAAGTATTATAGTAGCTTTTGTGATTTTCTACGTTTCACAGTACCTTGTTAAGATGGTCGGTGTCAATATGATAAAATATCCTACTCCAGGCAGCATCCTCAAATCAGGAGTTTTCTCATTTATTGGAAGCTGGCTGATGTTTTGGATAATCCTCTTTAATATTTAAATATATTATTTTTTTAAGGTGAAATCTTTGAGAATTGCTGTAGTAGATTACGATAAATGTCAACCAAAAAAGTGTAATCTATTGTGTCTTAACTATTGTCCTGGGCCCAGAATGAATGAAGAGACTATAATAGTTGACGAGGTAACAAAAAAACCGATTATTTCTGAGGTCTTGTGCACAGGATGCGGTATATGCATCCACAAATGCCCTTACAAAGCAATCTCTATAGTTAATTTACCTGAAGAACTTTCTCAGCCAATACACCAGTACGGCCCAAACACATTCAGGCTTTACAGGTTGCCAATACCAAAGGAAGGAAAGGTATTGGGCCTTATAGGCCAAAACGGAGTAGGGAAGACAACAGCAATTAGAATTCTTTCTGGAGAGCTTTTTCCTAACATGGGAGACTATTCCTCAAAAGAGATGAAGGATCTAACACCTTATTTTAGAGGAACTGAGCTTCAGGGGTATTTTGAGAAGATTGAAGCTAATAACATTAAGAGCTCCTTAAAGCCCCAATACGTGGACAAACTGTCCCAGGTGGTAAAAGGAAATACTGGAGAGCTCCTCCAAAAAGTTGATGAAAGTGGAGTTTCAAAGGAGTTAATTCAGAAACTCGATTTAACGGATGCCCTCGACAAGGACATCTCTGTTTTGAGCGGAGGAGAATTGCAGAGGGTTGCTTTAATTGCTTCAATGTCCAAAGACGCCGATATTTATTTTTTGGATGAGCCCACATCTTATCTCGATATAAAGCAGAGGTTAAATGTTGCCAAGGCGATAAGAAATCTTGCCGAACAAAAAACTGTTGTTGTAATAGAACATGACCTTGCTATTTTGGATTATTTGAGCGATAATATTCACATACTTTATGGACAACCCGGGGTATATGGAATTGTTTCAACTCCGCTTGGCGTGAGAGTTGGAATCAACATGTACCTAGACGGTTTCATAAAGGAAGACAACGTTAGATTTAGGGACGAATCAATTAAGTTTTATCAAAAGCAAGACAAATCCCTAAAGTCAAAGAAAGTGCTTTTAGATTATCCTCCATTTGAGAAGACCTACGAAAGTTTTTCTCTAAAAACTGAGGGCGGATCCCTACACAAGGGCGAAGTAATCGGAATCGTTGGGCCAAACGCCACCGGAAAAAGTACATTCATAAAAATACTTGCAGGGGTATTAGAGCCCGACGACGGCAATAAATTTGAAACAGAGCTAAAGGTTGCATACAAGCCGCAGTATATCCAAAGGGATTATGAAGGCTCTGTAAGGAATTTATTATCCGAAGTTGCAAAGGAGAAGTTTCATACAAACATCTACAAAGCTGAAATATTGAGGCCCCTTGACATAGACCCAATAATCGATAACTCTGTTTCAGAGCTTTCTGGAGGGGAATTGCAGAGGGTAGCTATTGCAGCATGCCTATCCCAAGAAGCAGATCTATACCTATTCGATGAGCCCTCAGCATACCTAGATATTGAGCAGAGGCTTAACTTCTCAAAGGTATTGAGGAGATTTATAGGTGATAAAGAGCTAATGGCAATTATAGTTGAGCATGACCTAGTCTCTTTAGACTACACTTCCGATAAGGCAATTGTCTTTTCTGGAAAACCCAGTGTATCGGGCGTTGCATCTCCACCACTATCACTCCGTGATGGGATGAATAGATTTTTGAAAGAGGTCGGGGTAACCTTCAGAAGAGAGCCCGAATCAGGAAGGCCAAGATCAAATAAACTTGACTCACAAAAAGACAGAGAGCAGAAGTCTTCAGGTGAGTATTACTACTTTAAAGCATAATTAACTATATAATTTCTACTGTTCCCTTGTCTCCATTGACCTTAACTTTTTTTCCTTCTTCAATGCTTTCAATTGCTATCTTGTCTACCATCGGGATATCTGAGATTATCGCACCAACTGACACTATCGTTTCCGCTTCTTTATTTATTATTGCTAGGGGCGCCGTACCATTTTTTTTCAATTGATAAATAACATACGATCCGACAGTTGAGCCCTTGCCCATCGGAAAGACAAAAATCTTATCTTTTATGCTCTTTCCACAAGCATTAGAGTTCTTATCCATTATTATCCCTGTTTTTGGATCAACTCCACCAAGAAAAGAAATTGGTGAGGTACTCTTCAATACCTCACCTTCTGCTAAACCTTTTGATATCTTTCTTCCACTCAAGATCATTTTATTATCCTTCTAGGGATTCAAGTTTTTTAAGTATTGAAATAATCTCTTCAGTAAGATCTTTGTATTCTTCTGAGTCAGGTTGCAGGGATTCTCTCTGTATATATATCTTAATCAAGGAAGCAACTAGGTCTTCCTTATCTCCTGTTGCAGGTGGTCTAACTACAGGTCCCCCGTCAGTCGGTGTTGTAGGTGTTTCAGTTATTTTTAAAAAGAGATCCTTTAATGCATCGTCAACGGTCTGGCCCCTCCCAAATGTCATTGACCTTGGTTCTATTGCCACTATGTCCCAGAGGTTGACTGACTCTGCCCTTTGTACGTATACAGAAAGGAGGTATAACGGAACTGTTTGTCCCTTGTATGTAAATGGATAAAGGATCATGTTTCCCTGTCTCTTAGTTTCAGCCAATAGCCTGAACTCTTCCTGGTACTCGCTGTTCAAAAATTCCTGTGTAATCCTCTTACCTGTAATTTTTTCTGCAGAGATGTCGATAGCATAGAACTTTGCTTCTGAATCCACATCATCAAGGTATCCGTACATAAGAGATGTAAGCTCCCTTGACTCCGCTCTCCTCAAGATCATCTGGAGGAATGCAGCATATTCATAATTGTCAGTTTTTGGGTTTCTGGCAATGATGTTGTATATGAAATCTGTATATCTCCCGACATTGTCCCCAAGATCAAACTCGTAGAAGTTTGTCGCCTCTATGTATTCCTTTGGGTCTGTTATGTGGTATGTTGTGTAGGCGTCAGAAACATAGTGGAAATAGTCATCAGGCGCCCTTAACTGGGATCTGACCTCAGCAGGTATCTCGCTACCATCTTTTATCCATGGGTATATCTCTAGGTATATATCTTTAAAGACATCATCAGGCCCAACATAATAGGCCAATACTTCTCCAGTTTGCATATTTGTAAGGACTCTTACAACGTTCCTCTTGTAATCGAGATTTACATAGGGCATGTAAGTACCAGCATCAAGCCTTAGATTGTAATCTGTTAGGAAGTAAGGCTCACCATTATACAGTACTATGTAACTATCGAGATCTCTCTCTAACTCTTCTGGTAGATAAATCGAGTTTCTCTGATCCAAAGACCTGTATGGGACATAATCCAAAGATGAGTATTCCGACCAGACGCCGTACCCTTCAAGCCTGAACAAAATCAATCCGCTTATGTTGATTGTATCTACATTTAGTGTTTGAAGATTGTCATCAAGATTTGTCTTCCTGTCTTCAGCTAGATACATGTTTGTTGCATATGAATTTGTGGTCACAGACTCTATCTCTAGTCCGTTTGAATAGGTATAATCGAGCTGTCCTTCCCCAAAGTAAATCTTGGATGGTATGTTTGTTATCTCTCTAGTAGTTGAGTCCATGATTATTATATCGTCTGTTCCAACATAGAATAGATTGTTGTTGTAGAAGTTATCTGTGACAGGTGTTTCTGGCTTTATGGTCTTGTAGGTCGCCCAGTAAATCCTCTTTTCTTCTGGGTCGAGGAATAGGTCAGTATCCGATATAAGGTAGTATCTGGGACCGAGCTTTGGTCTTGCAAGGACATATCCTGTGACATAGTCCCACACCCTTACCCTGTCTATCAGGTAGCGATTTTCATTCAGTAACTCCTGCACCTGGATATTCTTGAATTGCTCTTGGGGCAATAAATCTACATTAACCCTCTCGACATTCTCAACATATGAGACCCATCTGTTGGAGTCTATCTCTTTCTGTATGTATGGGGTGTTTAATAAGGGGTTTCCAGCAACGCTTCTACTAAGCAAGAACCCTTTAACGCCTGCTGCAGCAGTTGGTGAAATTATCAAAAGTATTACTAATATGGCAATAATACCACGTTTACTCATGAATCTTTTCTTATAGTCCTGAACGTTTGCCTCTGTGAACTTCATATCCACGATGCTCTTTAGTGTGGGCATAAATACAAGGGCAAGCACAAGTAAAACTGCCTTGACTATCCCGGGCATGAACAACGCTACTAGGGATATGCCGCTCATTATCCCAAGTTCTGTTCTGTCCTTGGAAACTACAAGATTCATTACTCCAATACCTACAAGGATTATGGATTCGATAACCCAACCAATTTGTAGGAAATCGAGTATCCCAAACTTGACATAATCTGGGTTATAGATGTAGAATGTAAATACGTTACTGAAGAAGAGGAGTGCTGAGAAGCCGACTAGTGCTAGAAATAAAATCACTGCTGTTATTGTCATGTGTGTTTTTTCTAATACAATCTCCTTTGTCTCTTCCCTCACTGTGCCATCTTCAAAGACTCTGCCCAATCTCCTGGCCCTTTCAAGGAATAGGTTTACTATGTAGGGTAGCGCTATGACCAAGGTCAAAAGCATAAGGACGCCTTTTCCAATATTTATAATGTTTAGATAAAGGTAGCTTTGGTAGAAGCTGTCCGTATTATATATAAAGTCCATAATAAGGGGCCTTGTTATTTCAGGCAGTTTTTGGAGATACAATGCATATTTTAGATAAAGGACAGGCGCTGGCATAAAAATGAAGATTAAAAAGAATATCAGAAGATAGATAAATTTTCCAGCGATATTGTTCCCAACTTCCTTTTTTATTATGTTTCTTAATGGAGTTGCAAGAAACATTATCAAAAATATGATTACGGCCAAAATTAAACTCCAGACTATGCCTATCATGTAAAGTGAAAGCTTTACCATAAACTGCTCATAAAACATTGTGTAGAGAACTTTCAAGTTAAAGTAGATTGGAATCCCAAAGAAGTAGCCTATTATCAGAGCAAAAACAATGAAATACAATAATCCTTTTGGGTTAAACCCTTTCCCATTTTTTTCAGATTCTTTCTTCATAATCTATGATATGTTTTAGTCTTTAAATAATTTACCCGATTAAATTATAATAATAGTCGAAGTTATCTTAAGGAAACGTCCCCAGAATAGACCTTGATTTCTTTATCTTTTGTTTGTAAGATTAATGCGCCATTCTCATCAATATCTTTTGCCAACCCTTCATAAGTTTCGTTTATCCCGATTATCTTGACCTTTTTACCGAGTGTGTCTGAATTATTTTTCCAGCGTTTAATTATTTGGTCTATATCTCCAGTTAGATATTCCTGATAAATTGAGTCATAATGCTCTAAGAAGGACTTCAAGAATAGCTTAACTGATATGTCCTCTTTCAATTCTAATTTTAATGAAGTTGCGTTTTCTGGTAGGTTATTAATGCCGGTACTTATATTGACGCCCACGCCAACTACAATATAGTTTATCTTTTCCATGTCGCTTGAAAGTTCTGTTAGTATGCCGGATATTTTCTTACCAGAAATTAATACGTCATTGGGCCACTTTATCTTTGCATTCAATTTTTGAAACATTGAATTTAATGCTTCAACAAGTGCAAGAGAGGAGACTAGAGTGATCTGCGGTGCTTTTTCAGGGGACATATTTGGCTTTAGAATAAAAGATACATAAATGCCACCTTTGGGGGAATGCCACTCCCTACCCCTTCTACCGCGACCTGAAGTCTGCATCTCCGATATTACAACTGTTCCTTCTTTCTCTTCCAATGCGATCTGCTTTGCCTTGTTATTTGTAGAGTCGACTTCTTCAAAGAACAGAATCTTTTTTCCTATTGTTTTGGTATCAAGCATTCTTTCTAACTCAAACTCAATTTGCTTTTCTGGGGATCTGATAAGTTTGTATCCTTCGTTTGTCTTTGAATCTATTTCATAACCAACTTCCCTTAGCTTTTTTATATGCTTCCAGACCGCTGCTCTTGAAATGCCTATACTTTTTGAGATTTCTTCTCCAGAAACGTAATCGCCTTTCTTATCAAGGATTTCAAGAATTTTAGACTTCATTTATTCACCGAAGAAAAGTTAAAGTAAATTTCTGCACCTGTATTAAGCGATATGCTTAATCTGTGGTCTCCCGCCTCATTATAGTTAATTTCTTTTTGTATAATTTTTTTCTCATTTGAGCTTATGAAATCGTTTCCTTCAAGGAGTTTATTCCCATCAATATAAACGGTGTAAGAATAGTTTTTGTCTGTGCCTTCTAGATTTTCTATCGTGAAATCAAAATAGATGAGACCATCTGCTCTTTTCGTGTAATTATATAATAATATTGAGTTGTTATTTATCATGTTAAGGGTGTAACCTTTTCCG
>CAZFRW010000011.1:0-31042 GCA_964521515.1 uncultured Thermococci archaeon
GGGAAGAATACCATCCCAATATTAGTTGAATTTTTGAAACCAAAAACGGCCTTAGCTGTGGAAGTAGTGACGTTCTTTGCAACTTGTATTGATATTTTATAAAGCGTTTTCGCATAATCTATGTTCGAAAAGATGAATGTTTTTTTAGGATCAAATCCCAAAGCAATGACATCAAGTGCATTTTCATAGGCAAACGCATGTGTCTGTTCAAGTGTAAGGTCTGGCCTCATCATGAACTTTTCATCATCTGTCATTTGGAAATAAAACTCACAATCGAATTTATCCTGTAGCCATTTACAGAATATCCACGGAACGAGGTGCCCGAGGTGGGTATGGCCCGAAGGGCCCCTTCCAGTATAGAGTGCAAACTTTTCACCTTCTTCGTACTTCTTTAAAATCCACCCAAGGTCCCTATGGGAAAAGAACAATTTCCTCTTAAGAAAAGGATGTAAATCTCCGGTATGCTTTTTTATTTTACTCAGTAGATCTTCAGTAAGGACATCTGTTCCAAACTGTTTAATGAGTTTATTATAGTCAATTTCTCCTTCTACTTCCCAAGGAGTAACAACAGACTCGTCCATAATATCAGAATAACCTAATTTTCGTACTTTTTAAGTTTAATCTTTCCTTATCTCCTTTCTTTGAGCCATTCTATATGAGCAGACCACAAGAGTCTTGCCCGATAATTCTTTGTCCAGCTCAGTATCCCCCGTATCAACTAGAAGAAAAGGAGTGTTTTCTAGTTTTTGGGGTGTTGCTATGATTATTATATTATCTTTTCCAACTTTTCTCAATACTTCGCTTGAAATCTGTTGGTTTCCTCGGCCAAAAACAAATCCCTGTGCCCCAATAGGGCTTACTATTATCTTTACACTTTTTTCATTTTTGATGTAGTCTAAAATTGCCTTTTCATTAACATCATTTGCAATGAGTTTTTCATCTTTTATCAGGTCTACACCAAGCATTGTCTTTTTTAGGCCCATAACTTCTGCAATCTTTGCAGTAGTAGAGCCTGCGCCGACTATATATAAAGAACCATCTGACATAAACTCACTTGCAAATACAGCTATACCTTCTTTTGACATATCTTCATCCTGGCCTTCAAAGACTGCCTTAGCATCTTGGATGAGATTTGGTATATATGGTGTTTTCAGGTATCCATATAATTGCATCTTGAATTTATCTGCTCTATAACTTTCTTCATCTATATCTAGCACATCAGAGTCCTTGTATTTTGAGCTTCCTTCCAAAAATGCTTTGACAAGGTCTGATGCAGCCTTGGGATTAATTGCAAAAACAGATGAAAACATCTTCACGCCCGCAGGCATTCCGACTACGGGTATTTCTAAGCCAATAGATTCGTATATATCTCTTGCAGTTCCGTCTCCACCACAGAATATAATAAGTTCAACTTTTCTCTTTTTGAACTCCTCTAGGGTTTTTAGGGTATCTTGTCTACTTGTCAATCCTTTGGTATTATAGACTATTTCATAATCTAAGTTCTTGTTTTTAATAAGGTCTTCACCCATCTCACCTGAAGGGACTAGAAATTTTACATCTTTTACGGGGCCAAGCGATTCAAAGAATACCTCAGCTCTTTTTTTTGATACTTTTTCAGCACCAAGCTCTAGAGCTTTTTCATAAAGGCCATCAGTTCCTTTTAATCCAACTGACCCGCCCATTCCAGAAATAGGATTTATCAAAAAACCAATAGTTCTCATTTTATCACAAAAATAAAAAAATAGGAGGTTTAATCCTCCTTAATCTTTGGAAGTTTTTTAAGTGATTGCTTTACAAGCTCTGAAGGATACTCGTAGTCTGTTAGTTTTCCATGAACGAATAGTTCATATGATTTCATATCAAAGTGTCCATGGCCACTTGCATTGAATAGGATGACTTTTTCTTCTCCAGTTTGCTTGCACTTTTTTGCCTCCTCTATTGCTGATTTAATGGCGTGTGCAGTTTCTGGAGCTGGAACATGTCCCTCTGTTTGTGCAAATAGCATAGCAGCTTCGAATACTTCAGTCTGGTGATATGCCTGAGCTTCGATAATCTTTTGATTACGGAGTGAACTTACAATTGGAGAACAACCGTGATACCTTAATCCTCCAGCGTGAATGCCTGGTGGAACGAAGTCATGTCCTAGCGTGAACATCTTTACAATTGGGCCTAGCTTTGTAGAGTCACCGTAATCAAATGCATAAGGGCCCTTAGTAAGTGTGGGGCACGAGTGTGGCTCAACACCAATAACTCTTAGATCTTTCTTATCTCCTTTTAGCTTGTCATAGATATATGGGAATGAAATACCTGCGAAATTGGATCCTCCCCCAACGCAACCAATTACTATATCGGGATACCTTTCTTCCATCTTTAACTGCTCCTTTGACTCAAGACCAATAATGGTCTGATGCATACATACGTGGTTTAAGACACTGCCTAGTGAGTATTTTGTATCGTCATGAGTTGCGGCATCTTCTACTGCCTCAGATATAGCTATTCCAAGAGTTCCGGGGTGATCTGGACGGTCTTTTAAGACAGATCTTCCTGCATTTGTCTTGTTGCTTGGGCTTGGAAATACTTCTGCCCCCCATAAATGTATGAGATTTCTTCTGTAAGGCTTTTGATCGTAACTTACTCTTACCATGTAGACTCTACACTTTATATCGAATAAGCTTGTTGCGTAGCTTAAAGCAGATCCCCACTGGCCTGCGCCGGTTTCAGTTGTTATTGTTTGTGTGCCTTCTTTCATGTTGTAGTAAGCTTGAGCCACTGCTGTGTTTGGCTTATGGCTCCCCGCAGGGGAAATCCCCTCCCATTTAAAGTATATCTTTGCAGGTGTTTTAAGTGCCTTCTCAAGTCTCAGTGCTCTGTAAAGTGGAGAAGGTCTCCATACTGCATAAATGTCACGTATTTCTTGTGGAATGTTAATCCATCTTTCTTGTGAAACTTCCTGTTTTAATATTTCCATTGGAAAGAGTACTGAAAGCTCTTCCAAAGTTGCCCTTTTGAATGTTTGTGGGCTGTATACGGGTGGCAGAGGTTTTGGTAAATCTGCCTGTATGTTATACCATCTTTTTGGCATTTCGTTTTCGTCCAAAAATATTTTGGTTTTTTCCATGTTTATCCTCCTTTAATATTTTATTAAAAATCTGAGATATATTTTAACTAAAAAAACTAAGACCTCTATAAACATCTAGATGTCTAATTTATACTAAAATCCCTATGAGTAAGCGAAAACCTGAAGGTAGGCCGCTTAGTATCGCCACCACCAAAGTCTAAGAAAAGAGTCTTTTGTGACTACTTTGGTTGTATTGGATGGCTTTAAGCTCATAGTACCAAAAAATAAAATCATAAATCTGTTTATAAAGCTTTGTATTGATTATTTCTTTGCCTTTCCTTGGTCTGCAACTGATTTTATTGCCTTTTCAATTTCAGCAGAATCTCCCAAATAGTAATGTTTTATTGGTTTAAGGTTCTTATCTAGCTCATAGACTAGTGGTATGCCCGTAGGTATGTTTAAACTTACTATTTCTTCTTCAGGCACGTTATCAAGGTATTTTACAAGCGCCCTAAGGCTATTTCCATGGGCGGCAATTAGTACTTTTTTACCACTCTTTATCGTTGGGGCTATTGTGTCGTTCCAGTAAGGCAAAAATCTCTCTACAGTATCTTTAAGACATTCACTTTGTGGAATCTGATCATTAGTTAAGTCTTTATAACGTGGATCAAAACCAGGGTATCTTTTGTCATTTTTTTCTAGATTAGGTGGGCGAATGTCATAACTTCTTCTCCAGATTAAAACTTGCTTTTCTCCATACTTTTCAGCCATTTCTGATTTGTTGAGTCCTTGTAGTGCCCCATAGTGTCTCTCATTTAGCCTCCACGAGTTAATTACTGGGATCCACATAAGATCCATCTCATCCAATGCCAACCATAATGTCCGTATAGATCTCTTAAGAACAGAAGTAAAAGCTATGTCAAATATATATCCGGAATCACGCAAAATTTGCCCAGCCTTCTTAGCTTCATTAATCCCTTTCTCAGAAAGATCTACGTCTGTCCAACCAGTAAATCTGTTTTCCTTATTCCAGGTGCTCTCTCCATGTCGTAATAGAACAACTTTATACATTTAAATCCCCTAAAGTAACTCTATTTCAATTTATAATAACTATTTTTAAGTTTATTTCCATATAGCTCTAACTGCAGCATAAGAATCATTATTAATAATTGTTTTTTCGATTTCAAATCCATTTTTTCCCAATAATCCAAAAATACCGTTTTCTTTTAGAAATGTTTTATAGTTCTCAAAGTGGTCTCTCCCCGCAATAAATTCTATAGTTGAATTCAATATTCCTTGAAATGAAGTTTTCTCTTTTACCAAATAATCGTAGATAATAAGTTTGTCCGCAACTATTTTTATTTCTTCTAAAGCTTTGGCCCTAGTATCTGATTCCATTTCGTGGAGTGATAAAGAAAAAACTGCATAGTCAAATCTTTCTTTTGTTAATTCTGAAATTCTTCTCGCATCACCATTCAAAAACTTGACGTTGGAAATATCTTTTTCTTCTTTCATTGAATTAGCGTAATCAACCATTCTCTTAGAAAGCTCAACGCCTAAGACATATCTACATTTTCGTGAAAGGTAAAAAGCTAAAGATCCTGTTCCACACCCAATATCAATGACTCTAGAATCATTTTCAATTAAACTAGAAATTATTCTTCTTGTACCCCCTGTACTCGGATCAATAATGTAATTGTATAATTTTCCATCATACCAATGTTTCTTGTCATTATCCTGTTCCATAATTATCGAGCAACCAATAATAACATTAGACCAAATAATACTTAAATAGTTATACTAATTAAAGTATTTATAAGAGGCCGATTTGTATGGAATATGAATCAAACATAGACACTAGTGAAGATCCGAAAATTATCTTACGTGAGAAAAACATTAGTCTAATACTTGATTCATACGATGATCTATTTTCGGACTTTGATCCAAGGCCTTATTCTGCAAGGGGGCTTTCTGATGATTTCTTAGTTGAGTGTAGGAGGGCAGTCAGAGGCACAAAGACTGAATCCCCAGTACTTGAACTAAGGCTACTTGTACCAAAAAACAAAAGAAAAATTGCCCCTGAAAATATGATTAAAAAAAGATTAAAGGATTATTTCCAGAACCAGGCCAAAGAGAAGCAAAAAGAGGTGGTACAATCAAGAAGAGATGGGATAAAATGGCTCATAATTGGGATTATTTTTTCTTTAATCTCGACTTTTTTGATAAGTCAAGAAGGATTCTTATATGGTATGCCTTTGATCATTACTGAGCCCGGTGGTTGGTTTAGCCTTTGGACCGGTTTAGATAAAGTATTTCTTGAAACTAAATCAAAAAAGCCCGAAATAGAGTTCTATAATAAAATGGCCAAAATAACTGTAAGATTTTACAGCTACTAATTCATAAATAATCTTTCTCTATAAGATAATCTCGACTCTTTAGGACATCTGCCCTTCTTGTCATTTCAAGAATTATTCTGCCTTTGTATTTTATTTCATTTAGTGTTCTAAATATCAAGGCAAAGTTAATGTTTCCCTCTCCTAGTGGCAGGTGATTATCAAATTCCCCGAAATTATCATGTAGATGTATATGAATTAAATAATCTTTAAGATTATTAATGTATTCTTCGATATCCACATTGTTAGTTTCAAGATGCCCAACATCCATAGTGTGTTTTATTCCTGACAGTTGGTCTTGTTCTAAGACTTCCAATACCTCTTGGGAAACTCTCATAGTTGTGATAAAAGTGTCTGGCATATTCTCTAAAGCAATGGTAACGCCAAAATCCTTATTGTAATCTGATATCTCTTTTAGTGATTCAAAAAGGATCTTTTTAGTACTCTCTCTTGCCTTGCTTGTTGCGGCAGAGTGGCGCCCAGGATGAAATGTCAATACCTTTCCACCGATTTCATTAACTGCATAAATAGAGTACTTAACCTGTCTTATAGACTCCTTTCGAATGCTCTTGTTTAAACTTGATATATTAATATCTGAAAAGGGTGAATGTACAGTGTAATCAAATCTATAACAAGATAGTAAATCCTTAATGCTTGGTAAAGTTTCCTCATCAATCACATGTTTATTTTCTGCGACTATCTCTACAAGACCAAATTCATAATTTTCTCCCCAATTAAGGGCTTTTGCTAGATCTAATTCGTAAAATGCTAGTGAGGAAAATCCTAGTTTTTTATCCATCAAATTTGAGTATGGCTAACTCTTTTAATGGTTTTCTATTTATTAATTTATATCAATTAATTTAATAATATTTATTATAGAAAAGCTTAAATAATATTATGTATAAACTTATATCGAGGCAAATTTATGAATACTTATTTATTGACTCTTTTTTTTGTTCTTATACTTACAATTTCATTGGGGTGCGTAAATCAAAAAACTATAGATTCTGAAGAACGAATTGTTGTCTACGCAACGATACCTCCCCAAAAAGAGATGATTGAGGCAATTGGGGGGGATAAGGTTAACGTTAATATTATTGTTCCAGAAGGTGGAGACCCCCACACTGCAGACTTAAAGCCAAGTCAGTTAGCAGAGTTGTCCAATGCAAGAATGTACGTTATGATTGGGTCCGGGATTGAATTTGAGGTAAAATCGATTGATAAAATAATGGACTTGAATAAGAATATGCTTCTTGTAGATAGCTCTAGAGGAATTGAATTAATGGAAATGACAGAAAATGATCACGAGGGAGAAGGCGGTAAAGACCCTCATATCTGGACATCTTTAAGAAATGGAAAAATTATGGTCCAAAACATATATGAAGGTCTAATTACAGTTGATCCCGATAATAAAGATTACTACCTAAATAACAGAGATGATTATCTAAAAAAACTAGATGAAGCAGACAATTACATAAAAAATGAATTAAAGGACATAAACAACAGGTCATTTATGATATTTCATCCTTCATGGAGTTATTTTGCAAAAGATTATACTCTAAATCAAATTGCAATCGAAGTTGAAGGAAAAGAACCGACTCTACAATCTCTAGCTCGTACAATAGAACAAGCAAAGGAAGAGAACATCAATACCATATTTATCTCCCCAGGATTTAGTAGCAAAGCTGCAGAAATCATCACAAAGGAAATAGGAGGAACGACTGAAGTACTCGATCCCCTTGCAGGAAATTATATAGAAAATCTTAAAATTACAGCAAACAAAATAAAAAAGAAGTAATAATATGAAACACGAAATTCTCAGATTAGAAAAATTATCATTTGATTATGGAGATCATAGAGTTTTGGAAGATATTAATCTTACAGTTTATGATGATGATTTTCTTGGGATAATAGGGCCTAATGGCGGTGGAAAATCAACACTTTTGAAAATAATACTTGGCCTTCTTACGCCCACAGAAGGCAATATTTCTCTTTTTGATAAGAATCCAAAAGAAGGTAGAAAATATGTTGGTTATGTTCCGCAGTATACCTTAGTTGATCGCAACTTTCCAATTAACGTTGAGCAGGTGATTCTTAGCGGTAGGATAGGGCACACTGATTTCTTCAAAAGATATTCAGTAGCAGATAGAAAAATATCCAACAATGCCATGGATATAATGGGGATCCGAAACATTAGGGACGCCCAGATTGGAAAATTGTCTGGGGGCCAGCTTCAAAGGGTCTTAATCGCAAGAGCATTAGCAACAGAGCCCAAACTCCTTTTGCTTGATGAACCCACATCTAATATTGACGTCCAGGCAGAAACTGATTTTTATGATTTCCTTCATAAATTGTCTGAAAAAATGGCTATAATATTAGTTACTCATGACACGGGGGCCATATCCTCGCACGTTAAAACAATTGGCTGTATCAATAAGACCCTTCATTATCATGGTGAGAAAAACATACCTCCAAACGTTTTTGAGAAATTATATGGATGCCCAATAGAACTGATAGGGCATGGTATACCGCATAGAGTTTTACAGGAGCATGAAGACTGATGGTATTTCAATACGTCTTTTTCCAAAATGCAGTAATGGCAGGTATCTTAGCCGCAATTGCATGTGGGGTAATAGGATCTTACGTAGTAGTCAAAAGATTAGTCTTCATATCAGGTGGTATATCTCATGCTGCTTTTGGCGGGATAGGTCTTGGTCTATTTTTAGGATATAATCCACTTTTAACTGCAATTATATTCAGCGTTTTTTCTAGTTCTATATTGGGCATTATCTCAAAAAAAGCATATCAGCGTGAGGATACGTTAATCGGCGCAATGTGGGCAATTGGGATGGCTTTTGGGATATTTATGATATACCAAACACCTGGTTATGTGCCTGATCTTGCAAGTTATTTATTTGGAAATATTCTTACCGTTTCAAGAATAGATATCTTAATCATGATTGCATTAAACGTTATTATTTCCCTCATAGTTTTTATTAGATACAATGAATTTCTTGCTTTCTCATTTGATGAAGAATTTTCTGAAGTCACAAACGTTCCTGTCTTGAAGACCTATATTGTTTTACTTTCACTTGTAGCTTTGACCGTTGTAGTCTTAGTAAGTGTTGTCGGAATAATTTTGGCTATGGCTCTTCTTACACTTCCTGCAGCGACAGCGAGCCTTTTTACAAATAGTCTCAAAAAGATGATAATCTTCTCTATTTTAATCGGGGTAGTCTATATGCTAATAGGGATAGGTATGTCATTTTTCCTTAATCAACCATCAGGGGCTACAATAGTACTTGTTTCAGGTATCTCTTACTTAGGGGTTTTAGGGATAAAGTCTTTAATAATAAAATAATACTTGATTTTAGAAGGGATAGAATGTCTGTTATTAGTATATCAATTAACGATGAACTACTCGATAAACTTGATAAATTGCTCACCGCCAAAGGATTTTCAACTAGGTCTGAAATATTTAGAGAAGCATTGAGGGACTATGTCACAACTGAAGTATGGGAAGACGGAAAAGGACCTTTGGTAGTCACAGGTATGGTAATCTCGAGTAAGAAATCAGAAAGTCCATTGAATACAATCCACCACAAATATGAACATGTAGTTGAAACAACTTTGCACACTCATTTAGATGAAAAAAACTGCCTTGAAATATTTATTCTAAAAGGAGAGACAAAAGAGATTAAAGAGTTTTTAACTGAATTAAAAGGCTTAAGTGGTGTCAAGGCTGTAAGACACGCTCTATTATCTACGGAGGTTTAAGTTAATGCATGTATGTGGAGTAGATGAAGCGGGAAGAGGCCCTGTCATAGGCCCTCTTGTAGTGGCTTCATTTTCTATTCCTGAGCGAAGACTTGGAGAAATTGAATCACTTGGGGTAAAAGATTCAAAGAAACTTACTGCAAAAAGAAGAACAGAACTATTTCAAGGAATATTAGGGCTTTCAGGTAATTATTATTTTGAAGTACTAAGTACTACTTTTCTTAATAAGGAAATGAAGAAATCTACCTTAAATAAGATTGAGCTTCTTGCATTCAAAGAGGCTATTATTGGGCTAAAAGTTCCAATAAAAAAAGCGATATGTGATTCATGTGATGTAAATGCAAATAGATTTTCTAGTAATTTAAAAGAATCACTTGGTGATGAATTTTCTGCATGTGAGGTCATAGCTTCTCATAAAGCAGAAGATAAATATCCAATAGTTGCGGCCGCTTCTATACTTGCAAAAGTAAAGAGGGATGAGCTTATCAAAAAAATAGAGAAAGATGCTGGAGTTTCTTTTGGAAGTGGTTACCCAAGTGATCCAAAAACTAGATGTTTTCTTGAAGAGTACTATAAATTAAATAATAGTTTTCCTGATTTTGTAAGGGTGGAATGGAAAACTTTATCGAATATTAAATGCTCTATCGATCAGAGAAAACTCTTCTAGATTATTTATCTTTAAAGCCAATTTCTAATATCATCACGATTATTATTGCCATTATTGTCCCAAGTATAAAATTATTAAATAATAATCCAAAGAAAATACCTAAACCAACACCAATGACCAAATTTCGCCCTTCTGATTTAGATCTATCCTGTTTTAGCTTTTGTTCCTTAATTTTTTCTTTTTTCATGTTAGTCGCCTCTCCAATGATTTTTTTGGCCCCTTAATATATTTTACCGTTGTTAATCCTCTAATGAGAAATTCATGGCTGCCAACATATGTACCTTTAAAGTGTCAAATAGTGGAACATCAAATTCTTTAGAATTTATTATCATCGGAAGTTCAGTACAGCCCAATATTATCCCTTCTGCACCATCCAAAATAAGATTTTCCACTATTCTTTTGATTTCTTTTTTGGATGTAGGATTTATCTTGCCATATGCTAACTCTTTATAGATTATATTATTGATTATATCTATGCTCTTTGAGTCTGGAACTAAAACCTTTAAGCCATGTTTCTCTTTTAGCCTATTCTTATAAAATTCTCTCTCCATGGTGAACTTAGTGCCAAGAAGCCCTATAGACTCAATTCTATTTTTCTTTATCTCTTCAGCTGTTGCATCAATGACATTTATTATAGGGATATTTGTTACCTTCTCTAGATCTTCGGCCACTAAATGCATAGTGTTTGAGCATAGAACAAGCCCTCTGGCCCCAGCTTTTTCAAGGTCTTGGGATATTTCAGCCATTTTATTCCCTATCGAATCCCAGTTATTTTGCATCTCAAGTGATAAAATCTCTTCAAAATCAACGGAGTAGATTATCAACCTTGCAGAGTGATTCCCACCAAGTCTTTGATTTACGAGATTATTGATGGTTTTGTAATACTCGGCTGTTGACTGCCAGTTCATCCCACCAATAAATCCTAGTAGTTTCATGATGTGATTTCTTTAATTATGAATAAAAAATTATCTATGTTTTAGAACAAAAGAGCTAGAAATATAAGCAAAAAAGAGGATATATACTCATGCGATTAAATGAAAAGAATCCCTTTTTATATGCATTTCTTTTAGCATTATCATATTTTGTATTCTTTATAGGCCTTAACTTTTTTATATTTAAGAATAACGACTATAAAATGCCTTTAATAGGTGCTATTATTTTCTCTATAGCTTATTTGGTAATGCAGAAAATTCTTAGACTTAGAATAGAAAAGAAGATAAAAAAATAATTTATTCGGGAACCTTTGCAAACATTCCTACCCTTTCGCTCTTTTTTGGAATTCTCCTGACGTCAACGATAATGAAGTCTTTTACCGCCCTCACAGCGCTAAAAGGAACAAGAACTAAGTTCTCTTTGTCTGTTATCATATTATCTAGAATTACGTCAGTTGTAGGCTCCACAACAAGAGCTATGAGCTCCCCCGTATCTTCGTTTATTACCATGTCGAAAAGGGTTCCTATTTCATGACCCTGTTCTGTTACAATCATCTTATCTCTTAATCTAGTTGCTGCGATTTTACCCATAAAATCCCCTTATTATATACTATTATATCATTATTTAAATATAAGTTTTTCCTATTGTTTTTCAAGTAATTCTATAATTTTGTCAAGTTTTTCCTGTGTCATCAAGGTATAAGGGCTTCTTTTTGCTTCTACCATCTGTGCGGCCTGTGGGAATTTAACAAATTTATCAAGAATGTACCCCAATATGTAAGTTGCTATAAAAGATAGAGGAACTAGTAATAGTAAAAGCTCAGTAGTTTTTAGATCAATTACAAGTTTTATCTTATCCGAAGCTGCGATAATAAGAAGTGCAAAGTTTACGTAGACCAAAAACTGTCTGCCCAGATCAAATCTATACTTTTGCTCTAAAAGTGATTTTCTAATGCCTTTGAGTGTTTCCTTTGACATAAAATGCCTCATATAATCTTTTTATCCTTTAAGAAAGAAACAAAACAGTTCTTACTACAAAAGTAAAGTCTAGTGAGGTGTTTTTTGTCCTTCCACAACTCTAGGACTATCCGATTTTTGTCTTTTATATCAAAATCAGTCTGGCAATAAGTGCATTTTTTAATTTTGTTTTCCATCTACCTCACCTATTTGAAAATAGTACCAAATATAAAATTTTCTATCAATTAAAGAAAAAAATTAAATATTTAAATCCCTTAAGGCAAGTTCTATATCTTCTGCCTTTATGGTCTTTCGTTTAGCATGGGCTGAATAATCCTTAGCCTTTCTTGCTATTATTCTCGAATAGTCCTCAAGAGCAACACCTAATACTTTGCATGCATCTTCTGAAACTCTTTCTGCCCCTTCTTTTCTAAGTAGTCTTTCAAGGGGAGCTAGAGGAAGTTCTTCTGGCTCTCTCATAATCATACCTCCTTGGATTGCCGAAAAAGGCAAAATTAAACTTAAAATTATTAATAAAATGTCTTATTTAAACTTTTCTCTAAAAAAGAGGTTAAATAATTCTAAAAATAAGATTTATTCGACTAAAACGGCGTTTATTACTCCGTCTTGTCCAGGTCTTGAAGTAACCCTAGCTTTTCCGGCTTCTGTGTTTATTATTGCGCCTTTTGTTATGATGTTTCTTCTAACAAAATGCCTGTTCGCCGGATTATCTACTACGCTTAGGATCTTTGCTTTCTTATACCCTTCTTTTGTGAGTATATTTGAATAGTCAGTCTTCATTATCTTAACTTTCTCAGTTCCACCTAGGCACCTAACCTTCTTTTTGTTAAGTTCTCCAATAGTTGTAAAAGTTGATTCCCTACCTAGCTCTCTCTTTAGTTTCTTTCTTGCCTGTGTGACTCTTCCACCAGTGAATTTCCTTTTTGATCTTGCCTGCCAAATTGACACATAATCACCTTTATATCTGGCCTAAAAGGTCTAACAATGTTTATAAAGTTTTCCTATAATCTAATCTCATATGAGCGAATTTACTTCTGATATAATTAAATCTGAGCATGGTGGAGGGGGAGAGATGATGGAAACAATGATCAAGTCTCTCTATGTAAATGGTTTTTCCTTGAACAAAATCGATGGAGGATTGGGAATTTCAGATATGGATGATTCTGGGACTATACCATTTGGCGATGGACACATTGTTTTTACTACTGACTCCCACACAGTGACTCCTCTCTTTTTTCCGGGGGGAGATATTGGAAGACTTTCTATTTCTGGTACAATTAATGACATATCTGTGATGGGTGCAAAGCCACTTGCTCTGTCATCTGGAGTTATACTCCCAGAAGGATTTCCTACCGATCAATTTCGAAAAGTAATAAAATCTATGGATGAAACATTGAAGGAAGCAGGTGTTCCATTAATTACTGGAGATACAAAAGTTGCAGGGAATGATCTTTTTATAAACACATCGGGTGTCGGATATACAAAGAATTTACTTTCTGACAAAGATTTGAAAGAGGGGGATCTAATTATAATTTCTGGAACTGTAGGTGACCATGGTGCGTCAATGCTTTCGATTAGGGAGGACATACCATTTTTATCAAATATAAAATCAGATGTCGCACCACTAAATAGGATGATAGAAAAGATACTTCCATACAAGATTCATTCAATGAAAGATCCTACAAGAGGTGGCATTGCCAATGCATTAAATGAATTTTCAAAAAAATCAGGCGTAAGAATCGAGATCAAAGAAGAAGAAATCCCAGTAAGGGAAGAGGTATCTTCTATATGTGATATCCTTGGGCTAAACTTCATGGAAATAGCATGCGAAGGTAAAGTTTTGATTTCTGTTCATGAAGAAGATGCTGAAACAGTTCTTGGCGTTTTAAGAAGAGATCGTCTAGGGAAAAATGCCGCCATCATCGGTCAAGTAAAAAAAGGAGAGAAAGTAATCCTTGAAACAGTAATAGGTGGAAGGAGAATTTTAGAGTCGCCTGTTTCTGATCCCGTTCCTAGGGTATGTTAAATAATATCTTTTTCTTTCATTGATTCTATCTGTTCTTGATTATATCCAAGATTCCTTAAAATCTCTTCAGAATGCTCTCCTAATACAGGGGGCGGTAGTTTGATTGAGCATTTCGTTTCAGATAATTTGACGGGTAATCCTGGGATTTTTATATTACCGTACAATGGATTGTTTACCTCTTCAATCATTTTTCTGTGAATCACTTGGGGGTCATTTAATAGCCTGTCAATTGTGTATATGGGCCCAGAAGGAATTCCAGCTTTTTCAAGGAGTACTAGCCATTCATTTCCTGATTTTTTTACAAGAACGTCTTCTATTATCTTGATAAGCTCATTTCTATTTTTTAGACGTTTTCCATTGTCGGAGAATCTTTCATCTCTAGCCATATCAACTTCAAGGACATCACAGAAATTTTTCCACATGTCTTCGTTTCCAACTGCAATATTGATGAAAATATCCTTTGTTCTGAAAGACTGGTAGGGGCAAATAAATGAATGAGCGCTACCTATCCTTGACGGAATTTTTCCTGCAAAAAGATAACCAGTCGCAAAATAAGTTTGCCATGAAACTTGACAGTCTAACATAGAAGTATCGATAAATTGACCTTTGCCAGTTTTTGATCTTGCAATAATGGCGCTAAGAATGCCATAACATGCAAACATGCCGGCAGAAATGTCTGTCACTGCAATACCTATCTTAACTGGACCACCATCTGGTTCTCCAGTTTCACTCATAAGGCCCCCCATACCTTGCAGTATAAGGTCGTAACCGGGTTTGAACTTGTATGGCCCATCTTGACCAAATCCAGAGATGGAGCAGTAAATCAATTTTTCATTGATTTTCTTTATCTCTTCATATCCAAGACCAAGCTTTTCCATAGTTCCAGGTCTGAAATTTTCTAATAAAATATCTGATTCTTTGACCAATTTTTTTACAACTTCTTTGGCTTCTGGCTCTTTTATATTTAAGCTAATACTCTTTTTGTTTCTGTTAATACTTGCAAAATATGTACTTAAATTATCGTATATATAAGGCGGCCCCCAACCCCTGGAGTCATCTCCCCTCTTAGGTCTTTCAACCTTAATTACTTCGGCACCCATATCTCCTAAAAGCATACTACAGTAAGGGCCAGACAAAGCACCGCTAAAATCTAATACTTTAATTCCGTCAAGTGGCATCATTTAAAAACACCTTGAACTTATTCATAATTCAAATTTAAATAACTTTTCTAATAAAGAAATATCATTAGATTCATGATTATTTTAACAATATTATTTATTAAAAATAAGGATAAATTTTAATAGTACTGGAGGTTCTTATCCGTAGAGTGATACAAATGAGTAAAACATTAGAAAATCTAACAAAGGCTTTCATTGGAGAAAGCATGGCAAGAAATAGATATACAATCTACGCCAAGATTGCCTTAAAAGAAGGGTACGACCAACTTTCTGAAATCTTCCTCCTAACGGCCGATAATGAAAGAGAACATGCAAAATGGCTATTTAGAATGATTAACGATATAAAAAAGAAGGATGGAAGCCCTACCGAGATAAAGGTAGAAGCAGAGGCCCCTCTAATTCTTAGCAATACAATTGATAATATCAAAGGCGCAATAGCTGGGGAGAATTATGAATATACTAGTATGTACCCCGAGTTTGCCGAAACAGCAGAGAAGGAAGGATTCAAGGACGTAGCAAAAAGGCTTAGAGCAATTGCAGTAGCAGAAAAACATCATGAAGGAAGATATAAGAAAATTTTAAAAGAGCTTGAAGGAGGAACATTTTTCAAAAAGAAAGAAAAAGTCGTCTGGGTATGCAGAAAGTGCGGATATATCCACGAAGGCAATGAGCCTCCAGAAGAGTGCCCTTCATGCAATCATGAAAAAGCTTATTTTGAAAGACAAAGTGAAGTATACTAAAATTTATTTATTTTTTATTCTCTTTTTATTTATAAAATCAGATTGTTATTAGATTTTTATTTATAGTAAATAGAATTATAAGTACTAATGGCAAGTATTTAGATTATGAGTAAAATAGAAAAGGCAACCTTTGCCGCGGGGTGTTTCTGGGGGATAGAGTCCGCATTTTGTCAGATCGATGGAATCATATCCACACAAGTAGGATACTCAGGAGGCCATACAGAAAATCCTACCTATGAAGAGGTATGTACAGATAAGACGGGGCACGCAGAATCAGTACTAATTGAATTTAATCCTGAATTAGTATCTTACGATAAGCTTTTGGAATTATTCTGGAACATTCATGACCCAACGACACTTAATAGGCAAGGTCCAGATGTTGGGAGCCAATATAGGTCAATTGTATTTTACCACAACGAAGATCAGAAAAATAAAGCATTGGCTTTGAGAGAAAAACTTGAAAAATCAGGTAGATTTAGCGACAAAATAGTTACAGAAATTATCCCTGAAACTAAATTCTATAAAGCAGAAGATTACCATCAGAAGTACTTCCACAAACGCGGGATAGTACGATGCAAATCCAAATAATCAAACTAGTGTAAGGTATAAATAGTAAACTATTGTATTCAAGATTGTTAGAGGTATCCCAACTTTAGCAAATTCAACAAATGTAATAGTTTCGTTTGACTTCTTTTCTGCGTTTTGTATAATAATGACAGTGCTAGCCGCGCCTAGGATAAATAGATTACCTGCAATGGTACTCCCCGCGGCAAGCGCTACCATCTCTTTTGATGATGCCCCCGCTTCAAGTAACATGGGAAGATAGAGGGCAACAAGGGGAACATTTGAAATAAACTGGCTTAATATTATGCTAACAATAAATATCATTAAAAGATTTGTTATATTTATATCCATATTAGTGATTACTCCTTGTATGAATCCGCTGTTCCATACGCTTTGCATTAGAATAAACATTGAAACAAAAAATATCAACGTCTTCCAGTCGACGTTCTTTAGAATCTCATGCTTAGGCTTTCCAAGAATTAATATGGGCAAAGATGCAACTAGTGATATGTAAGTCAACCTAAAATCAATATTAATCCCGGCAGTAACTACTGATATCTTCAGTATTATCATTATCAAAATGAGAAAAAGAGAAGCCTTGGATAATTTTGCAAGCTCCTTGTTTTTTATTGGCTCTTCTGAATGATTAAGCGAATTATTATGAAAATTATCTTTATAAAAAAATCTTAATACAAAAAATGCAACGCCAAGGTTAATCATTGTAGGGACTAAAAGAAATTTAAAGAATAATATGAATGGATTTTTTATATTTCCTTCAAGTGCTATTAGTAGATTTTGGGGATTTCCAATAGGGCTCATGACACTTCCAATAGTGACTCCAAATGCAAGAGTCAAAAGTAAAAGTTTTGGAGAAGTGCGATGTTTCCTACTTAGGTGAAGAACGACGGGTGTTCCAATAATCGCAAGCGTATCGTTCATCAGAAATGCAGAGGCAATACCTATAACGAAAAGTATAACGATTATTAGTTCATCAGGTGATTTTGCTCTCTTAAAAATCTTATAAGAAATATGGGATAGATATCCACTTTCCTCTAGACCAGTACCTACTACAAACATCCCAAATAAAAAAAGTATCACATCTAGATTAATAGATCTAACTGCATCAGGGAGTGATATCTGCCTAGTAAGAAGGCAAGCCACAGCTCCGAACGTCATTACTTGCCATATATCTAATTTGATTTTTCCTACCTGTCTTACTGCAATCAATGAAAAGACTACTAGGAGTATTGCGACTGAAATCACAGAGGTTCACTCTTGGCCCTAGTATATAAGCGTTCCTAGGTAGAAATAATTAAATAAACTAATTTTGTATGTCAAAGTGGAATTAATATTAAACGTAGTCTTGTCTAACCGGATAGAAAACATCTATTGCACTTGTCTTTTTTATAGCCTTTCCCGAATGTGGGATATTCGAAGGTATAATCGCCGTATCCCCCGGTATTAATATTTTAGTTTCTTTGCCAACTTTTAATTCAAGCTTTCCTTCAAGCATACTTAACACTTGTTCATGTTCATGGGAATGCTCTGGAAATGATGAACCTTGCTCAATTGTCCAATAAGCAAAAGTCATGTTTTCAGAATGTATAAATTTGGCTTTATATCCTGGAAAAATCTCCCTTTCCTTAATGTCCTTTAAATTTTTAAACGACATGCTTAATATATTGTATTTAATATATTTAAAATTTACTAATTTTTTTCTATCATATTTTAAATAGAAAAGTGATAAATAATAGAATAATAAAATTAGTCTATGAATCGAAAAGAGAGAGAAATAACAGACATCCAGGAAATTGAAGAAATAATCAATAAAGCGAAGATAATAAGGGTTGCAATGTGTGATAATAACAAGCCGTATGTCGTTCCTTTAAATTTTGGGTATAAAGAAAAATCTTTCTATATCCACTCTTCAAAAAAAGGGAGGAAGATAGACATCTTAAAGAAAAACAACAATGTTTCTTTTGAGTTAGACATAGATACAGAACTTGTTGAATCAGAAAAAGCTTGTGATTATTCTATGAACTTCAAAAGCGTTATAGGATTTGGTAAAACCTATTTTATTTCTGATTTAAAACAAAAAAAGCACACTCTTGATATAATTATGTCTCATTATTCCATAGGTTATTTCGATTACGCACCAGAACAAATAGAAAGAACTTGTCTCATTAGGATAGACATTGAATCAATGACAGGGAAAAAATCATAAGATTTATATATTAAATTTAATACGATAACGTGCGGGCCCATGGTCTAGTTGGTCATGACGTCGCCTTTACACGGCGGAGGTCCTGAGTTCGAATCTCAGTGGGCCCACTATTTTGGATAAATTTTTAAATAAACTATAATAAGTTTCTTCGATAGATATGGGCATTTTAGAAATTATTTCAGATCTAGTAGGAACTTTGGATTCTATTATCTGGGGTCCTTTGATGTTGATATTACTTGTTGGGACCGGTATTTATCTCACTGTTATATTAAAAGGTATCCAGTTTAGAAGACTTCTATTATCTATTAAAAATTTGTTGGAAAGCGCCTTTAAGAAAGAGGATCTTCAAGGGGATATCCCTTCATTTCAGGCGCTTACCACAGCCCTTTCAGCAACAGTTGGAACTGGTAACATTGCAGGTGTTGCGACTGCTATTGTTATGGGGGGACCAGGCGCACTTTTTTGGATGTGGATTACATCTATCGTAGGTATGGCAACAAAGTTCTCTGAAGTTGTGTTAGGAGTTAAGTATAGGGAGAAAAATCCGGATGGGGAATTTTCTGGTGGGCCAATGTATTATATCCAAAAAGGATTCAAAGAAAGATATAACATTGATGCAAAAATTTTGGCAATTCTTTTTGCTGTCTTTGGGATTATCGCATCCTTTGGTATCGGTAGTATGGCACAGGCCAACTCTGTTATTTTAGCCATAATTTCTAATGTAGGCAAAGGTAGTTTAATCTCGATACCTATTTTTGGCGAGATATTTACAGCGTCAGCGATTCTTGGGATAGTTTTAGTAGTTCTTACAGCCTTAGTCATCTTTGGTGGAATCAAAAGAATTGGCGAGGTAACATCGTACCTTGTACCATTCATGAGTATATTGTATATAATAGCTGCATTGGTGATTATCTTGATTCACTTTGATAGAATACCTTACGCATTTGCATTGGTCTTAGGTTATGCATTTTCCCCAACTGCATTTACAGGAGGGGTGGCCGGATTTGCAGTTTCAAGAGCGATTAGATTTGGAATTGCAAGAGGGGTATTCTCTAACGAGGCAGGATTGGGGAGCGCACCAATAGCCCACGCTGTAGCAAAAACTCCACATCCTGTGAGGCAGGGGACTCTGGCCATAGTTGAAGTATTTATTGATACGATAGTATTATGTTCAATGACAGGATTTGTTATACTTGAGAGTAATCTTGACATATGGGGCGGAAATCTTACATCCTCAGCTTTGACTAGCGCAGCATTTGCCCAGACCCTTGGCATATTTGGAACTGTGGTAATAGTTCTATGCTCTATACTATTTGGGTATTCAACCATCCTCGGATGGTCTTATTATGGTGAAAAATGTTTTGAATATCTTTTTGGTGTCAGGAAAAAATATCTTTATAAAATAGTCTTCTTATTCACAGTATTTTTTGGATCTGTTACTTATGTTGACATAGTATGGAACATATCTGATATGTTCAATGGGCTCATGGCAATTCCTAACTTAATTGCTTTGGTAGCATTGGGTGGAATTGTTGTCGATGAAGTAAAAAAGTATTTTAAATAAAAGAGGAGATTATGGGTTCTGATTTAATTAAAAAAAGAAAGACTATAAGAAAATTTAAGGATATCAAAATTGGAAAAGAAGAAGTGGTATCTCTGATTGAAGCTGCAACACAGGCCCCATCAGCTCACAATTTCCAACCATGGGAGTTCATACTAATAGATTCTAAGGATACTAAAGAAGAATTGTCTTCTCAGATGGCCAAGACTTGGGTCAATAATCTAAATAAAGATGGTAAATCTATATACGAAATAAACGAAAGAGTAAATCTTTCTAAGGAGCGATTAATTAATGCTCCATTTATTATTATTCCGTGTTTTGATACTTCAAAGGTAGAAAAATACGGTGATGAAAGAGATAATGCAGAATTTATCATGGGGGTACAAAGTCTGGCTTTAGCTTCAGAGAATATTTTACTTAAAGCGACAGAAAAAGGATTTGGGGTATTATGGCTATGTGCGCCTCTTTTTTGTCCCGACGATGTAAGAAAAGTTCTTGGAATACCAAATCATATTTTACCTCAAGAGATCTTAATACTTGGAGTGCCGGATGAAGACCCGATAAAACCAAAAAGAAGAAATTTAAACGATGTACTGCATTTTAACAGGTGGTAATATGATAACAGTCCTCTCGGGTGGTGGCGGAGGGGCCAAATTTGTTGATGGTCTTTCTAGTTTGACCCATGATTTTTCAGTTATTGCTAACACGGGTGATGATCTTGAAATTTATGGTCTACATGTATCGCCTGACGTAGATACTATTATGTATACCCTTTCAGGAGAAATAGATGTAAAAAAAGGGTGGGGAATAAAAAATGACACATTCACATGCCAAAAGTACCTCAAATCACTGGGCTATGAAGATTGGATACTTTTAGGGGATAAAGATCTAGCAGTTCACATAAAGAGAACTGAACTTCTTAAAGCAGGAAAAACTTTGACTGAAGTAACATCTGAACTTTGCAAAAGATTTTGCGTAGACATTCCAGTAATTCCAATGTCAGACGATTATTTCCAAACATACATTGAGTTTGAAAATAAGATAATTCATTTTGAAGAGTATTATATAAAAAGGCCAGGTGGCAAAATAAAAAATATTATCTACAGGGGTAAAGAAAAGGCAAAACCGTCTGAAGAGTTTCTCGATGCACTTGATAGATCTGAATGGGTTATTCTCCCACCTTCAAATCCATTGGTGAGCCTAGGCACTATTTTATCTTTAAAAAACATAAAAAATATTCTAAGAGAAAAAAAAGTTATAGGTGTTTCTCCACTTATTCAAGGAAGGGCAGTTAAAGGCCCCCTAGTTGAGCTCATGCGGTCATCGAATTACGAAATTAATTCTTTCGGTGTGGCAAAGTACTACGAGAATTTATTGGATATATTTATAATCGATACTCTCGAAGCAGATTTAGCGGCTAGAATTAAGGGGGAACTTGGTATGGAAGTATTTACAACTGATACTTTGATGAAAACAAGTAAAGATCGAGAAAGACTCTCTAAGTTCGTCTTGAATCGGATGATTAAATGACCTTACCTGTACTCCTCCCTTTAAAATATGTTAATTTTTCAAAATCTAGGCTTAACGAGATTTTAGGCCAGAATAAAAAATATCTCGTGCTCGCGCTCTTGGAAGACATGATATCTTTGCTTCAAAAGTTTCCAGAAGTTGAATTGTATCTTCTAACAAAAAAGGAAAATCTAGACATAATTCCTAAGGACATAGGGGTCAAATTCATATTTGAAGACGAGAAGGACTTAAATAGGGCATTGGAAAAAGGCGTTAGTTTTCTTAAGGGGAAAGAAAAAAAAGTCCTGATATTGCCATTGGATCTGCCTTTTATTAATGAAGACGACATAGAAAAACTTATTTATATTTCAAAAGATGAGGGTGGTGCAATATCCCCCTCGAATAGAGATGGTACCTCCGCAATTATACTACCTTTGGATAAGGAGTTTAAATTAAAATTTGGGGAAAAAAGTTTCCAAAAACATCTCACTGAATTTGAGAAGAAAAAGATCCCTGTCCAAATAAATTATTCTGAGTCCTTGTATTATGATCTAGACACGCCAGAAGATATCAGAAGGGTACTTGATATCAAGGTTGAGAGTAAGACTTATTCTTTATTGAAGGATATTGTCCCCGATAATTATATTTATGACGATACAGTTGACAAGTAATCTCTTACTAGTATAAAATATTTTGGTGGGCCGAAAGATTTATAAATTAGGTCGGCCTAAACTATTTACTGATAAAATGCCAAAACAGGACGTTGAAGAATATTTGGAAGCTATACTCGACATAGTCACCGAGAAAGAGGTAGCTAAGACAACAGACATAGCTCAAATTTTGGGTGTTTCACCTTCAAGTGTAACAGAGGTCCTCCAGAGACTTAATAAAAATGATTTGATTTTTTATGAGCCTTATAAAGGTGCTAAATTAACAGATAAAGGATTAAAAATAGCCAATAAAATAAAAAGAAAACATCGGATAGTTGAAATATTTCTTTCTGAGTATCTTCACATAAATCCAAATAATATTCATGCGGAAGCCTGCAAAATGGAGCACTGTATTTCAGATGAAGTCACTGACGCTCTGTGCAAAATGATGGGTGGCCCACCAAGATGTCCATGTGGTAAAGATATACCAAAATGCGATCCATATAAGAATTGTGATATTTGCATGAGGCGATAAATGAATGAGCATTACAATAGCGCTAGTTGGAAGCCCAAATGTGGGTAAAAGTGTAATTTTCTCTCACCTTACTGGTAAATATGTAACTGTATCAAACTACCCAGGAACAACAGTTGAGTTATCTAGGGGAAAGGGATTATTAGGAATAAAAAAAGTAGATATAGTGGACACTCCGGGTTCAAATAGTCTCATACCCATGTCTGAAGATGAAGAAGTAACTAGGAATGTATTGATCTCAGGGGAAATTGACTATGTGGTCCAGGTAGCAGATGAAAAGAATTTGCAGAGGGCATTAATGATCTCCTCAGAACTTTCTGAATTAGAATTACCTTTTACTTTGATTTTAAATATGGCGGACGAAGCTCGAGGAAAAGGAATAATAATAGATATTGAAAGACTATCCAAAATACTCGGTGTTCCCGTAGTTGAAACTGTCGCTGTTGAAGGCAAGGGTATTGCCAAAATGAAGAAATCAATATTAAATTCGTCAAAATCTCATGTAAGAGTAAACTATGGAAAGCTTGAAAATTCTGTTGAAAAATTAACAAAAATACTTGGAACTAGAGGAAAAGCTATAATGGTATTGTCAGATGAATCTTTTGTCGAAAGGATTCTAAAAGACAAGAAAAAGATCGTAGAGGTAAAAGATATCATCAAAAAAGAGAAAGAATCTATTTCTACACCTCTATTTTATTATATCCGAGAAAAGAGACGGGAAGAAACTCTCCGTATTCTAAGAAAAGTTAAAGAAGAGGAGAAGATTGTAAAAACACAATTATCTGAAAAACTCAGCAATCTCACTTTAAATCCTGTTACAGGCATTCCAATATTTTTAGGTATAGTACTATTGCTTTACCAGTTTGTTGGGTTTTTTGGAGCCCAGATAATGGTCGAGTTCTTGGAAGAAAAACTCTTTGGCGGAATAATTAATCCAACATTAAGCATTGTTTTTGAAAAATACATAATCAATGATTTTATCTCAAGAATGTTTGTTGGCGAGTTTGGTATTGTTACAATGGCGCTTACTTATGCAATAGCAATCATATTCCCAATTGTTTTGACATTTTTCATAGCTTTTGGCCTCCTAGAAGACTCAGGGTATTTTCCAAGACTTGCAGTCATGGGTAACAAGCCTCTGAAAGTTTTAGGGCTCAATGGAAAGGCGATACTACCCCTTATACTAGGATGCGGCTGCGTCACTATGGCTACAATCACCGTAAGAACTTTGGATTCAAAAAAGGAGAGAATAATTGCAACACTTCTATTGGCGCTCGGAGTGCCATGTTCTGCTCAAATAGCAGTAATTTTTGCCATGGCGTCAGCACTTTCGTTCAATGCATTGCTTTTTATTTTCTCAGTAGTTTTGCTTCAACTAATAATTGTTGGGGCATTGTCTTCTAGGATAATTAAAGGTCAATCCTCTGACTTTATAATGGAACTACCACCACTTAGGATCCCAAAGTTTTCGAATATAATCTATAAGACTTTAATGAGGTTAGAATGGTACGCTAAAGAAGTAATACCAATTTTTATACTAGGAACACTAGTCTTGTTCTTTTTCAATGAATTTAACATACTCGTGATAATCGAGAGACTATTCTCTCCGATTGTTGTTGATTTTCTTGAACTCCCTAAAGAGGCAGCTAGGGCATTCTTGATGGGATTTTTTAGAAGGGATTATGGGGCAGCAGGATTATTTCAATTGCAAGATATTGGATTAATGTCATACGTACAGACTATTGTAAGTTTAATTGTTATAACACTTTTTGTCCCATGCATTGCAAATTCTTTCGTTATAGTAAAGGAGAGAGGGGCCAAGATAGGTGTAATGATATTTATCTTTGTTTTAATATATGCTATCCTTGTTGGAGGAGTTACAAATATATTCCTTAGATATACTGGAATAATGTTTTAAGGGGATTTTTATGTTAGAAGAGATAATTGAAGAGTCGCTTGAAAACATCTGGACTATGAGAGAACAAAATAATGAAACAGTTGAGAATTTTGTTAAAGGTATTTATTTAAGATGTAATTTTTCTCAAATTGCAGGGGATTTATCTCCTGAAGAAGTTTTGGATAACTTGAAAAACGAAGGATATATCGATATCCAAAATAAAAAGATTAAGTTTCAAAAGAAGGGAGAAGAAATAGGTAGAAAAATAATAAGGAGACATAGGCTTACAGAGAGACTTCTAAAGGACATACTACAGATGACAATCGATGAGATAGAGGAACCAGCATGTAGACTTGAGCACACAATAACTGAAGGATTGGAAGATTCTATTTGCACTCTTTTGGGCCATCCCAGCATCTGCCCACATGGATTTGAAATACCGCCTGGAACTTGCTGCAAGAATGTGTCAAAAGTATTGGAACCTATCATAGTTTCACTTGATGATATGGACGCTGGAAGCGAGGGCAACATAATGTACCTAGTTACAAAGAGCCATCCGCGACTACAGAGACTTTCTACTTTGGGGCTTAGCCCAGGTTCAAAAATAAAAATTGTTCAAACATTTCCAACATTTATCGTACAAGTTGATGAAACTCAGATTGCTTTAGAGAAAAGTATTGCAAAGGATATTTTTGTACGAAAGACCAATGGACGTAATCATCGTATGCATAGGCACAGAAGAGGCTTATTCTGAGAAATTATAATACTATTTTTATTTTTTTATTCTGATTATTTTAGTTTTTATAAATCAATATATTTAAATATAATATTTGGGTATATTATTTGTCACGTTGATATTATTAATCTATATCAATATTCGTATTGTAAGAGTAAAGGAATTTATTTTCATGAAATAATATATCTAATATGGAATTTAAAGGAGGTAACTAATATGGCTGAAAGAAATAAACCAGGACTTAAGAGAGGTAGTACTATTGCCGGAAACGTTGTTGCCGGTGAAAAAATTATTGTTGGGGACGGGAAAGAAACTATCTCAATGGCTGAAAGAAATAAAATAATAATGGATTTAAGAAAACAATTTACAGAAAAATTTGTTCTAGAGGTAAAAGAGCAAAATCCAGATTGGTCGGATACTAAAATAAGAGGCGTGGCTGAAAACATGGCTCAAAAATACGTTTCACAAAATACACAATGGAATGTGAACGTAGTTGGAAAAACACCCCCAAATAAGACATTTCAAAGGATTGGCATAGTGATACCTGGAAAAGAAAAAATAATTTATAAAACAGGTACAGGCGAAGAGACAATGGTCAAACCTGTCAAAACAACTCAAAAAAAGACAGAACCAGAGTCTGTAGGAACAAATGTCAAAGACTTTCTTTCTGGCATCTTTAAAAAGAAGACTTAATAGTTCTAACCCAAAAGAAAACTAATCAATACAATTCTATTTGGAATTATTTAATATTTTTTCTTATTCTTTATATCTGATTTTCTATTATTTTAAGTTGAATCCAAGACTTAATATAGTATAAATTATATTACTTTATGTGCCATAGGTGTACGAATATGACTCTAGAAAGAAAAATCAGTTCCCTATTCAAAATGGATGAAGAAACGTGGAAGAAACATTCTAACCCTTGGAGTGTCATAACAAGAAATACAGTGACACCAATAATTGTCATTGCTTTCTGGAGTAGAGTTTGGTGGGGCTGGTACTCACTTATTCCAATTGCCCTAAGCTTTATTTGGATGTATATGAATCCCCGAATATTTTCTGCCCCTAAATCTACGGATAATTGGGCATCAAAGGGAGTTTTTGGAGAGAGGATTTGGTTAAATAGGGATATAACACCTGTTCCAGAATATCATAGAAAGATTCCAAATATTCTAAATATTGTTTCGGGGATAGGATTTCTATTTGTTGTATTAGGAACGTACAGACTTGAAATTTGGCCCTTGTTATTTGGGGGCGCCCTTCAGTTTTGTGGAAAACTATGGTTCGTTGACAGAATGGTCTGGCTCTATGAAGACATGAAACATTTACCTGAATATGGAAAATTTGAGCATTAATTTGGTATTTATACAAAAAGATCAAACTCGTATTATTAAATATAAGCTAATTTCTAAAATATAAAAAAAGTAAATCTATTTGAGTAATTAATAAATAGGTTTAATAATAGTGTTTAGAAAGTGGATACATGATAAAAAACATCCTTCTTGGGAGGCCTTTTTTAGTTGTTTTTAATGTTACGAGAAGATGTAACTCCGTTTGTCCAATGTGTAGTATATGGAAAACACCTTCCAAATTAAAAGATGAGCTTACCCTTGAAGAGATTGAGATTATATTCAAGGACTTAAAATCTTACGGCGTAAAACATGTTTTTTTGCAGGGCGGAGAGCCTTTGCTTAGAAAAGATATAATACAAATTATTGAGTTACTAATCGACTATGGATTGAATCCGACCTTGATAACAAATGGTCTACTCTTAAATGAAAAAATTGTAAATAGAATAGCAGAACTTAAGTGTAATGTGAGTATTAGTCTTGATACTTTAGATAAAAAAAGATATATGAAAATTAGGGGTATTGATAAATTACCCCTTCTTCTAGATAATATCGAAAACTGCAGTAAAATAATAAATAAAAAAGGGATGTGGCATATCAACACTACAATAAGTAAGATTAACTATGACGAAGCATCGGATCTTTTCAATTTTGCAAGAAATAATGGATTTAATTTTAACGCTTATCCATACAATTATTCTCATTGTCACTCTAGTGCCCATGACGAAGAGATGAGTTATGATGAAGATAAGGGAACAATTATTGAATCTTTTAAAAAATTGAGTCAAATTGCCCAAAAAGAAAAATTGATATTTGATAAAATAATTTTTGATGATGCAATTAAGTATCTTGAAGGTAATTATTGTGCCCCATGCGACGCTATGAAGCGATCTATAGTGTTAACTGAAAAAGGAGAAATAGCGCAGTGTCTTGAGTTTAAACCTACATTGAGTTTAAAAGAAATTAGCATAAAACAGGCTCTAAAAAAACTTGATTATTCAAAAGTGAAAAAATGTTATACCGAAACACCCTGTTTCTATGGGTGCACACGTGGCTCAGGCATTATAGTAAGAAAAATCCCTGAAATCTTATTATTTGCCCTTAGGCATCCAAGAATTATTGCAAGTTATGTCAAGGCTTATTACTTGTGATTTATTAATAATTGTTTGTTAATTAACATCTCAGGAACGGTTGTAATTGCGCCTTTTGCTTCTCTTATATCCATACCAAGTATACATCCAAAAGATACTAGTGTCAAAGGAGTCTTGACTTCATGAATGTCCTTGGCGCCCGAAGTTAAAACTATTGGGAATAAAAACTTTCTATAAGCCTTGATCAACTCTCTATAAGTCTCTAAAGCTTTTACTCGCCTGTATCGTTGGGTGTTAATAAAATCCTGGATATTAAATTCAAAACCAATAGAATTCTCTCTAGCTAGATCAAAACAAACGCTATCAAGATTATCTGGATTAGAGATTAATGTTATCTCTCTTATTTTTAGTGCCTCTCTATTCTCTTTATTATCTCTGCTTTTGAAAATAATGACGTCTATATCATCTGCCTTTCGGATAATTTTCTTGGCATTTTTCAATTCATCGTCAATTTCAATCCCATAAAGAATATCTTCCGACTTATTTTTATCAAAACTTTCTAGAATATCCTTGTAATTTTCTATATCAACATGTTTAACTAAAGCTGTTTTTGAAAAGTAAGATGAAGAATAACTCCTAAGATCAATTGCCGAATAGTAGCTTCCCATTCTCGATAACCTTTTCCCTACTTTTTGGATAAGTGACAAACTTCATGGAGATTAATATGTCACCGTTATCATCAATAGTAAAATCATCGTTATATATCCTTTCCTTGTTCATCCGGATGAACAATATTCCATCCTCATCAAGTCTTTTTTCTAGAGTTTCAAGTATGTATTTTTTGTCAATAATTTTTAGGAAGTCAGAAATAAAAATTTTTATTTCTTTATCCTTAGAAAGTTCAACATTAATTATTATAATCTCATTACCAAAATGGCCGTAAGTCTTATTTTCATTAAAAGAAATATCAAAAGAAAAAAATTTAGAAAGTAAAGATTTTACTTTCTCTATATCTTCAGTTGCATGCGAAAATGTTTCTATTTGTATCCATGCGATACCAAACGGATTCAACCTTACTTACCTCTGTTTCCTCGGGCTTTAAGTGAAGGTCTTAATTTCTCAGCGCCTTTACCTTTATGTCTAAGTCCTCTTGATCTCTTACCGGCTGAGGTCAAACCCCTGAATACTCTTCTCTTGTGTTGTCTTTCGCATATCCAGTTAATTCTTGGGTCTGCAAATATCTCAGGTGCAAAAGGATCAACTAGAATGACTTCATAGAAGACACGCTGTCCATCTTCGCCAACCCAGTATGAGTTTAAGACTTCAAGATTTGGAAACTTTCTTTGAACACGCTCTTCTGCAATCCATTTCAGACTCTTTTTAGGTGAATATCTCAAGATACCTTTTGTTGCAGGTCTTCTACCACCTTTTATTGTTGGTCTCTTTCTTCCACCCCTTAAGACTCTAGTTCTTGCAACAATAAATCCTTTTTTAGCCTTATAACCAAGCTTTCTTGCTCGGTCTATTCTTGTTGGCCTTTCAATCTTTAGTGTTGTAGGTTCCTTTCTCCACTGGATTAATCTTTCTGTCCAAAGTTCTCGTGTATAACCTTCTTTTGGCTTTTTCCAAGCCTCTTCCATGTATTTGTAATATCCCAAATAAATCCCTCCTTATGGTTCGGCAAGCGTTTCGCTTGAATCCACATTCCATAAGATAGACAAATGAATTAGAAGGAGTTTTTAAAGGTTTCGTGAGTTTCTGATAATTTCTAGATAATAATATAAACATAATGGCATTTTTTTCCATAATGAAAGTTTTAGTTGGTTCAAAAAACCCTGTAAAAATTGAAGCTGTAAAGGAAGCATTTTCATCTTATTTTGACGACATAATTGTAGAAGGGGTCGACGTTGAGAGTTCGGTTCCTGATCAGCCTCTAGATGAAGAAACATTTGAGGGAGCAGAGCATCGAGCAAAAATCCTAAAAAAATTAAATGAGAAAGCGAATATAGGCGCATCATTTTTTGTAGGTATAGAAGGAGGTGCCATCAATATATATTCAAGATGGTTTGCATTTGGAGTCATATGCGTTATAGACAAAGATGGAAATTCTGGATTTGGCACATCACCAATGTTTGAACTCTGGCAAGATGCAATTGCTGAGATACTTGAAGGAGTTGAACTTGGTGACGTTATGGGGGATATAACAGGAGATTATGAGATCAAAAGAAAAGGAGGCGCTATAGGATTTCTAACTGACGGTGTAGTTGAAAGAAAAGATCTCTATATTTCAGGGCTGAAAATTGCACTTATACCTTTTTTGAAAGAAAAATTATACTTCAAGAAAGTCTAATTGGAATCTCCATGCAAAGAAGTTATATAGTTATAAATAATCTTTTTTTGATGAAAAAAGAAAAACACATAGTCCTTTATGGATATTCTAAAGAGGACGTTTCAAAGATAAAAATATTTCTTGAGAGCAAACTTGATATCCATCTATCAATTATTTCCGCATCACAAAAAGAAAATACTATAATCGCAGAAATTATTGAATCCAATAAAAGCAATTTTTTTGAAGATAATTCTAATAAGGTATTAATGTTTTTAGATTTTTTAGACGAAGAAATAAGACTTCTACTCCATAATTTTTCTGATATCAATATTACAAAACCTTTATTCTGTGTTCTAACTGAGCATAACATAAACTGGACGCTTAAACAACTAATTGATGACTTAATTGAGGAAAGAAAATATTGGGAAGAAAAAAAAAAGGAATGAAAAGAGGGATTGAATGGATTTGACTGAAATGCCTAATATAGGTAAGATTGCGAGTAAAAAACTAATATCTGTTGGGATAGACACACCTGAAAAATTGAAGGAATTGGGGAGCAAAGAAGCATTTATTAGAATCCGGTCTATTGACAATACTGCATGTTTTAGCATGCTTCAGGGACTTGAAGGGGCCATTCAAGGTGTCAGATGGCATGATTTACCTGAGTCTACAAAGAAAGATTTGAAAATCTTTTTTAACTCATTTAAATAGGGATATTATGGATCATGTCGCATATTTGGATGCACAGGCCAAAGAAATGGAAAAGCTGATATCTGGAAATAAAAAGATGATTATTCGTGGAGCTGCTGGAAGAAAACTACCATATGGAAAAGTAAATCCCGGAGACATTT
>CAZFRW010000012.1:0-29405 GCA_964521515.1 uncultured Thermococci archaeon
TTCCATATAATATATATTCAAATCATATATATTTAAGGATATCGAAAAAATAAGGGCAAATAAACATGGACAAGAAGTTAATAAAAAAATAAGAAGAAAGAAAAATTAAAAATTAAATTTTTATGGGACAACGAAGTCTATTGTAGCCGTATCGAACACGCCGCTTGGTGAGTATGCGACCATTGTAACCTTGTATGTGCCTGAAGGAACGTTTGAGCCTATTGTGAAGGTAGCTGAATAAGTTCCAAGGTTATGCGCCTTTATCTTCTGTGTTTCCGGTACAGTTTGAACTGTGACGCCTTCTGGAAGCCCGTCAAATCTTAGTCTTGTGTCGTTTTGTGTGAAGAACCCTCTGTTCTCTACCTGTAGGAATACCTGTTGGCTACCTGGGGACATTTCAAATGAGGACAGTATTTTACCATCTTGGATTACAGTTGCCCCTCCTGGGACTGAGAATGTCTCAATGTCTACCTTTGGGTAAAGGATTGTGGCGGGAAGCGATGGTTTCGGTTTGCAGTCGTAGCAGCACTTTTGTTCAAGTGAAAATTCTAGATAACCACCTTCGATTGTGATTGTCCTTGGAACGCCTGGGATCATGACAACTCCTGGAGTTGGGTCAAAAGGTCTCTCGCCGTTGTACCAGACTATAATATATGGGCATGTACTTCCGTTGAATCCTAAATCTCCAAGGAGACCAATCCTTTTGGGGAGTCCCTCTAATGGAGGATTACCATTTGGATTAATAACCTGATTGCAGTATGTTACTCCGTTTATTGTAAAATATGTATGTTCAAAAATCTTCATAATCACATATTCATTGACATCACATCTGTAGTTTGCTGGCATGTTGTATCCAGAGCATGTGGTAGCACATTCAAGTGAGGGGTTGCTTCCGCATCCTCTCATGTCGAAGCAACACCCCTCTATAATAATGGGTTCAATATCATTGAGTATTTGTACTCCCTTATTAGTAAAGTCTTCATCGCTAGCGTCTGTTTCAAATACCCTCACACACGGCGGAGGGTTACTGAAGAATGTTCTGGAGTCATTACATGATGGGACAATTAAGACCATTTTATTGCTATTCACAGAATTCTCATATGGATACTCAATTGTTTCTAATTCTCCATATAAATAACAATCTGCTCTTTGGCAGCATTCATCAAAACATTCTTTAGAATCACAAATTTGGTTACATATTTCAGGACACTTTGGTTCAATCGGCGCATTGAAACATAGCAAATCCTTTGCATAGCACCCTTTCACATTATTATTGTATATCTCCATCCAGTAGGGATGGAACCATCTTTCTTGACAAATAAAGAAAGAATCGAATGGTAAGACATCTGCATCCGGGGGGGCTTGAGAGTAAAAATTGTCCATACATTCTTGGCATTCAGAAGGAGGGTTGGAGCCATATAAGCATGGATTTTGAGAACTTACAATCGAAACACTTGCTATTCCCATAAGGAAAACTATAGTCAAAGCTAATATTTTTTTCATGATTTTCACTATCCGGATAGTGACTACTAATGTAGTCTGATCTTACTAGGATTTAAACTATTTATCTCTTTTGGTATGCTATAGTTGGCATAATATTGCGTATAAACAATTTTTTCCATATGCTTATATATAGGAAAAACTAAAACTAAATGATCATTATGTTATTCTGCAATGTGTGTGGACACGCAAACCCAGAAGATTCAAAGTTTTGTAACAAGTGTGGTGAAAAGATAATATTCAAGGGGTATACTCCGAGTAAACACGTAGAAAATAAGCCAATTGAAACATCCCCAAAGGATACAAAAGCATGGAACGACAAAGGTGTTGCATTTGTAAAAGTCGGGAGATACGTTGAAGCTATATCTTGTTTTAATAAGGTAATCGAGATAGATCCAAAGAATGCAGAAGCATGGTGGAGCAAAGGAGTTGCACTCGTGAGACTTGAAAAATACTTTGAAGCCATAGATTGTTTTGACAAGGCAATTGTTATAGATCCAAAATACAGTGACGCTTGGCGCGGTAAAGGAATTGCTCTCGAATTAGTTGGGAGGCCCACCGAAGCCCAAAAATGTTATGAGAAAGCCAAAGAACTTGGATACAAATTATGATTTTTCTATTTTTCCATATCTTATATGGATAAAACAGAGTATTTAGTAATATCTCTGAACAATTGATTAAGTGATGATATGCTAGGAAAAAAATTCTGTATGGTATGTGAAGAAGAAATACCTAGGGATTCTGTTTTTTGTCCAAAATGCGGGGCACAAACTAGCAAAACTGAGCAAAGAAAAACTAATTTGCCGATAGAAGAAGAAACAAAAGCCTATGGAGAAAAAACTGTTACCAAAAAGAGTAATTGGAAGATAATAATCGCCGGAGCATTTGGGATTCTAGTTTTAGTGACAGTAGCAGCTCTTTTCTTATCTTCAAAATCACCTTTAACTCAAACATATGATAATACACTTGGCGCAACGGAGTACTACAATCAAGGTTTATCACTATACGATCAAGAAAAATATAGTGAGGCGATACCATATTTTGACAAGGCTTTAGAAATAAACCCAAATTACAAAGAAGCCTGGCTCTACAAAGGTCTTTCTCTTGATGATCTTGGAAGATACTCTGAAGCGATAACTTACTATGATAAGGCGATTTCTATAGATCCAAACTATATTATCCCGTGGTACAACAAAGGGATTATTCTTGGAAATCAAGGCTATTACGAAGATGCTATGAACTGCTTTGACAAAGTTATTTCTATAGACCCAAAAGACGCTGAGGCATGGTATTACAAAGGCGTTTGTCTTGAAGTACTTGGTAGGTTATCAGAAGCCGAGGAATGCTATGATAAAGCAGAAGCCCTCGGTTTTTCTGGATAATTAATATTACTTTATTTTAAATTATTCTTTCTCCCATCTAAAGATTATAATTTTCCTCCGCAACTTTCACAATAGCCCCCACCTGGTTTTGCTTCTTTTCCGCAATGTGGACAAAAGATTGGAGTGTTTTTAATTTTAAATCCACAGTTATTACAGAATATCTTGGCATTAAGCAGAGGCGCCCCACAGTTAGGGCATCTAGTTTGACCTTTAATTGAAGGTATTTTAAAAGGACTTTTGATCGAAGATGTTTTAATTGAAGGAGTTTTAAACAATGGCATTTTTTTAATCTTTGCTTTTTTAACCCTAGGGAGAGCTACTAACAAAAATATAACGGCAACAATCAATACAACGGCAATTGGAAGTATTGCACCAAGACCACTTAGCATAGTGTTAGATGCATAGAAAGGCTCATCTTCCCACCATTTATTATATGTGTTTAAATCAAAGGGCATAGGATTAGAAGGAACGCCGTTTGGGGCGATAATAGTTTTTTGACCAGCATTTACAGTTACTGTTTTTCTGTTATTTTTATCCGAGACCTTTACAGCCCCATCGAAGACAACAAATGTGGAGGTACCATCCTCTTTGACAATCACTTCATAATCTGTTCCTATTGGGCCACTAGTGCCGTTAGGTGTATAAATTTTCAAATGATATCCTTCTGTATATGTTAGAAACTTTGTGGGGGGGTATGTATCGAAAAGGCCGCCTTTCTGGATATATATACGATTTTTTTCGTATATTAAACGGGCCCCTGGAAGAATGCTTGACCTAGTTCCAGTTTTTGCATTTTTTATTGCCGCATACCCAGCATCAGAATCTGATGGGGAGGTTTCTATTATATCCCCATCTTTAAGTATTATTGTTTCACCTTTCTTCAGTTTTTTCCCATTGATTGTTATTCCCCCATAGACAGCACCTAAATAAAAATTACTATCGCTTGGATCTGGTTTATAGTAGGAAAAATAGATTGTGGTATCGTCCCATCCTACGCCACCCTTTCCATCTGTTACCTTCACTGAAATATACTGGACACCTTGCTTATTATTATTCAATTTACAAGTTGAACTTTTAGAAATTGGATTTGATTTAGAAGTTGTATCAATTCCTTTATACCACTCAAAACTCAATTTATCCCCATCGGGATCAGAAGCATATACAGAAAGGGATATGGTATCGTTAATAGTGGGATTTTCAGGCGAATATTTTATTATAACTTCAGGAGAGCGATTTTTAGGGGGTATACCTGCTATTTTTTGGTCAATTAAATCTTTCGCATATTTCTCTAGGATATCTAAGCCCTTTATGAAATTATCATTTCCCCCCCATCCTTTAATATCAATAATGTAAATATCCCGATATCTTAGTATAGTTTCTCCACTATACTCAAAAGTAACCCCCTGATTTCCTGAAAAAGGTATCTTCTGAACGTAACTTAGTCTTGTAGAAGACCCCTCGGCCCTTAATACTGCCCCTCTGTATCCTTTGATTTCGTATTTTGCGGGTTTTGAAGGATCCCAGTTTTTAATCCAATCACTGCCCGGTCCTGTCATGGTATAATAACTATCAGAGGCCTCAAATGCACCTACATAACATTTTATCTCCATCTGTAAGGAAATTTCTCTATCAAGTCCTGAAGGTCCTTGAGACTGTTTTGCATAAACGCATTTTAATCCGGAATATGTATCGGCTTTGCCATCTTTATAGTTAGTAAATACTCCTGCACTGTTATTGATTAGTTGGATGCCAAGAGGATTTAATTCGTTACATGCACAGTCCGTATTTGCCTTAAACAGAATGGCGTATTCTGCCCCTAATATCCCCCCTATTGGCATTAAAAATAATATAAATATGAAGAAGGTAACAAAGATTTTATTCCTATCTTTTTTGAAATGTGATATTTTAGAAAAAATGGAAATGAATATATTATTAACATATTTTTTCATCTATATCATCGTAAATGATAATCTTATGTTATATAATAATCTTACTATTGTAAGGGGTAAATTAAAAAAATAAATATTAAGACTCAAATCAAAACAATCTACTCAGTTCGTCGGCAATCTTAGAAATCTGTTTTTCACGGTCTTTGTTCCAGACCACAATACCTGTTCCGCTAACTGTCCCGCCTTTGGATTCCGAAATTTTTTTCATTTTAGCAATTGTCTGATTGCCTCCAGTACTGTTAAAAGGCATGCTATTAGTTACAAAGCATGCTATATTTTTATCTTGAAGAGATGGAATTTGAGACATGTAACAGGTCATCACTCGCGAAAGGGAAAATCCGTGTACCGGTGATCCAAAAACTAACGCATCATATTTCGTTAAATCTGGCAATTTTTTAAGTTTGATTTTATTTACATCGGTCTGTTTGGCATCAATGGTGTCTATCCGCTCAATATTTACAGAATGCCCCCTATTTAAAAGGGCCTCTTCGATCTTCTGGGCGACTGAATAAGTATGTTCAGTTTGAGAGTAGACAATAATCCCTATTTTCATAATCTAGCCTACTTTTAGATTTATTATATAATACCATTTTTATGCCTCCATAAATACTCTTTTTATTGTATTTAACTATTTGGGATTTATTTGAAGACGAAATAGTGACTTTAATTTCTTTTCCCCATTTCCATATATTTATATATATGAAAAGATAATTATTATTGATATTATATATAAAATAATAAATGGGGGGAATGGAATATGAAAAAGGTTGCTGCAGTAGTATTTGCATTGCTATTTCTTTTAGCAACTGTAGGTATGGCAAGTGCCGCACAAACAAAGAATGTCATTATAAGAGAAAAATGTAGGAGTGGCGAAACAATAGCATATGGGATATATGACGCAAGTAGTAATGACTTAATAGACACTATAGATGCCAAAGGCTACTTCAGGCTTATAGACGAAATTAAGGTTTATGAGGAAAAAAATGGAGTACATTTGCTATGGAACTACTATACAAACAAAAAAACTGGGCCAGAATCTGGAACTTTTGATATAGACTGCTAAACTCCTATGATGTGATTAGAAGTAGAACTTAAGAATTTTATAGAATTTTTATTTTCTTAAGTTTTTTTCTATTTTACCAAAATGTTATAAACTTAGAATAGCATACCTGCATGGCGATAAAATGAAGAAGAAAATATTAGTAATACTAGCACTATTTGTAGTATTAGTTAGCGCTGGATGTTCAGGAGAATCACCTGAAAAATACTACAATGATGGAGTTACTTTATATAATCAGGGAAACTATGATGGAGCCATAACAAATTTTGACAAAGTTACGGCGATAAACCCCAATTACAAAGAAGTAAAGAAATACTTAGTTTATTCGTGGAACGATAAAGGAAATACACTTTACGAAGAAGGCAAATATTCTGAAGCTATAGCATGCTTTGACAAAGCCCTTGCAGTAGATCCAAACGATGCAGATGTTTGGTTCAACAAAGGAAATGCGCTTGGGTACCAAGGTAAATACGAGGAGGCCCTCGCCTGTTACGACAAAGTCATCGCCATCAACCCAAATGATGCCGATGGATGGTGGAACAAAGGGGTTGCACTTGAATTACTTGGGAGATACTCTGAAGCAGAAGTATGTTATGCCAAAGCGATTCAATTAGACCCTTCGTTGGGATAAAATAATTTTATTTCTTTTTTTATTTATTTATCTTATTTTATTATATAGGAAGTCCAGCTTTTTCATCTGATGTTGAGTAGAAAATATCTGTGACCTTTATTAAAAGGGCGCCTTTTGCGGGGTATCTATCTCCTTTAGCCTTCATCCACTTTCTTGCTTCTTCGTAAATAGACCCTTCAGTTAGATATTTGCATGTTCCCCTAATCTGGTAGGCCTCTTTTTCCCTAATTATTGCTATTGCGACCTTTGGATTTTCAAGAATATTCTTTAGTGTTTTCTTCATAAAGTTGTCAAGTACTATAATAGTCTCGTCGTCCAAAAGGTATTTGCCACCTATGTATGAGCAGTTTGGCTCTCCGCCCTTTGAAGCAGTTGCAAGCACGTGGAACCTTTCCTTTTCAAAAATATCCTTGACATTTGCAGGCATTTTCATAATTACACCACACCTATCTAGTAAATGCAATATATAAATATCTCTGATGAGAATACAGAAAAATTAGTATTGTTAACTTTCAAGTATTCTTTTATTTGTCAATTTTTGGATATAACCGCAAGTTTTATAAACAGTTTTTTTGAGGTTGATGGGGTGCATTGATGAAAAAATTAGAATTGCTGATAATTATTGTCCTGATGGCCTTGCCATTTTTTTTAATTAGAACGAAAGATTTCACTGTATTTGTATACTGGTCTATTATAACATTAGGATATCTGATTTACATCGCTTATTCTACAAAAAGGTGGGCCAATGGATAGCATGATGTTATTGATTGGAATCTATGCCATAATAGGGACTATCATCGCACTATATTCAAGAGGTGCAAAGACCCAAGAGGGTTTCTTTATCGGAGATAGGAATATAGGGGGCGTAGTTTCTGCACTGACTTATGCCGCTACTACCTACTCAGCATTCATGATGGTGGGCCTAGTAGGTTTAGCCTATGCAACTGGCGTGGGGGCATTAGGATTTGAGTTGGTATACCTTGTAGGAACTCTATTCTTCTTATCTTTTTACGGCCCAAAAATCTGGAAAATTGCTAAGGAGAAGGGCATTGTTTCACCCTCTGGGATTCTAGAGCACAGATATGGATTAAAAACTGTAAAGGCTGCGGCCTTCATATCTCTTATTGCACTTGTACCATATACCTCGGTGCAGCTTACAGGAGTTGCACTCATCCTTGAAAAGAATGCTAACCTTAATTTTTCAACGGGAATTTTAATAGTTGGAATTCTGATTGCTTTGTGGGCTTTTCTTGGGGGCCTTCGGGGAGTGGCATTGACAGATTCTATACAGGGATTTTTGATGATATCAGTTTCAATAATTGCGCTAGTCTGGGTATCTTCAAGAGTTGACTTTTCACAAGCTTCATCTTTAGGGCAATTGATGTATGTTCCAAATTCTATTTGGACCCCTAAATTCTTCCTCTCGTTAACAATACCATGGTTTTTCTTTGCATTGACTAATCCTCAGGTATTCCAAAGAATGTTTATTTCAAAGGATCTGCCAGCACTAAGAAAAATGATTGTATATTTTGGATTCTTTGGTGTGCTCTATACTGTAATAGTCTCCTTGATTGGAATTGAATTGAAGATACTTACAATTAAGGGCCTTTTTCCCCTAGTGGAGTACAGGGACAATGTTACACCAACTTTACTTTCAATAATGCCTGAATGGCTATCCCTTTTATTGGCTTTGAGCATAATGGCTGCCGCAATAACAACTGCAAATTCAATTGTCTTAACATTATCGTCAATGGTCTCAAGAGATATTGTTAAAGAAAAGGGAATTCTTTACGGTAGAATTACTATAATCTTGCTTACGGTGATAATTGCTCTATTTGCAGTTAGAAAAGTAAGCTATATCGTAGAACTGTCAGTTTTATCTTCAACGATACTACTATGCCTCCTGCCTCTGGTCTTTGGACTGTTCCACTTTAAGATGGGAAAAGATCTAACTGGTGTTTTGACAATTTTAAGCGGCTTCATTGCCTCTGTCACTTTGACATTCCTAAAAATAACTCCTTTTGGGATTCCAATACCCATAATAACCCTGATTGTTTCTTTCTTAGTATTTTTTGTTGTTGGAAAAATAGAATCCCAATAATTTTTATTTTCTTTTTAAAGTAATAAAAAAAGAAAATAAATTAAAATTCCTCTATTCTAGATTCATACTCACCTATACCATATTTTAGATTTTCTAATAATTATAAAATCAAAGATAAAAAAAATGGGAATTTCTAAAATTATTTTAGTCTTAACAAGTTGAAATATGGCCAAAGATAATATTTTTATATTCTTATATTTTTAATATAGTGGTGATATTATGGGTAAGGATGACAAACCTGAAATATTTTTTATACCTGCGGGCATTCTTATTGGAATGGGACTAGGATTTTTATATAACAATTTGGTCGCTGGAATGTTTGTTGGATTGGGAGTGGGATTTGCAATATTTGCCTTAATTTCAGTATTTAAGAAGTAATTTTTAGAAATATTAATAATAGATTAGTCTAAAACTAGTTATGGGAAATCTTGATGCTGATCAATTGCCAATAAAGTTTATCGGGTGCTGTGGAGCATATTGCAAGACATGCCCCGCTTTAATTGACAAAAGTTGCAGAGGCTGTAAAATTGGATATGAAACAAAAGAGAGGGACATCAGTAAAGCAAAATGTGAGATTAAGATCTGCTGTATTAATAAAAAATATATGACTTGTGCAGATTGCCAAGATTATCCTACTTGCAGAATAATTAAAGGATTTTATAGTAAGAATGGATACAAATACAATAAATATAGGAAAGCAACAGAATTTATTAGGGAAAATGGGTATGCAAAATTTATTGAAATTGCAGATAAATGGAAGTATGCCCATGGGAAATATTGAGTTAGTTTAATAACACCAAGAACATTCCAATCCCAATAATTATGAAGATCATGCTTGCAATCAATAAATTCTTCATCATCTTTAATTGTCCAACAGTCTTGGGTTTACCCAATCCTCCGAAAGAAACAGACATTGAGAGCCCGATCCCTATGCCTGCTGGGATGCCCAACGCTAGATTATTGAAGATAACTTGTCCATATACTAATCCCAATGCAACACCTATTACCAACCACACTAGCATTGATTTTGTAAATCCTACTCTTTCTGGGATTAAAGATTCTTTATCCTCTCTTATAGGAATTCGGATAAGGGACAATAAGATATAAACACCCATGATTATAACAAACGCACCCACCATCAAAGAAACGTCTTGAATATCTATCATGATAAGGGAATAATATTGTTTATTAAAAAGGTAGTGGTTTAGAAAAGAAAGAAGAATTAGATATAATTATAAACTTCAACTGAGTGGGTAATATGTTAAAATGAATATTAAAGATAAATTAACTCTCTGCAATTGCGTAACTTTCTCTAGGATATTGATTATATTCTTTTTAATTTATTTTGCTTATGTGAAAGAACTTCTGATTTTTTCCATTTTATTCTATGTTGCCGCGGCCTCTGATTATATAGACGGCCCTATTTCGAGGAAACAGAATAACTCTTCTAAATTCGGAAGCGATCTAGATTATTCTGCAGATAAGATTATAGCTTTTTTGTCCTTTTTTTTCGTCTACCTATTTAAGCCAGAGATAATAATGGACAACAAAATACCGTATTTTATACTAATAACAATAATTATTCTTCATGAAATGGCATTCAAATTTAAAAATAAGAACAAAATAATGTTACATACTAATTCCGCGAGGATTTTTATTGGGTATTATTATGCTTCGCTACCAATAATCTTCTTATTGGACTCATACCGGCCCCTGTTCTATCTTTCTATATTCCTTGGATCCTGGTCCATAGCTGAGATGACTATCTTGGGGTATGCCAAAAAAGAGTTAACACTTGAAGTAAAATCAATTTTAAAGGATAAGTATGACCCTTTCTACTACTTAACTTATGCTTTTCCCATGAAGGCATTGTTGTTTCCATTCATGGCTTATTTCGTTTATTTGGGAGAATACAGTCTATTTATATTCAGCTTTTATATCGCATCATTTTTGGATTTTATTGATGGAGGTCTGATTCATAGAATTGTTCGGTCAAACCCTATCGCTTTAAGAATTAACGAAGTTTTGGACAATTATTTCATTATAGCTTTTGTGTCAATTCTTTTAGTTTTTAGAGCCTATCTATATGAAATGGATACATTATACCTATACGGATTAATTTTTATTATGGCTATTTTTTTAATAATTAATCTTCAAAAAAGATATTCTATTATTGAAGACAATAGCACTGTAAATAGGTTATTTCTAATAGTTACTTATGCCCTATTGCCATTGCCGATAGTAATGCCCTACCTTAAATTAGTTCTATTGGCCATAATCGCTCTCGGTTTATTTTCTATAGCATATCACTTTACTTCATATATATTCTACGGAAAGAGTGGCTCAGAATATCCGTCTCCTTTGCCGGAACAATTAAATTAAGAAGATAGGCAAGAAGGGTCAGCGCCCATTACATTGCCTGATTCGACATACGCCCTTGCCCGGCATCCCCCGCATAAAACCTTATACTTACAGCTTCCACATTTTTCTTCCAGATTCTTCCTGTCTCTCAACAAAGCCAAATTTTGATTCTCCCTCCAAATCTTTGAAATATCATCTGTAAAAATGTTCCCTAGTTTAATCCTAAAAAATGGACACGGTAGAATGTCCCCCGAACTAGTTATGGCAACTATGAATCTTCCGGCAAAACATCCACCAACGTAATCAAGTAAATACTCTGATTTTTTAAACTTAGTAAATCCTATCTGTTTTAGTTCTGACTTTTCTTCATTTTGAACTGCATAGTGAAGTCTTGCAACTTCCGGTGCCTGGAGTATTGTAATTTCCTTGAAATATTTATCATATTGTCTTCTTTTTACTAGCATTTCACTGATCAATTTTTCTTTTTCTATGCTGCTAATTTCTAATGGATCATTACCCTTTGACATAGGAATATAATTAAAAAAGCTACATACATCACAATTAAGGGATTTGGCAAGCTCTAAAAAATCTTCAACTTCATCTTTTACGAGGTTAGTCATTGTAATAGCCAGACCCACAGCCAATCCTACTTCTTTGCAATATTTTGCCGCCTCGATAGATTTCATAAATGAACCCTTTTCTCTATGTAAATCATTTTTTTCCTCATTTGAACTAAAGAGGCTTATCTCTACATACTTAAGTCCTGCGTCATAGAGTTTTTTTGCATTCTTTTGTCCAATCATTGTCCCATTTGTACCAAGGGATGTACTCAAGCCCTTATTATTTGCATAATCTATTAGAGTAAAAAGATCTTTCCTTACTAAAGGCTCCCCTCCGGAAAAGGATAATGCTGAAACACCAGTTTCATCTAGTTTGTCTATAATTGATAGCCATTGTTCAGTTGTTAGTTCGTCGTGCCCCCCTACCTTGTTTATATAACAATAACTGCAATCGAGATTACATTTTTTAGAAATCTCAAGAACTACAGACAAAGGGGAACCTGAAACCATTGGCTTTCTTAATCCATATTCCATAATCCCTCTTAGGATAGAAATAAGGCCCTTAGAATAAGAAGGAACAGAATAGTTATCATTGAGCTTAGAAAATGATATAAAGAAATCTAGACCAGATCCATTATTTTTCTTGATAATGAAATTAAAAAAAGGTTTGTAAAATCTATAGGTAGCATTGCATCGATCACATAATTTTACATCTTTTCCTGTTTTTGGGTTTCCCATCAACTGCTCTAAAACAGAAGAATTGCAAGATTCACACTTGACAGTCAATTTTTTTATAATGTGTATTGTCAAAGGATTTTTTGTAATTAAAAATAGTCCTAAGTTGCCCAGATATTTGTTAATGCCCATATAACTTCTTAAAATATTAGTTATATATATTTATTGTAAAGCAACTTAATAAAAATTAATTTGTAAAAGCTAGGTATATTATACTTGCTATAGCAACGATAGTTACTATAAAAGAGTATTTTCTATAAGACAATATCTCTTTTGTTGTAGATGGGCATGCCAAAGCCTCTATTGAAAGTCCAATATAATGCCCAAATGCAAGACCTATAACGATGAATACGAAATGATTAATTAAGATACTAATGACAATCCCAATGAGAATGCCTATAATAATACCGATTAACACGCCTTCTCCTTTCTTAAGTCTTGATCTAGGCCTTACATATTTACTATTTTCAACAGATTCAACTTTTGCTAAAACAGCAATTAAGAAAAGAATGTAAATATTTTTCATATCAATCTTCTAAAACTTTTATGATTGCTGAAAAATCTTCTTCGTCATGACCCATCTCTTTAGCTTTAAGATACATCTGAAGATTTAGATTGGTAAGTGGGAGGTATGCCCCAATTTCTTTAGCTGTTTCTGTTATCAATTTAAGGTCTTTGATACCATTCTTAACAGATCCTTGGACTGGAAACTCTCCCATAATATAATTTTTGTACTTCATTCTGTAAAGGTCGTTTGATACTTGACCTGAAAGTATTATTTCAAAGAGAAAATTTAGGTCAATTCCACCTTTCTTTGCAAAATTAATCATTTCAGAAAATCCTTCCATCATATGAAGTATCAACAGATTTACAGATAATTTAATCATTGATGCTTTTGGGATTTCACCGCAGTATGTTACCTTATTGCCCATAGTTTTGAATAAAGGATTAAGAGTTTCAGTTAATATAGGATCTCCACTAGTTAAGATAATTAACTTTCCATCTTCGGCTGGTTTTTTTGATCCTGAGACGGGTGCATCGACATATTTTGCATTGTATTTGCTTAACTGTTCTTTTAATTTAGTTGAAAAAGAGGGGGATATTGTCCCCATGTTGATGATAGTTTTACCCTCATAAATAGTTGGATCTTTTATATTTTCTATCAATGTGGAGTCTATTACATCCGGAGTTGTTAACATAAATATTATTGTGTCCGCCCACCTAATTAATTCGTCAACTGAATGAGCAACTAAAGCCCCTTTGTCTTTTAAATCAGATAATTTTTCCTTTGTGCGGCTATAACACATAAGCGGATATCCAGATTTTAAAATATTTGAGGCCATTGGCATTCCCATAACACCAATTCCGATAAAACCGATCTTCATTTTATCACACATGATAATAATTCATTATTTTTACTTTATATTAATTATTATCCTCGATCTAACATGAAAATTTATAAAAGGACTGTTCAAATATTTTTTGTGATTATAATGAAAGTTCAGATAAAACAAGAAGAATGTATTTTATGTGGAAATTGTGCCGAAACTTGTCCAAAAGTCTTTATTATAGACCAAGGGAACAGCTCTAAAATAACTAAAGAATATAGGGGCAAAAATGATTCTGAAGGTGAAGTAGATGATAGTTTATTAGATTGCGTACAAGCGGCAATAGATTCCTGCCCACTTAACATTATATCGATAGAAAAATTATTAATAGAAAAATAAATATTATTTTATTGATTTGCTAGCTTCTAACATTGCATGTATGTTTGCATTTGGTGTAAATGGAGGGGTGCCACATGCAGGCGCTAGTATATTTACTCCATCGACAATGTCCCTTTTAGATTGGGAATATACGTATTCAGTTGAGCCTTGCATTATTACGGGAATAGTTTCTACACTTCCGATTAGTGTAACTCTGTCTCCAAGGCCCATTACAGCCTCTTTAACAGATGTACCTGGAGCTTCAAATGAGAATGCGTCAAATCCAGAATGAGGAATTCTGTCCATATAACCTCTTGTGTCACCACAGATGTGTAGTATAGAAGCAACATCTTTTGTTTCTTTTGTCATTCTCTTATATCTTGGTTCAAGGAAATATTGGTAATCTTTTGGATCTAGCAAGTCTCCCGACGCTGTGGGATCAGGCATGTAAAATCCATCTGCACCGCTTGAGTCTACGGAATTTCTAATAATTTCAATACAAAGATCAGTACAAATATCAAGACATGCTTCAAACTTCTTTTCGTCTTGCTTTGACCACATTAATATTCTGTCTACTCCCCAAAGGTGTCCTGCAATTGTCATTGGTCCTGTAACTGCCCTTAGAACGGGCACACATTTCTCATATTTATCAACTAGAATCTTTGCTGAACCTTCGACAATTGGATTTCTTCCCTTAGATAAAACATCTTTTGGTATATTATATTTTGTTGGATCAGTATTTTCAAGTACATGCTTTGGTACTGATGGGTGTCTTACATCAGTTCCTAGATCAATCTCTGCACCTAACATAGTTGCTTCAGAAACTAAATCGTTGTGCGAATATAATACATCGATTCCCCAAATGGTATACCTCCCTTCTTGAAACTTTGCCATAATCTTTGAATCAGTCTGACACTCTGGCCAGGTAACTTTTGTTGAGACCATTAATTCTTTGCAATAATTAGAAAATGTCATTACAGGGACTCTATCGACCCGCCCACCATTTATAGCGGACATAAATCTTCTATATGGTGTCATTTCTCTTAATGCCAAATATTTCACCTTTAGATTGTTTGATGAACTTTAGTTTCTTAGTTTATAAGAATATAGACTTTGACATTATCAAGTTAGATTAGTTTGATTAACAGAAAGTATTAAAAATACTTAATTTATCCTTTTCACATCTTACAGGTGACTTATTGACAAATGTTTATTTTATTCCGATTTCTTCTTATTTAGAAACTGAAAAAATAAGTAATGGGGCTAAGGAATTACTAAAAAAAATCGTTAAAGACGAAGGAATTGATCTAGTTAAGGAGATTCCACTAAAAGTTCATTTTGGAGAAAAGGGAAATCTTACTTTTATCAAATCCGATAACTACAATGGGATAATAGATTACTTAAAACAAAATGAAGTTGAGCCATTCTTCATTGAAACAAATGTTTTGTATAGGGGACAGAGGACAACAAAGAAAAGTCATATCAAGCTTGCCTTAAAACATGGATTTACTCAACTCCCGATTGTTATAGCCGATGGAGATATGGGAGAAGAATATGAAGATGTAGAAATTGGAATGAAGAATCTTGATAGATGCAAAATAGCTAAAGAAATATCAAAACAGAAACAGATGATAGTTCTATCCCATTTTAAAGGACATATTGGAGCAGGTTTTGGAGGGGCTATAAAACAACTTGGAATGGGATGTGCTGCAAGAGGGGGAAAACTTGAACAACATGCTAATACCGTGCCAATAATTAATTTTCTTCAATGCAAAAAATGTAAGACATGTACAAAAAAATGCCCTACCGATGCAATAAATATTGGTTTATTCTCTAGAATTGACAAGAAAAAATGCATAGGATGCGCAGCCTGTATATCAGTTTGTCCTCATGGAACAATAAAAATTAATTGGATTGGATCTATATCAAAGAAATTTTATGAACGAATGGCAGAATACGCTTATGCAGCTCAAAAAGATAAAGAGATTATCTACATCTCATTTGCCCTGAACATAACTAAGAATTGTGATTGTGAAGGACACAATATGAAACCCTTTGTACGAGATTTAGGCATATTTGCATCGACAGATCCAGTAGCAATTGATATGGCTTGTCTTGATAAATTATCCCAAAGAGAGAACAGGACTGTATTTAGGCGAGGTAGGTACATACTTCATTATGGTGAGAGTATAGGCTTAGGAAAGAAGGAATATAACCTTATTGAAATAAAATAAATAATTTATCTTCACACTTCAACAATGACTCTCGCAGGTATAGCCTCTAAATTTTCAATGTTTAAGGGAAAACAGTAAACTTTGAAAATTTCTTTTTTGATTGATCCCAAGTTATTAAGATTCTCAATTATATATATTCCTTTGTCAACTAAGTATCTATCATACACCCCATGATTTTTACCCTTACCCAATCCCAAGGCATCTATCCCAACCATATTTACCTTCTTTTTTATAAGCCAATCGAGGATTTCAAAGGATATCTCAGGATGATCAAAGTATTCCTCTTCCCCTAAGTATTTACTCCAATTTGTTTTGAAAAAAACAAAGTCATCTTTTTTCACTGAAAATTGATTACTGATATGATCCATTTTAATTGGACTTTCTTTAATCTTAGAAATATCAACTAAAATACCTCTACCTATAAACCTATCGATGTCTATTACATTATCTTTGCTAATAACATCTATGTGGGTCCCTATGTGTGAAGGGGTGTTTATAATTGAAGTGGCATAGTTTCCCTCTAACTCATGAAAGCATTTAAAATTATTAATGGAGAGCGGAGGAGACCCTTTTCGGAAAATCATTCCCTCTACCAATTTTAAAGAAACGTCTATCAGCATGTTGTGCACCATTCAATTATCATTTTGATTTGCTTATTTATTCCATTTTGAAGCTGGAATACCACCTTTGCCCCAGTTAGCCTTTGGTATTTCAGTAACTAAGATTTCAACTGCCTCCAGAGGTGCACCAGTTATTTCACTTACACATTTTGACACTTCTTTAATCAATTTTTCATTTTTCTTTTCATCTGTAAATTCTTTCCACAAATAAATTTCTACAAAAGGGATAGTATCACCAATATCTAAAATGGATTAGTTATTAAAAAGTTAATCATTTAACAGCTATTTCAAAGATTTTTCTTTTCGGTAAGCCATACCCTGGAATGTCGCTATCAGTTCATTATTCTCGTTTAATACCCGAATCATATAAGTTGCAATTTTTCTATTTATTGAAACTTCTTCTGCCTCTGCAATCAAAGTTCCTTCAGATACTGCTTTTAAAAAAGAAATATTTACATTTAAAGCGACAGCAATGTTTCCATGAGTATTTGCTGCAATTGCAAAGGCAAAGTCTGCCAAGGTGAATATTGCCCCACCGTGCACGGTATTAACTGAATTAAGGTGAACATCTTTTATTTTCATTTTTGCTTTTGCACTGCCCTCTGACACTTCAATTAGTTCTATCCCTAGGTTTTTTGCAAATCTATCGTTTTCTGAGAATTCTTTAATAATGTCCATAGAATCACTAAACAATTAAATTTTCAGATATTTATTATTAATTGAATACACTACTTAATCTTATAAGAAGGATATATGCTAATCAAGTATAATTAAATCTTAAGCGCATGACATGATAAATCGGAGATAACATTTATGAATGGAAATAACCGAAGCGATATCAAACCAGGAATGAAAGTATCTATTGTACTAAAACAAGACCAACGTTCTGGAAAACTAACGAATGGCGTAGTAAAAGACATACTTACAAATTCTCATACCCACCCACATGGGATTAAAGTCCGCCTTACAAGTGGGGAAGTTGGGAGAGTAAAAGAAATAATCTCAAATGCAGTTCAAAAATAATATATTTAAGAAAGATCTAGGTTATTAAATATTTTACTCTTTTTTTACTTTTACCTTATAGTGGCTAGGTACGCCATCTTTCTCGTTTTTTAATCCATTATCTAAGACAATGAATCTTTCGGGGTTCTCAACTTCTAAAGTTCTTTCAATTACATTACCTTTATTTACTGGTATATTGGTATCCCCTATTATTATTAAATCTGACCCGATACAAGCCTCTAAAAATATAGTTTTATTTTCGTCTTTTTTTATGAGTTTTATTGGTTCCCAAGGTTTTTCATTGAATATCCCGCGTAACTTTTCCTGTTTCTTGTTTTCTAATTCATCTTCTACAAGTTTAATTGCATATGGATAAAGACCCTGAATCCAGAAATCAAATACGCCATTATAATTTGATGGTAAAGATATAAACTTTAAGTAATGATTGTCCCTTAGATATACATAAGCGTTGTTAATTCGCTCAGGTGACCAGTCTTCAAACTCTTGAACAACATTTTTTGGACTAATTCCGTCTTTTTTTTCTTTAATTAATTCTTGGTATAAAAAAAGAAGTAATTTATTGTAATCTTCCTTACTGGTCATAGCACAATTTATATTATATTTTGTGCTTAAATAGGTAACTATTAGATAACAAAAAGAGTTTAGATAAATTAAATATACTATATGGATAATATTATATATAGAAAAATAAAAATAATAATGAATAATAATGGAGATAGGAATATGAAAAATAAAATACTTTTAGTTGGAATCGTATTATTTATTTCAATATTAGTTAGTGGATGTGGAACTGAAACTACTACAATAGATTTTGAAGGAACCTCGTGGAAATTGGATAGTTACTTGAGCAGTTTAAACAATCTAGTAAGTCCAATTGCAAATACCAAGATGACGCTTGAATTTAAAGATGGGAGAATATCTGGATCATCGGGTTGCAACAGCTTTTTTGCTAAATATACGGTCGAAAAAAACTCTTTGTCTTTCGGACTGATAGGCGCCACAAAGATGAACTGCACTAATCAAGGGGTAATGCAACAAGAGCAAACTTACTTTGAAAGACTAGAATCAGTTAAATCTTACAAGATTCAAGGAAATAAATTAAGTTTAATTGACGGCAATGGCAAAACTGTACTTGTATTCTCCAAGAGTTGAATTAAGGATATAAAAAATCAGGTACTGATCCTGCCAATCCTAGTAAGGTGCAGAAAAACAATGAATATAATGAATATAATCAAAACTAAAATTAATTTTATTTTTTGAAGTCTGTCAGACTTGGAGTTAGTTTCTCTAAAATCTTTAGGAGGCAACAACGTTGGTAGTTTCATATACTCCCCAGAATTTTCAGATTTAGAGGTTGATTTAGGATATTTTTCTTCAATTTCACCATTTGGCAGTAATGACATTTTTTAGTCTCCAAGTTTGGATTTATTCAGTCCTTTTTAATTCTTTGTGTATTATTTTAAAGAGAGATATTCTTATAAATAAATTAATTGAATAAATGTCGTATGGAAAACGAAGGCAGATCCTTATTAAAAGAGCCAAAATCAATAGCTGCAATAGTATTCTTTTTTCTAAGTTTGATTTATGTTATAAGCCCAATTGATTTAATACCGGATTTCATTCCAATAGTTGGTTGGATAGATGATATTATTGCATTATTGATAGCGATTAGCATAGGTATAAAATATTTTATAAAAAAGAGGTATTAATTTAGTTATTCTCCAATTATTTTTATTAATACCCTCTTCTTTCTTTGTCCGTCAAATTCACCATAGTAGATTTCTTCCCAAGGTCCAAAGTCAAGCTTTCCATTTGTTATAGCTACAACAACTTCTCTACCCATAAACTGCCTTTTGATGTGAGCGTCACCATTTGTTTCACCGGTTCTATTGTGCCTGTAAAGTTCAGGATTGTGCGGTATATTTTTTTCTAACCAGTCTTTGAAATCCTGGTGTAATCCTGATTCTGCGTCATTTATGAAAACACTAGCAGTAATATGCATCGCATTTACAAGACACAACCCTTCTTTTATTTTGCTCTCAATCAAAGCATCTTCTACTAGGGAGGTTATATTGACAAATTCAACTTTACTTTTTGTATTAAACCATAGTTCTTTTTTATAATTCTTCATAAAAAAATAATAAAGAAATCTATTTAAAATTTTAATTGTATTGATCATGTGGGGGTTGCACTCCCCACATGCCCCGCACAAAATATTAGGAAAAGGTGATAAATCTTTTGCGCAGTTGATTTGGAAATAGACAACTCTTTTAAAAATATATCGTTTTGTTTTTAACAATATATTTAGATAATGTCGAGTTTAAAACATCACTATCTCACAATCATAACTGATGAAGTTGCATTATGCAGTACTTTCTCAGAAACACTGCCTAAAAATATCCTATCAATTGCAGATATACCCTTTGCCCCCATCACGATTAAATCGTCTTTTTTTGATATCTTGATAATTTCCTCATCAGGAGAACCCTCTATTACTTTTTTAGTAATTTTTAATCCAGATTTAGAAGCCATTTGCTCTATTTCGTCCAATAAAAGAGCCCCTTCCTTCTTCATCTTTTTTCTAATCTCTTTGATCTCCGTATCGTCGGTATAAATTACGGGCGAATAAGGTGGCCCCACATAAGCACTTAAAGGTACATGTACTACGTATAGTGCGATTAGCTCGATGTTCATTTTCTTTGCTAAATATATTGCTTTTTTTGCAGATCTCTTTGACGGTTCAGAACCGTCAACAGGCGTTATTATTCTACTAAATTCTTTTTCCATCTTACTATATTGGTAAAAGTATTTTATATAGTTTACCTAATGAGAAAGCGTAAATATATCTTTTATTTAGATTATATATGAAGAAAATCAACTTTTCAATGCCAGTAATTTTTGTTAAAGATATAGAAGTTTCAAAAAAATTCTACCAAGATATATTCTCTCTCGAAGTTGACATGGATTTTGGAGAAAATATTATATTTAAAGAAGCTTTTTCAATATGGCAGAAAAATCGTGCGAAAGAAATAATATTTCAAAATAAAAGATATAATGATAAAGAATGCCCAAATAACGTTGAACTTTATTTTGAAACTAGCAATATTGAATTCATCTGGGAAAAGATACTATTATCAAATGTCGAGATAATTCACCAAATCAAAGAAGAATCATGGGGGCAAAGAGTTTTTAGAATATATGATCCTGATAAATTTATTATAGAAGTGGCTGAGCCCATGACTGAAGTAATAAAAAGACTTCATCTGCTAGGATTCTCTGAAGAGAATATTTCTATTAAGACTCAGATGCCATTAACGGCTGTTAAAAAAATTATTTCTTGAAAAATTAAATCTTCTAAATCCAGAGATTAGATGAATTTTCTAGCCAGTCCACCCATACTCAACAAACTTCTTTTCTCGCCCACATACTGGGCATCTAAAAGTTCTGAGGATAAGATTACTTGAAATCTGTTTCTGCCCTAGCTCATCCATAGGTATTCCATGAACATCACACTCATAATTAGAATTCATTTTTTTCCCTACCTAGCTTTTTTGCATATGTTTTATTGCAAAAATTACATTTGTAAAACTTAACGTAGTCCCCTCTGTACTCACCTTCTTTTGTAAAATCTAGAACGTTCCCACAATCTTTGCAATATTTTGACTCTTCTTCGATATTTACTCCAATACCCACATCCTCGGATCTAGATTTATTTGAATTTTCTTGAATTATTCTTTTTTTAAGAATATTGAATTCCTCTAAGTTTATTACATTAGATTTTCGTAATTCGTCTAATCTTTCAAGATTAGAGATAATTTCTTCTGTTGCATCCTCTTTGATATCTGCATGATCGTCTATATTTTCGGGATAGTTTAAGTTAATATTAGATTCATAATCTTCTTTTTGAGAAAAATTTCCGTATATACCGTTTCGTATAAGCCTTACAATGATTTCAGCATCTTCATGTGACAGACCAGAAATAATAACTTCATCTGACTCAAATCTGCTGTTTAGATAGACTTCAGTTGAAAGAACACCTTTTTTCATCCTCACATTGGATATATCTCTAAAGTGGTAATCATTTACAAATTTCTTTAATCCTAACATGCTAGGATCTCTAAAAATAATACGCCAGTTTGTTATGTAGATCTTGGCCGGAGTTATAAAAGAGCCGCCCTTCTTAACTCTCGACTGTTGTGCAGCGTATAATACTTCTTCGCTTGGAAGCAGTATGCTTTCAATGTCCTTTTCAACTTTAAATTCTTCCATACTCCCTATAACTATAGGTCGGATTAATTTAAAAATATATTCAATGTGCCAATCAAGTAATAAATCGGATTGAAAAAAGAAGGGCATATTTCCGTGCTCAATAATTTTTCTATATAGAAATATATACTTGTAGGTAAAAAGGAATATAATGATTAACAACACTTTATCTTTTTTAGTTATTAGTTTCAATTTATTATAAATTATTAACTAACAATTCATGTTAAAAATTAAATAATATCAATAATAAAAAACTATTTTTTAAAATTATTAATATTTTATAACGGAAAGTTTTAAATAATCAAAGGATCTTACCTAGTATTGCACAGGTCGAAACTTCACTGGACTAATGCTGAAGTAACTCTCTCATGATTGCTTAGCTTTATTATATCAAGACCTCAAAAATCTTGTTATAAAAGCCCTGTAATCTTTTGAGAATAAGCTCTAGTCATGGTCAAATCCTTAATCAAACACTGCGTTTGAAGGAAAGAAAAGACATGCTTCATGTTCTTTTCTTTTGTCTCCTTGGATTTAGATTGTTTCGAGACGTCGAAACAAACTAGGGCCTTCACATAATTCAGTGAAGCGACAAACTGTGCATTTTTTTATTGATTAATTTAATATTGCGCTCTCTTTTCTATCTTATAAATAATAGAGATAACATTTTTATATATTACAACCCATATCATAAGCAAATATAAAGGAGGTATAATATTAAGAAAATAGTTTTTTTTGGGATAGCCTTATTTGCTATATTGCTATTAGCAGGATGCGCTACAGAAACAAAACCTACAACACCGACTGAAACTCCACTTGTTGAAGAATCTAAGACTCCAGAGCAGCCTGTAGAAAAACCAGAAGAAGAACCTACAACTCCTCAAACAGCGTTATGGAAGGCAGATGGCATTATTACACAAAATGAATACAAGAACAGCAGAGAATTTGATAATGGAAGATTTTCTGTATATTGGTATAATGATAACGAGTATTTATTCATGGCTATCAAAGGTCAGACTTCAGGATGGGTCTCAATAGGATTTGAACCTACATATTCAATGTTAGATGCGGATATGGTTTTTGGATGGATAAGTGGTGGGACACCTACACTTCTTGACGTATATTCTACAGGAGCATTTGGCCCCCACCCACCAGACCAACAACTTGGCGGAACAAATGACCTAATTGAAACAGCTTCCAGCGAGGGAAATGGATTCACAATTGTAGAATTCAAACGCAAAATGAACACAGGAGATAGATATGATAAGGCATTTACTAAAGGCCAAAGCATAAACATAATATGGGGCCTAGGATCCTCTGATTCGCTTGAATCCCCACACATTAGAACAGGCAGTGGAAGAATCAACTTAGATTAATAAAATATTATTTTTTCTTATTTTTATTGGTCAGCTCTACATAATCTTCTCTGGTGGGGAAGAACACATCTATGATGTTACAATCCGTCAATGCGATACCAGAATGATTTACATTGGGCGGAACTATTGCTACATCTCCTTGTTTCATTATTCTTTTTTCATTTCCAACTTTGAATTCAAATTCTCCTTCAAGCATAGTTGCAACTTGTTCATGGACATGAGAATGGTCAGGAAATATAGCACCGGCTTTTATTCTCCAGTAAGCAAATGTCATGTTTTTTGAATGAATAAATTTAACTTTAATATTTGGTAAGATATCTATTTCTTCGACATCTTTAAGATTCTTAAACGACATGTGAAAACCTATATTCCATATATTTTTTTTGTTAATAAGATTTGTGTAATTATAAATATTTTTTAGTCATCGTTTTAATCCATTTAAAATGAAGTATCAAATGAATAAAGACAAATATGCCCATCAAAACCCCAACTATATCATGAATAAAATTTAGCCAATAGTTAAAAAAATAAATATTAAATCGAGCAAAAAATAATAATACTTCTTTGAATTTTAAAATACCGGTAACAAAGCTAATGAAGAAGAATATACCCAGACCGATATCAATAAAATAATTTAAATCTGATTTTTTCATTTCTTCACTTGAGATTAAAAAGTTTCTTAGACTAATATATAAATAAGTTATTAATATTATATATGACTAAAAACAATAAGATTATTATTAATTAGAAATGTATATCTAAATATATCTTAGTCAAGTAAGAATCAAAGGGATAATATGAAATCCAGAAAAAGGATACGTTGGAATAATAATAAAGAAGATTGGGATTGTGGTATTCAAGCTTTGCATAATTTACAAAAGATAACTGGAACTAAAAAGAAAGTGAATCCTAGAAAACTTAAAATAACAAAGAAGGAGGGAGTTTCAGATTTTCTGAAATACCGAAAAGCCTTGAGAGAAGACCCTAGAGTAAAAGAGTTAAAAGTCAAGGCAGAACCCCAACCTAAAGAAATTAAAGAGTGGCTTGAAGAAGATAAACCTTCAGGCAAAACACAGAATGTTGCAATAATCCATACAAAAGAAAAAAATGATAGATATGGCCACTTGTCCCTAGCTTACAAATCTGAAGGTGACAAAATAAGAGTTGCAAATCTCGTTGACGAAGAACCAAGCTCAAAAGTTCATATTAAAAAATTAAGTAATAAAAAGACTAAATTAAAACGTGCTTATTTCCTAAAAGTAAAAAGAAAACAAAAGAATTAATTTTTGACATACATTTTTTTGATTAAAACAACTTCCTTCGGGACGTCATTATGTATATTGTCGTCAAAAGTTCTCTTTGATGTTGTAGGAACTTCTTTGATTTTATCAATTACTTCTGTTCCTTTTACTACCTTCCCAAAAACAGCATAGCCAAATCCTTGTGGAGTTTTGTCAACATGATCTAAGAAAGAATTATCTGCTACATTAATAAAAAATTGGGAAGTTGCACTATCAACAATACTTGTTCTTGCCATTGCAATCGTATATTTGCTATTCTTAAGTCCGTTAGTCGCTTCATTTTTTATAGGGGCATTGGTCAATTTCTCTTTCATATCTGGATCGAGACCTCCGCCCTGGATCATGAAATCATCTATTACCCTATGGAATATTAAACCATCGTAAAATCCATCTTGTACATACTTTAAGAAATTTTCAACTGTTATAGGTGCCTTTTTGGCATCTAATTCGATTTCAAAATTTCCAAGAGAAGTTTCAACTACAACAATATCTTCCATATCATCACCTAAGAAATCTAATAACAATTTATTTAAAAGCGTAGTGATATTTAATTAAAAAGTCAGTAATCGTGGACATTATGACAGATGAATCTCACAAAAAGATAATTAAAGAAGAATTCGCTAAACAGTCTTCAACTTTAGAATCCTCTAAAATCTTCACTGATGCTGAGATAACAGAAAAAATAAAAAACTCTTTAGAGGTAAAAAATCAAATGACCGTTCTTGATCTAGGATGCGGCCCTGGTATTTTAACTTCTTGTATTGCGCCTTTTTCCAAGATTATAATAGGTTTTGACATAACCCCAGAGATGACTACTAAGGCAAAAGTAAGATGCAGGACTAGCAAAAATGCAGTTTTCTTGATAGGAGATGCTGAATACCTACCCTTTAAAGATAATTCGTTTGATAGAATAGTGACTAGACTAACTTTACATCATTTTACAAATGTTGAAAAGGTATTGTCAGAAATGTACAGGGTATTAAAAGTTGGTGGAAAGGCAATTATTGTAGATATAATCTCATCAGAAAAAAAGAGTGAAGCCGAAATACATAATGCCCTTGAGAAAATACGGGACCCGTCTCATGTTAAAATGATGCCAAAAAGTGAAATATTATCTCTTACTAAAAATTCAGGATTTACTATAATCTCAGAAGATGCGTGGGTAAAACAAAGATATTTTGATGAATGGATAAATATAACTTCGAAGAATGAAATCGCTTATTCCTTGGGCATAATAATGAAAGTTCTTGCAATTTCAGGAATCAACGCAGGAATAGATTTAGACGTCGAAAAATCAATAGCTAAGTTTAATCATAATTGGATTATGATTACAAGTATAAAGTAAACAAAACTTATTAAGGCAAATCCAAAAGTTTTTTTATTAAGCGTCTAGGGGTTATTCTCTGTCAGGTCTTTGGAGAGGAAATACTTTATTTGCTAGAGAAGGAGGATATTTTTGAAAAAATTTATAAATAATTAAAAAATTTAGTAACGAGGTAAAACTATGTTTAATCAAATATCTTATTACCCAATTTTTGGATATCCTTTTATAATATATTTAGGCATAATGGCTATAATCCTTTTTTTGATTGCCGTTTCAATATCTACAATATTTAAAGGAAAAATAAAAAGTCATTTTAAAACCCATAGGGCTATTGCAATTGTTTCAATTGTGATTGCATTGATACATGGATTAATGGGACTATTGGCGTATATATAGTATTTATTATCTATTTTTTTATTATTCACATTTGAAAAATAGCCAATTTTTCTCTTGGTCTTTCAATTGGATAAGGCAGTATCTCCCCTTAAGCCTATTACCCTTTAAAGTTATGACTATCTTGCCTTTTTCATTTTCAATTAGTGAAAATGTTCCTTTGTCCCATATTTCTACTTTTCCTGCTCCATATTGGCCCTCTGGTATAGTGCCTTCAAAAGTAGCATACTCTAAAGGATGATCTTCAGTAAATACAGCAAGTCTTTTTATGACTTTTTCAGTTGGCGGGATCTTTGGGATTGCCCAAGACTTTAATGCGCCATCTATCTCTAATCTAAAATCGTAATGAAGACGAGTAGCATCATGTTTATGGATAACAAATATTTTCTCATTTTCTAACATTCATACACCTTTCATCTAATTACTAGGAGATACTATAACCTATGCGTTAATTATATTTATTAAGTTTAACCTCCCATGAAATAATATGAAAATTAAGATATTTGTCACCGGCGGGACTTTTGATAAAGAATATAATGAGATCAAAGGAGAGCTATTTTTCAAAGATACGCATCTACATGAGATGCTAGACATGGGTAGATGCAGAGTTTCATTAGACATTAGAACTTTGATGATGATAGATAGTCTTGATATGACAGATGAAGATAGGAACGTTATCCTTGAAAACTGCAAAAATGCGAAAGAGAACAAAATACTGATAACTCATGGTACAGACACCATGATAGAAACTGCAAAACTTCTTGCGGGTATGATTAATAATAAAACTATAGTCCTAACTGGTGCAATGATTCCATACAAATTTGGTAGTTCTGATGGATTGTTTAATTTGGGTAGTGCTCTTGCATTTGTTCAAACTTTACCTATTGGAGTATATATAGCTATGAACGGAAGATACTTTCATTGGAATAGAGTGAAAAAAAATAAAGACCTTGGAGAGTTTGAAGAAATAGAACTTGATTTGATTTAAAATCTTAATATCTTTAAGAATAGATAATTTTATAATTTAATCAATATCTTGTCTAAATACGTGATTCGATGGGGGATTCAACAAAACTTGACTTCAAAGCATACCGATTACTTGTTTTTTTGGTCTTAGGTTTCGGTTATCTTTTAGCCTTCTTTCATAGGGTTGCTCCTGCAGTTGTTGCAATAGATATGATGTCTGATTTGAAAGCGGGGGCTGTCTTGATAGGATTATTAGCATCGGGATATTTCTACCCTTATGCGTTAATGCAACTCCCCACAGGAATTTTATCGGATTCGTGGGGATCTAGAAAAACAATTACTTTATTCTTTTTGATAGCATCAATCGGATCTTTTATACTAGGTTTATCCTCAAACATCTCTACTGCTATTTTCGGAAGAGTGCTTGTAGGGCTTGGGGTTTCAACTTTATACGTTTGTGCTCTTAAAATATTATCTCAATGGTATAAAGGTGAAGAATTTGCAACTATGACAGGATTCTTAATAGCTATAGGGGGCATAGGACTTTTAGTATCAACAGTACCACTAGCACTATTATCAAATGCTGTTGGTTGGAGAATGCCATTTATTCTTACAAGCGTAATAACATTAGTTCTGGCACTACTGATTTGGTTTTTTGTAAGAAACTCTCCCCAAGAAATTGGAATGCCAGTAGTTGTTGAAGATTCCCTGCCAAAGGATCCTGAGGTGCCATTGCTTGGAATGCCTGCAGTCGTTGAAGAAATCAAATCAAATCAATCAAAAGTTCCAATTTTAAAGAGTGTAATTAAAGTATTGAGCCTAAAATACTACTGGCCCGCATCTATATGGATGTTCTGTACTATGGCCATATACTTAGCTTTTGGGGGTCTTTGGGGTGGGCCCTATCTAATGCAAATATACCAAATGACAAAAGTTGAAGCTAGTAGGGTATTATCTATGATAGCTGTAGGTATGATTATTGGGAGCCCCTTGATGGGGTTATTATCCGATCGAATTATTAAGAAAAGAAAAATTGTAGTTAACGTATCAAGTGTTATATTGTTAGTGATAATGATATTCCTTTATTTTTGGGTATCGACTATACCGACAATAGGATTATATCTAATTTGTTTAGGAATTGGAATATTCTCTGTAGGTAGCATTGCAATTGGTTATGCCCTAATAAAAGATCTATTCCCAATTGAAATTGCTGGAACATCTGTAGGGGTCGCAAACTTTTTCCCCTTTTTAATGGGGGCGTTATATCAGCCACTTATGGGCTATATTTTAGAATTGAACGGAAAAATAGGTGAATCCTACACTGCAATTGGATACCAGAATGCATTTTTAGTTTTATTGATTTCTTCGATAATTGCATGTGTTGCTAGCTTCTTCATAAAAGAAAACGATCATAAAAGCCTAAAATAGATTAAGCGCCCAACCCTAATCAAATATTATCTTAATTTAGATTTATAAGTTCTGCAGTATCATTTTAATAATGATAATTTTTTATAGTAGATTATTAAGAGATTAATATGAAAAAAATAATTGTACTTCTTATAATTCTTCTCATTTCAACTTGTTGTGTGGAGAATATAAAATCAAAATATTCTCCGGCTAATGGGGGGGAAAACGTCCTAGTTATAAAAGTTATAGACGGCGACACTATTGATATATTAAAAGCAGGAGAGACTGAAAGAATCAGACTTGTAGGAATAGATACTCCAGAACCATATTCAAAAAATAATGAAGATAAATGGTATGGACTGCCAGACAATCACCTTAGAAAGTGGGGAGTTAATGCATTTAATTATACAAAAGAAAGATTGTACAAAAAAGAGGTAAATATCTCTTATGATAATATGCAAGGAAAAAAAGATGATTTTGGAAGAACTTTAGCTTATGTATACATAAATGAGA
>CAZFRW010000013.1:0-20225 GCA_964521515.1 uncultured Thermococci archaeon
GAAAGTAATCAAGAGGTCCTAGACACAATAATTATGTCCTACAGGCTATGTGAGGACAAAGACATCCAATTACCGGCGATGATAGGCCTAGATGCTTTTTATTTATCCCATACTTCAGAAATTGTTGACATTCCTGATCAAGAGTTAGTTGATAAGTTTCTTCCACAATACAAATCTTCGTATCCTCTAGATGTAGATAATCCACTAAGCATCGGGTCTCTTTCAATGCCCCACCAATGGTACCCTGAATTCAGGTATAAGATACATGAGGCTATGAAAAGAGTAATACCAAAATTGAATCAAATCGAAGAAGAATTCTATAAAGAATTTGGAAGAAAGTATACGGGCGCCCTAGAACTTTATAATACTAAGGATGCAGAAGTTGTTCTAATTGTTTCGGGTGCGGCTGCTGGAACTGTAAAAGAAACGGTAGACATACTCAAGAAAAAGGGATTAAAGGTTGGCCTTATAAGATTGAGAATTTTTAGACCATTCCCTTCAGAAGAATTAAATAAAGCTTTGTCAAAAGCCTCTTTTGTGGGGGTAATTGATAGATCTTTCTCGTTTGGGCATGAAGGTGCTATTTTTTCTGAGTTAAAAGCATCTTTGTATGGGACAAAGAATTCTCCATTAATAAAGAATTATATCCTTGGGATAGGCGGTAGAGATATCACTACAGATACAATAAGTAGAGTTTATGATAATTGTTTTACTTGTTTAAAAAATAATAAAATTGATACCCCAATAGAATGGGTTGATATTAAGGTGTAATTATGAAAAGAGCGGGTATACCAACTGAAGAATTTATTTATTCCGGTCACACAGCATGCCCCGGATGTGGCGCTATGCTAGTTGCTAGATATCTCCTAAAAGTATTAGGAAGGAACACAATAATGAACATACCTGCATGCTGCTTTGCAGCAATACCTGGAACATTTCCGGATACTTGTTTAAGTATACCCTTGTTATACAATGCTTTTGAAACAACTGCGGCTACAGCTTCAGGTATTGAAGCAGCTTTGAAAATTAAAGGTAAAAAGGATAAAATTACAGTTGTTGGATTTGCAGGTGATGGCGGAACTGCCGATATAGGAATTCAAGCACTTTCCGGTGCCATTGAAAGGGGACATGAAATTATCTATGTATGCTACGACAACGAAGCTTACATGAATACTGGGATGCAAACTTCAAGCCTCACTCCGATGGGAGCTACAACTACAACAAATCCAGCCGGTAAGAAGGGTGGGTGGAGAACAAGAACTAAAAAGAATATGATGGAGATAGTAGCGGCCCACAATATTCCTTATGCTGCTACAGTTAATCCCTCTTACCCAATGGATTTCATTAAAAAAATAGAAAAGGCAAAGAGTATCAAAGGAACATCTTATATCCATGCTTATTCAGTTTGTCCAACTGGATGGAGATACCAGCCAGAACTTGGTTTAGAACTAGGACGACTTGCAACTGAAACAGGTATATTCCCATTGTATGAATTTGAAAATGGAGTCTATACTGTCAATTATAAGAAAAAGACAAAGGAAGTCCTTGAATATTACAAGCTACAAGGAAGATTCAGACATTTGCCAGAAGATTTCATAAAAGAAGTCCAAGACGTAATAGATAAAGAATGGCAGAAACTTCTATATAAAGAAGAATGTAGCCACAGATGAAACTAACTTTTTATAAAAAATTTAATTAACTGGACAAACTTCCAGTAGAAATAAAGGGGTAATAGACACTACTATACTATTCTTATAAGCTTACTACACATTTGGATATAGTTATAAAATATAATTAAAATATTATTAAATCTATTAATAAATAAATCATTTTTAAGAATTAATTTATAAATATTAATATATAAAAAAATTTAATTTTTGATTAATTTTGTATCTGTAAAAAGGATATAGATTAACTTTGATAAAGTTAAAGAACAATCAAAATATATATAAAAACAAAATTATTAAATTATATTGGTGATTAATATTTGTAGTGTTGGTGGAAGTTTTGATGTGGATATGGCCGAAGGCCCAGAAGGCTATGTTTGTACCGAATGTGGTGCCCAGTTTAAAGGAATTGGAAAAGACCTAAAGTGTCCAAAATGCTCTTCAGACAAGGTTATAAAAATTGGATAAGAATTTACTTGTTTCTTTAGGTAATGAGGAGATAATATTCCTATCCCACAATAGTTACTTTTTAGGGATAGTAAAATCTAAAGGAAAATCCTTCTTTCTAGAAACTGACAAAGAGGAAATAGTTCTAGGCACGGGAAATGATGATATAATAGCTGTTTCATCTTTAGTAAATAACAAAAAAATTAAGGATGTCATGATTTCGGCATTGTACTCCCTAAGGGAATTCTCTTTTCCACTCATAATTTTAAAGAAGGGACATCCTGCTTCAAAAAGACTTAAACTAGTTTTTGGGTGCGGAGATAGAATAATTCTGGATTCTTGCATAGAAGCGGGCACCCATCCAGACCAACATCTTCTTTGTTCAACAGAAGATTTATCGGGTCTTTCTATATTGGCTAAAAAAGATGGAATAGAAATAATTGATCCCTTAAAGAGAAAAATAGAAATAGAAAGAATGCCTTTTGAGTTAAGATTATAAAATCATATGGCATATTAATTTTATGAAGGTTCTTTATTTTGGAGATTTAAAAGATATTACTTTGAAAAGAGAAGAAATTATTGAATCTGAATCAATTCAAATTGGAGACCTAAAGAACCTTCTTTCAGAAAAATATCCCTCCTTAAAGGAATCTTTTTTAAAGGATGAGATTAGGATTATAGTAAATGGGAAGGACTATTCTTTCACAGGCGGGGATAAAACTTTAGTTTCAAAAGGATTTGAGATAGCTCTTTTTTCTCCCGTGGGGGGTGGGTAAATGTTTGAAATAAAAGCAAAAGATGGACTAGGGAGGATAGGAAAACTATCGGTAGGGAAAAAAAAAGTAGAAACGCCAACTCTAATGCCAGTTATTAATCCCAACAAGATAGTCATTGCCCCAAAAGACATGACGGACTATGGGGCAGATATGATAATCACAAATTCATATATTATTTACAGAACTCAAAAACTCAAAGAAGTCGCTCTTGAAAAGGGAGTTCACAAAATGCTCGATTTTGACGGAGTGATTGAAACTGACTCGGGCTCTTTTCAGATGGCGGCTTACGGAGATATAGAAATAGAAAACAAAGAGATATTACAATTTCAAAAAGATATTGGAGTTGACATAGGGACATTCCTTGATATACCAACTCATCCCGATGAATCCCACAAAAAAACTCTTTCTGATTTAGAAATAACTCTAGAAAGGGCAAAAGAAGCAATTGAATTTGACCTAAATCTAAATGGCACTATCCAAGGAGGAACTCACCTAGATCTAAGAAAAAAATCTGCAGAAGAGATGAGTAAATTACCTTTTACTGCAAATCCCATAGGAGGTGTTGTTCCATTAATGATGGAATATAGATTTAGTGAATTGGTAGATATTATCCTTACAGTAAAAGGGAGCCTTTCGCCATCAAGGCCCGTGCATCTTTTCGGTGCGGGTCACCCAATGCTATTGTCTTTATCTGTTCTATTGGGTTGCGATCTTTTTGATTCCGCTGCATACGTCCTCTACGCACAGGATTCAAGGTATCTTACATCTTATGGTACAAAAAAACTTAATGAAATGAAGTATTTACCATGTAACTGCCCTGTTTGTAGAAAATACACTGCTCAAGAACTTATTAATGAGAGTGATCAAAAAAGACTAGAGCTTCTCTCAAGTCACAACCTATATGCTACTTTTGAAGAAATCAAGATTATCAAAGAAGCTATCCATGAAGGAACTTTATTTGAATTAGTTGAAAGCAGAATTAGGGGCCATCCTAGATTACTACTTGCATATAGAAGAATCAAAGATTATTATGATATTTTAGAGGAGTATGATCCCTCCACAAAAAGATCCTCGATATTTTATACTGGGGCAGAATCTAATTTAAGGCCAATAGTTCAAAGAACAAAAGAAAGAATAAAAGACATCAAATCTAAAAAATACGATGAGCACCTACTCTTTGGAAAATTCCCAAAGGAACTTGAGTTTACTTATCCTTTTGGCCAATGTGAAATGGAGGAAGAGAGAAAAGATAGAGGGGATCCAGAACTAAATGATGAAGATATAGTAAAAGTAATTGCAGACTATCAGTTCGGGCTAAATGTTGGAGAAAAACTTTTCCATGATGTAGTTGTTAAGAGATCAAAAACTGGAATGATACGATATGTCTTTGATAAAAATGGAACTATGCTCGCAACTTTGAGGGCTAGAGATGGCCTATTTACCCCAAATATTGAGGGGCTAAAAAGATTGAAGGATATAATCCCCAATCCTAGACACAGGATAATTGTTGATGATGAAGCTGCACCTTTCATTAAAGATGGTGCAAATGTATTTTCTAAATTTGTTTTAAATATTGATAAAACTCTTAGGGCATATGATGAAGTCCTTATTGTAGACTCAAAAGACGATCTTTTGGGAACTGGAACTTTAATGCTTTCCCCCCGAGAAGTTAAGGCTTTTGAAAGAGGAATGGCCGTTAGAACACGATGGGGAATAGAAAAAAATACTATCCAAGAAGACCAGTTATTAGATTAGATCCAATAATGAATCTAAATGTTAGATATCCAATAGCAGTAAGTATAATACTGTGCTTAATCCCAGAAAACAAAGAGTTTGTAGTCATCTTCCCAATCATAAGCCCCGCTAAAGCACCATGTATAATGAGCATATTTTGAAATGTTACCTTAAATGCATCTTTACTTATTGATTCTTTGGCTGTAGGAAGTGTAATTTCAGAGAATACTTCCACGAACTGGGTCTGAAGCAGGAAAACTACTGATAGGAATACTAGATAGGAAATGTAAATAATACCAGTATACTGACTCAACTTAGAAGCCTGTTCCTTTGCAAGCCCCCTCATCATTCTTGCGCTTTCTGCTGCAGATTCTAAAATCTTTATGATGTTTCCTCCTGCATGGTGGGCTATGACAATAAGAGACACCGTTCCCTGAACATTTTCACTTTTTACCTTATCTGAAAAAGATGTTAAAACTTCATCAAATGGGACCCCCCAAGATATCTTTGAAGCCATAATCTTGATCTCATCGGTGAGTCTCCCATAGTCATCTTCCTGTGCCATCTTTATTGCTTGAGGAAGAGTCATTCCTGCAGCTTGTGAATCTGCTAGTGCCCTTAAAAATTCGGGAAATTGATCCTCTATTTCAGTAATCCAAGCCTGCTCTCTCATTTTTATAACAAGGTATGGTCCAATGGCAATGGCTATCCCTGCAATAGCAAGTTCACTTAGATTTAAAATGAAAAAACCGATTAATCCTAAGAGTACCCCAGCGGCTATACTGCCAATAGTTATATACATATTATAATTTTTTTTTCTCAAATTTTCACCAGCATTACCTCTTTGGAGCCACCTGGTCAATTGCTATTATGAATAAAGCATAACCAATGGGCAGTCCAAAATAGACTACAAGGTTATTAATCAAATTCACCTGTGACATTGGAGTTCCCATTATTCCCATAATTGTTGTCATGATAATAATGAATACTGGCCCTACAACTAGAGCTGTGACATACGCTTCTGCTATTAAACCAATAGTTTCTATGGCGGCTTCAGTTTTCATTCTTTCAGCTTCCATTAATCTGTTTCCTTCAAGATATAGATACTCCTTGAGATTACCCCCTGTTCTTATGGTAGCTATCATTTTCCATAAAAGTTCACTGAAGACTGGAGAAGGAGATCTATTGGCCGCCCTCTGAAGCGCTTGGACTAAATCGAGACCAAAATTTTCAATATCATTTAAAATCTTCTCGGACTCTCGCGATACTTCACCATATCTTCTAAACTCGACAAGTGACCAAAAAATGACGGCTGGCGGCACACCAGTTCCTGCTATTGTGGCCATTGTGTTAACGGCACTAGTAAGTCCAAGATTAATTTTTCTGGATCTTTCACCAGCTTTAAAGGACGGATAAACCCAGAATACAATGAACGTTATAACAGCAGATAATATTGAAATAACTAAAATTAATACTAATTTAAAGGTAAAATCAACAGGTTTATCTGGAGAGATTATTGAGTTGATAAATTCTGCTAAAAATAATGGAACAGCTATTATTGAAACTAATAAAGCTATAAGACCTGCAATTACAGAAGTAAGCGTCATTGCACTTACATAAGCACCAAGATTTAGCGGTATGTCACCTTTTCTTAGAGGTGCATGAAGCTCTTCAAAACTCTTCAGCCTTCCGTCTACCAAAAAACCAAATCTTTTATGGGCCATCTTCCCATAGTTCATGAAGAAGCCCCTCTTTTCGTATCTTTCGATTTCTTGGACTGCAAGGTCCTTTTCTTTTTTTCTACCTAACATAGATTCAACTTTGTATCTTTTTTAAAATTGTATCGGGGTCTCTCATGTACTCCTTTATTACATTGCCCACATCTCTAAAATTGACTATATTATTTTCAGCCATCCATCCTAAAACAAGGGATCTTCTGTTTATTTCTTCCCAGACTTCTTCTTGTGTCATCCCCCTAGACACCGATATCCTCTTTACTATGCTACTCTCTTTTGAATCAAAAGTGAATTCATCAGATCCTGGGTCCCATCTAAAAACAGTCTGGTAAATAGGCTCCCCTTTTTTTAAATCCATTCCAGTTATTTCTATTACTTCTTTTACTCTCCTGATGGCTTTCCCTTCTATTTTTGCATGAGTTAAAAAGAAACATATGTTTAATGATTGAAGAAGTGCTGGGGAAAGATTAATGGGCCTAGTTGTAAGCCTATTAATTAGAGCGTTCATTGAATCGGCGTGTATTGTGCCCATTCCTGCGTGCCCTGTTGCCATACCTGTAAACATGACATTTGCCTCAGCTCCTCTAATTTCACCGACTACTAGATAATCTGGTCTTTGTCTCAGTGCTGCCCTTAGTAAGTCAAACATGTCTACCTCACCCTGTTTTTTTCCTTCACCGATAGTTGACCCAAATCCAGACCTAGTAACTTCAGGTAGCCAGTGTTCTTGCGGGAGGTTTAATTCTTGAGTATCTTCGATTGTTACTATTTTTGCTTCTGGGGGTAAGAAAATAGCAAGAGCATTTAACATTGAAGTCTTGCCTGTCGCGGTACCGCCCGAAATTAGAGTAGATGCAGTATAAGAATGTTCAAGGGCTAGCCACATATATGCGAATATTCTAGGGGGGCATGACTTATAGTTAATCAATTGTATGGGCGTCATTGGGTCTGTTTTAAATCTTCGGATAGTAAAGGTAGGGCCATGCTGAGTAACTTCTCTACCAAATGTAGCCTGGACCCTTGAATTATTTGGTAATCTTCCATCAAGCAAAGGTTCGGCAACTGAAATATGTCTATTACATCTTTGTGCCATTTTAATGATTACACTGTTTGAATCATCATCTGATTTGAATACTATATTTGATGGAAGAGAACCATATTTTGCATGATAAACATAAATTGGTATTCCTGTTCCATCACAACTTATATCCTCTATTAAGGGGTCATGGAACATAGGTTCTATTGCACCAAGACCTATATAATTTCTTTTTAAATAATACATAATCTTTTCAAAAGTATCGGGGTCTAACTTAAGATTTAATTCATCGACAACTTCGAAAGCTTTTTTTTCTAGGTAATCAACTAATTCGCTCTTTTCTTGAAGGCTTTTGAAATCTACTTCAAGTTCTTCTTGGATTATCCCTTGAATTGTGCTGAGTCTAGTTTTTTCTATTTCAGAAAGTTCAGGTTCTTCGAGTAGATAAGTTAATTTAGATATTTTTTCATCCCATTTTATTCGTGCATATGCATATGGTTCAATTAATGGGTATCTCTCATTAAATCCTGTATAGTCTTGAGTCCTCCATTTCTGGGGTATTATAAGTATATCTTGATCCTTCATTATTACGCTCTTTTCATCTTCTAATGAAGGAATTCTACCACCTTGTATTGTGACAGGACCGGATATAACAAAAGTTGCATTTCCAACAGAAGAAGCGACTTCCTTTGAAACATTCTCTGTAATATCTTTTCTTATTTTATCAGGAAGCTCTTTCTTTTCATCGCTTGAGGCGTCCTTTGGAGATGAAAAATCACTAGATCTACCTAATGACACCCCTTCTTTCTTTAAAAAATCAACTTCACTCTTTTTCTTGAGCTTCTCATAATTGGATTTTGGTTCATTGTCTAGTATAACGTCTGATTCTTTTAATTTTTTAATTAATTTGAGAGCCCCTCTCTTTCTCATGTTTACTCCTCTCTAAGATTAGTTTCTATTAATGCATATAAATAATTATTGGTATTGTAACATTATATTTAATTACTGATATACTTTAAAGTTATAATATTGGCTAGTTTCTTTTTTTATTCCGTCTATTTCAAATGAATATGTGAATAAGACTAGGTAGTCACCAGGTCTTCTCACATAATATTGATTTGTGGAAATAATGGTTGTAAACTCATCTATATTTACTCGCCCAGATCTTTCCAATATCGGTGCATATTGATAATATGGAACTCTTTTTAATAATACTCTATTAACTTCATCGGGCGAAGTTATTTGGGAATTTCCATCATCATGGAATGGTATTATAGATACTATTTCAAATCCCACGCCGCCAGAGTAAAATATTTGTCCAGGATACAATTTATTACTCTCATCGATAGTGATGTATCCCTCTCCTAGGTCAATCGTTCCATTTTTATTTTCATCATACTTTATTCTAATATATTTGCTAAAAGAATTAACTTCAAACTCGCATAAAATGTTTCCAAGCCAACACTTCTGGCCATTAGCAGGATAATAAACATCATATTCATAGAAAAATTGATTATCGATTAATGGAAAACTTACAATTATACCTTCTGGAGTAATAAAAGTAGAATTTGTTTCATAAGTATTAGTTGGTGTTTTAGAGTCTATAATCAATTTCTTATTAATAGTATCAAAATTGTATTCCCAAGTATTTATTACTTCATATTCATTGTTCCAACCATAAAATAATCTAGTATACCCCACAGGGAATCTTTTTTTCTCTGATTCCATATCAAAATACCTAAAGATAACATGCCATTTTTCATCATATCCTAGATAGTTTGTACCATCAAAAATAACAAGATAATTGCCCAGTATTACAGGATCGCCAATCTTGAGAACAATATCATTTCCTAATGGCGGGTCTATTATAACGAGTGTAGCATTGACATATCCTAATGAATTCTTTTTAGGATATACCCTATATAGACTACCGCCAACTCTAAATTCTCCGTAATCGAATTTATATGCTTCAGTTTGAATTAAGTTCTCATCTTTTTCTATTCTAACGTCAAGCATTCCATTATTTCTTCTTAGAAAACTTACAGTAGGGGGCGTTATGTCACTTACTATGTATTCCTCTCCGCCTAATTGAAATTTGAAACCTTCTTCTATTGGATATGCAGAATTACAAATTAGATTTCCCAAAATATCTCTTTCACACCTTTGAATATCAATCAAATTTTCTTCATTTCCCTCATATATGCCTATAATTTTATCATTTGTACTGTCAATTTTAACTTTGTATCTTGAATTCTCTGAGTAAAATACTCCATCTTCTCCGATTAATACAACTTTTACAATTTCCCATATGTTTAGTTTGCTTCCCAAATCTTTTGAATTATTAAAATCTTTATCAGAAATTGGCCCCTCCAAGTCATTATGGATCATTGTAGTAAATACTACTTTGTCCCCATTATAGATTAAGGAGTCTTTTAATCCATTTTGTTTTTGGGCGTTTAAACCTAATAGCCCATAACGCAAACCAGGATCTTCAATTGGATCAAACCATTGTCTTCTTTTTTCAGTTTCTTGCAGGGAGATTTGTATATTCATTATTACATATCTAACGTAATCATCTTTCTGTCCATTAATTAGATAATTTATCTCATTAATCTTAATTAAATAGTTTCCCAATAGAAATACATCATTTTCATAAAAGATAGATTTTCCATCCAATGTAACTAACTTATCTCCAGAATCTCTTATTTGCACGTAGTTTCTACTACCGTCATTTCCTATAAAAAAAGAATAGTTGTCGATAAAAGACGCCCTGTTTTCTATGCTATTCATTCCCCCATAAGCAATTCTACTTTCTCCAATAGTATATGCCCTCTCTCTATAAATTATTCTTGAGCCAGAAGAATAATTGGCTTCTCTAAACAAGACTTCATTTTGTTCGTTTTTTACGACATAAGGGTTTGAAGAGCTAGGTTCTCCCCCGTACAAAGGTTCAACAATAAACTTACCTATGTCTGATTGCATTTGGTATATCTTTGGATTATCCTGCGTTTTCGTTATTCCAATCAATATTTTTCTATTAAAATTTCCTACTTCAAAAATAGACGGGCCCGTAAATAGTATATTATTATCAAAATCGATATTACTTGACTTAACTACTTCATTTCCAACGTCAAGTTGGGATAAGTAATAATTAAGTTCTTTTTCTTCTATTTCATAATGAGCAGAATAAATACTAGAAAATGCTCTATGAGGAGTAGTTAAATCTCCTGTGGCATAAATATTTTCTAATGAATTTCTAGAGGTTTGTCTTATTGAGCTTTCAATATAACTTGCAATGTAAGGTATATCTGAGAATGGGACATCCTCTAAAGTTTGAGATATTTGCCTCGATGACATCAAGGAATACTGTATCACAAAAAGGGAGAACACTACTAAAACTGCTGCAAAGATGAAAAATTGGGATTTATTGTTCATAACTTTTTCCTCCCCATTGCCAAAGAAACATAATACGCTCTTGTTCCTGTATTATCTGATATCGAAACTATTCTCTTTGAAGATACGGAAGTTTCATAGTAACCTGGGCTTTCTATATCAATTATATTATTCCTAAATGGTATAATATTAATCACTAAATGACCTTTTTTATTTATATCATCAAAAGAAATCAAACTAATTCTTCCTTTATATCCAAGTCCTTTTTGTCCTTGTAAGAAAAATACCCAAGTATTCTCAGTCAAATCTTCTAAATATGTTGCATAGATTAAAGGTTCGCTTATTTTCCTTTCAACTTTTAATTTATCTAGATTTCCATTGTCACTTAATTCGAATCTGAAATATTGGTCAAAAATGGGAACAATCTTAGTACTTTCATCAAAGTTTATTGAGATTGTTTCATCTATAAGGGCTAAAGAGATAGAATTGCCATCCTTTGAAATGTTTGAAATTTGATATGTAAAGTAGTAAGTAACTCCCTCCACACTAGTTTTAAATTCAATTGTGTCCCCTACCCTAAAAGGAGTTGAGCTAGAAAGTTTAGTTGATGAAGAGGTAAAATCAATTCCTTCCATATTAAAATAAACAGTATCATAACCAGATACTTCATCAATTATATCTACAATCAAAATAGCGTATACAGTAATTGGATTTCCATTTGGTAAAACAAAAATATATTCTCCTGGCCAACCTTCTTCTGATTGATGGTATTTCCATACCATGGAACTATTTTGGACGGTATCCCCTACAACGTACCCATTCGATAGATTTTGTCCATCTTTAACTGCTTCACCAAATGTTTCTATAAATATTTCATTTTCAAGAGAATAGATGTCAAATTTATAAGCGTAACCTGGGGGTATAAGAGAATCTAATTTAATCTTAATATTTTCATCTGAAGGATTATTAATAAATTGACTTATTAAATTATTATTACTATCTTGGCCTTTCTCAATTACGACTAAAATATCTTCGGCCGTATTTTTAGCATTCAATACTTCCCAAGAAGGATTAACAGAATAGGTTGCACCGGGCGAAGTTAAAATAAAGGAAATCCCAATTATCATAATGACAGCGGCGATTATTGCTTCAAATGTTCTCATCACTCCTTTGTTGTTTAAGAACATAGCTTCTTTCCCCCCCACATGATAAGGACAATTCTTTTTTCTGTTAAATTACCAAATTCTTCTACTAAAGCCACTCTAGAAATAACTAAAACTATATCTGAATAACTTCTTCTTGCACCAATTATTTTGTCTGAGGAGTCGATATTCAAAATTTCGGCGCCTTGTCCTGATTTATAAATGTCCGTGACAATATATTTTTTAGATTCTAAACTAAAGTTTTGGTCTTTAATGAATCCAGACCTATTAATTCCATTAACTATTCCATAAAAACCCCTATCAACTTCATCTTGAAAATCTCTATTTTGATTTACATCAATAAAAAGTCGATCATATTCTCCGTCCTTATTTTCATCTGCAATCAAAAATTCATATGGTTTGTCTGAGATATACACCTTATCTGTATTGAAAAATAGTGTATCTAAAACAGAATAATTTCCGTCTGGCAAAGAATAATTAAAATCATCAATATCTGATTGTTTTATAATACCAATTGTGGGTACCATTATATATGTGGATGAGATCATTATCTGTAAATCGTAAATTGAAGATTTAGTGTTGTAATCAATTAATCCTAATTTATTCAGTAATAAGATATAGCTATTCTCAGAACTATTCAGAGGGCATACTGGGTACATGTATGTATCTTCCCTTGATGCAAAATCTACTAGTTTATCATAAGATACAATATGATCTCTAGAAACTATACCATAAGTAGGGTCCGATATGATTTTTTCAATTGAAGAGAAGGCAGTAAGGTGCACATCTACATATTCACTAGTTTCAATTACAGGATTAATTGAATTGGCGGCTACATAAACTACATATAGAAAAGCGATAGTAAAAATACCTAATGCTATGATGTTATCTATTATATCTTGCCCTTTTCTTTGGCGCTTAAACTTAATTAAAATTTCAATCATAATTACCCCACAGATGGGTTGGGAGTCAAATATGCTCCATAGCTAGTGATAACTACATATTTATTCTTAGATGATCCAGATATTGTTCCATAAATATTTATTCCCCTAGTCTCTCTTATGTACTCAATTTGGGGATTATTTGGATCATATATCCTCAATTTATTCCCTAATCCTTCAATTATATAATCTCTACTACCTATTTTATCAGGAATATCCAAGCTTATCCATATACCTTCTTCGATCTGAATATTTTTTGTAGGTGCAGAAGTATATGCCATTATATTATTAAACAGTTTGATGATTCCTCTGTCATAAAAAGTAAGTAAATATTCATTGTTTATTATGTCCCCATATATAGACTCTAAAGCAAAAGTATGTTCAACTCTCCTTCCTTCATAAGTGTCGATATCAAGCTGAATTAGTTCTTTTGTATAAACGGCTCTTTCATCATTAATATCATTATTTTTATTTGTATCTATTTTAATCCAAGAATCGGTGAAATATGAGCTGAAAATATTCTGGTATAATGGTGAACCAATACTAAAATCTGATAAGAAAACAAATTGATCGTTATAGGGATCTGTATCCCCTTTGAAATCTATAGCTTCGACCTCTGACATTTTGTAAGGGATTGGGTTTAGGTTAGTTAAAGTATTAGCGGTCCCATGTAAATCATATCTGTTGAAACTCCACCTAGTGTAGTTGCTAGCAGCATCAAGAGAGATTAGTCTTCCGTCAAAAGTCATAAACACTATTTCGGATTTCCCATCGTTATCTATATCATCAACTACTACTGCAGAGCGTATCGGACTCTGAGGATTTGTTGTATACTGCCAATTGTTGACAATGGCATTTTGGCTTGCCTGGTCAGTATCCCTATAAGAATGGCAGTATAGAACTCCATTTTCATTTCCTAATAAGATATCTGAAAAAAATGAGTCATTGTCTCTTTTATATGTAGTATAATTATTTATTTCTACTATTACTGGAGTTGCGTATGAATGATTGATTCTATCAATCCCTTGCCATCCTCCATTAACTGCTTCATCTTGGACTACATGTGTCCCATCTAAATGTGCCACTTTAATGTTTGAACCTGCAGGGACAAATACTTGTGGCCCTCTGTGTGATTGACCGTTGGGGGAGTGTATAACTGGATGCCCTCCAATAGTTTCATTTGCCCTAGAATTTATTCTAGCGTCGTTTACATTGGTAAAGTTATTTCTATATATTATATTTCCATTACTTCCGTCAAGCATTACAGTAAATATTCTATTGTTATTGTCTGTTCCAGTACGGACATTTGAGATTATTATGTCATCATAGTCATTTTTGTAATTAGTTTGCGCAATAGCAGGAGAGGAACATATATACGATAAAGGATTTTGAGTTGTGGGTATGCGATTTGGAAAGCCTAAACTTCTAGTCCATAATGGAACTAAAGAATAGTTCCCCCCTACATCTCTAGTTCCCCTATATGCCCTAACATTTCCATCAATTGCACCCCATACAATGTCTAGTTCGCCATCACCTTTTATGCCCATATTTCCATTGCCGTTAAAATGCCCTACTGCTGGTGAAGAGGTCGGAATCATGAACTCTATAACATTAGAGACCACTCTCCCAAAGAAACGGGGATCATAAGTTTGTGATGTTGATTGTTTTAATAATAAAGAGTTATTTATTCCACTATACACATATAGTGTGTTGGTAATAGTTGGATTACTTGTAAATACTTTAGTAGTAGTAACATAGCTTAGATTTTCAATTCTTGTATCTACTAGAATAATATCTTCATATCCGTCTTTGTTAATATCTGCTAAAATTGGAGAAGACATTAACGCTCCATCTATTGGTAAACTTCCTAATAAGTCGCCATTCATACCATCTAAAATAGAAACTGCCGAGGGTAAAGTATTAACTGTCATTATTTTATTATTGTAATTGAAAACTGACCGTATATTCGCTCCGCCAATAATCACTTCCAACGAATTGTCATGATTTATATCTCCAATTGCTGGAGATCCAGAAATGCCTGCATAATTATAATAGATATCTCCATCCCTAGTGGGGTTATTTAAAGTAAAAAGTGATTTTTTCCAGATTATACTTGGTAAGGAGCTATCGCCCCTTATTACTGTTACATTTCCATCCCTTAGTCCTACAACAATATCAATTACGCCGTTACCGTCAACATCGGCACTAGAAGGAGATGAAACATTCATGAAAATAGGATAACTATCTCTGTTAATAATATAGCTATTATCAAACTTAGTTTCTTTAAACGCATATTGGCTGTCTAATTGAATCGACCATTTTTGACTATGAGAATCATCTCTAGTCCTATAACTCGGTATTATCGCTTTTTTTCCATTTTCTTCTATATCAAAATAGATATAATAATATCTAGTTTGGCCAGGATAAGTTTGAGAATAGGTTATGCCTTGAGTTTCTTCAGTAGCCCCCATAACAAAATAAACGTGAAATGGTGGGTATTCTTGCCAGAACAACAAATCAGGAGCAGGAGATCTTCTTTCATAGAGCCTAAAAATAACATTCTGATACCATGTTAAAGTTCCATTATCTGGGACATCCATTTTTAACCTTATTTTATTCTGACCTTTATAAAAATATTTTTGGGGTAATACAACACTATACCTATCAGGCCCATCGTTTGGCCCGCCATCATATGGGTCCCAATAACCAGGCATATTTGTTGGATTGGAAGCAGGAGGCAAATGCACTAGCAATTCCTTAACTGGAACATCATTAATAGTAATATTAAAATCGGTGTTAATTCCTGGGGATGGTTCATCTTTATGTTGAGCTCCTGTTGGTATTTCAATCTCAAGCCTTATGTCCTTCGGACCATTTAATTCAAAAAAAATTGTGTGCTCATGAAACTCCTTTGGAACTGCTCTATAGCCTGCCTCTTCGAGATTGGGCCTAAATGGGTAACTTTGACTTGGTATTTCCACAAGGTTATTACAGTCTCCGCCTATCAGTTCAACTACTCTGATAGAATCAAAATCAATAGTAGTAGTTTCAAGATTAAGAAATCCTTGATTCGCTAATTTATTAATTTCATCTGTTGGGTCAATTATTACTTTAATTGGCTCATTTATATGGGTAATACCGCCCGAATTTACTGCTACAAGTTTTCTAAAATGCCAATCTTCTCCACTGCCTAGACTAGTTGGATCCCACCAAGGGCAGACCGTTGTGTTACAATCTATTAAAGCTTTAACGTCTATTGGTATTGTAGTAGCAATTATCTTTCCTGCGCCCCAATTTGATATAATTAAGGAAGGGTTACTATTATCTTTATTCTCAAATGGTGTTTCTCGAATTAGAATATCGGCGTTTGGACCATCAAAATATGGTTCTAAAATGGTCGCTTCAGCAGAATAATAACTACCTGCGATTTCATAAGGTAAAAGATTTGATGTTATATTATGTTGTTTTGATACACCAATTGTATCATATTTTCCTTTATCAAAAATTACACTTATCGGTAAAAAATCATATTTTGTTTTTTGATCATTATATTGGGATAAAAGAATTATTGAGCCTCCATCTTTAACATAGTCGCTTAAAACTTGTTTATTTTTGAAATCACTTAATGAGTCTAACATAGTGGAATTAGACGGTATAAGGATATTTGTACAATATCCTATATATCTATCATCAATTCCATATGAATCTGAATTTAGTATATAGTAATTAAAAGGATATACGGAATATGTGTTATTTCTACTATCAAAGTATTGGCTCCAATCTTTTTTAGGGTATTCAAGTAAGAAACAACTCTTTGCTAGAGATTCTGGAGGATGGCCTGCATCACCTATTACTGCTGATTTAAAAGTCGGAGTTAAGTAGACTATATAATCTTCAGTATTTTCTGATGGCTGCTTATCCATCTTGAAGAATTGAAAATCTCCAATAATATTCTTATCTCTAAGTGTTGAATTAGTAGGGTTAGAGTATATGTTGTATGCCCCATCAATATAAAATCTACTATTGGCGGCGACATTATGTTTTTCGGCACCTTCTGAGCTTAAAATTACGTCGCCATTTTGATTTTTAGAGTATACCCTAATATAATTCCAATCAGTATCATGCTCTACTTTGAATAATTCATTTTCACCAACAAAATAAGTATTGTCGTTCAAATTAATTTGTTTTAAAGGAATTACTATATTTGTTTCAACTAGTGTCCTTTCAATCCATGCTATCTCGTTGTAAGCAATGACATTTTCTATATAAGAGGCAATGTTCTCAAAACTTTTTTTGTCTATTTCATCAGAAAAGCTTTTAGAAAAAGTTTGGGAAGTCCTCCAAAAGAATACCATTGCTAGAAGGAGTATTGCGATAAGCATTATGGCCATTACTACGTGCATCTGAGATTTTTTGTTTTTAATAAAATTATTATATCGCATTTCATGATTATTTTCCATGTGAACATCTCAATCCAATAGTAGTTCATGACCACATGCCCAGATTATGATATTGCTCTCAAGATTTCTAGCCAAATCCCCATATACTTCATCTTGGTGGAAATTCTGTCCGTTTGGATTAGTATTATTCTTATATCTATCCAAATCTATTGTGGTAACTACAACGCTTCCCTCAAGATTATTAAAAGAATTTCTTCTTTCCTTAATTAGAAGAACTGGACCCCCGTTTGCTTGTGGTGCTAAAACAGCACCCCCCACAAGTTTTCTTGCAAGACCGGGGGGAAGTGTTTCAGTTGGTGGGTCTCCCCTCTCCTGATATATTTTCTGGAAAGTTTTTAAGTTAACCATAACGTTGTTTCCAGCCCAACCTGTGTCTGTTAAATCAAAATATCCATGTGCACACATAGTAAATTCGTTTGGTAGTTTATTCATTATTGGATTTTCTAGAGATAATTTTTCTAGATTAAACATACGCCCAGATAAATCTAGATCCATGTTAACTGTCATCCAATCAGGAGGTAAGAAGGGAGGCCCTCCTCCACGTCCTGGAGGCCAAGTTTGGCCAGTTGATGCATCTGGATCAAATTTGAATACAGATGGGATATTACCATGATCCCATTCGATCTTATTTCCATCCTCATCAATGTAAAGAATTCCAGACCATTGCTCGGATACTACAGTGTTTCCTTGCTTATATTTTGTCCACCCATAGTAAGCTATAGGAACATTTCTATGGACATCATTTGTCTGGCCGTAAATTTTATAGTTTAGCCCAACTGGTTCATTTGATACTCTGCCAATTGAGAGATCACTTCCATAAAATGTCGGTAGCCAAGAATATTTTCCGTAATAATAGTTGTTTGCACCTAATGTATATTTATATTTTGAAGTTATTAAATAAGTGTCTGCCCAAGAGTTCCAGTCTCGATCATTTACAACATTTATTATTACAGGGTTATTAAGATCGCCTGCATAATCCGGAACTGTAAAAGTAATTCTCTTATCGCCTAAAGGATTATTGACTTTAAATCCATATGTGAATAGATTTCCGTCTGTACACCCGCCTGCAGAATATGTTACTGTAATGTCTGCTGGGCCTCCAGGAAGAGAATCGGCAGTTCTTACAAGCTTTGCAACACCGCCAACTCCATCAGGTACATATCTAATTTTTCCCAATTTTCCTATTGTGATATCTATTTCTTTGATTGCATCATAAGAATTTAGATTGTTTGAACACTGGATTGCATCAAAGCTAAGATAAACTAGTTCTCCTTCAGAAGCCCTATTGCTAGATAAAGATAAATTTTGTATTACTGATGACTGTGAAGTAGTGATATAATACCATGTCCTCGAAGATTTATTCCCAATTTTATCCGATGCTTCAACTGAAACATTAATCTTATTTGTATTCTCCCATGGCCACGATGGTTTGTAGATTACTTCATATGTATCTGTTCCTATTTGTGTTATGTATAGGCTATCCGTTACTTCCATATTTATTACACTTGAATTAGAGTAAGATTGACCTAAGATGAACATCCTAATTGAGTTTCTATCTACCCCGGCATTTACATCTTTTATAGTAACTCTTATAGGGGCGGTAGGTAGTGCTGTTGCGTTATTAGCAGGCACTTCCCCTGTAAATGTGGGGCCATAATTCTTAACGCGTATTATTTTATCATAAACTATTGAAGACCCTACATTTCCTGCAAGATCGGTCATTGTTATCTGAACATCATAAAGTCCATTTGGAACATTTGGTATATCTAATGCACCAATTATTGTATGTGTACCGCCAGCACTAACATTGTTCAGATTAGGTGTATTGATTACAGTTGTAGTTTGTGCCACAAATGTTGAACTATCATCATATAGCTTAATTGTATAGGAAGCGGGATATAGTTCAGTATATGTGAAAGTTATGTAAGCTTTATCCCCAGTCTTTGCATTTTGTGGAGTGCCAGATATAGGATCACTAATAGTAATAGTATTTGGGAGCACTGTATCATATACTACCCATCTAGTTGTTATAGTATCATTTTGATCGTTAGAAAACGGGTCTCCGTCAGCTTTTATCCTTATTATGTTAACTCCACCGCTTAAATTTACTCCTGAGAAATTAAAATTAGGGCCTGAAACAGAAGTTGGCGGAGAAGCATTAATGTAAAGTGTAACATTTCCAGCTGTTGAAGTTGTTCCATTTATATCGATAGTTGAGTTATTTGTAAATGTCAAAAATGCCTGAGGTTGAGTTATAGTTAAAGTTGGTCCTTGTGAGTTAATATTGAAACTCCAAGGGTATACTAAGAAATTACCCAGGTTATCCTCAACATACACAGATGCTGTATGTGTACCTTCAAATGTTATTCCGGGAGTATATGAAACAGAACTACTTCCAGAACCTCCTGTAACACCAGTAAATACTCCATCTAAATAAAGTCTAGACACTTGTATTCCCGCCCCTACATCATTATAATCAATACTAATCTGAGGGGGATTAATGCTTATTGTTCCTTGAGGAGAAGGATTTGAAGTTAGAGGTGAAGATGTATCTTTTAATATTGTTATGGTCTGAGTTAATGAATTTTGAGCTCTGTCATATGTAAGTATAGAATAATCAACATTTCCTTCAGAAAGCGGTAAATAATGATAGTATGTATGTATGTCGCCCCATAGTGGATTACCTTGATACTGTAAATTTAGGGTTCCATAAGTAGATCTTTGGATTCCACTTATGTTCCCAACTAATGTATCCTGAACAGATGAAGTTATCCTAGTATATGGGCTAGTTGTTACCAAGGGTAAGCTATAATTTATAGCCGACATAGGAGGGGCTAAAGAATCTTTTCTAATTTCTATCTCAAACGGTAAA
>CAZFRW010000013.1:20325-25711 GCA_964521515.1 uncultured Thermococci archaeon
GAAGGGTTCTGGCCGTCTTGCCCATCTGGAACAATGTTAACGTTTTGTATTCTTGGTGGATCAACGTCATTAAATAAAGAGGGATAAGGTAAGTACAATGGATTGTTTAAATCATCAGGATCAATATTATCAAATTCAGAGAACTGCCCAAAAACTATAAGGCTACGAGCATAATCAACACCTTTAAATTTGAATCTCCCTAATGAAACAAAATTTGAAAGTGATGTCCTATGTATATCCTTATTTAATTTCTCCAAAACTTTATTTTCATTTGTAGCCCCAGAAGCAACTATTACCAAAGAAAAATCTTCATAATTCAATACATTTGGATTTCCTCCAATTCCAGCAAGATCTTTAAACATTAGGTAATCCCCATAATCAGTAGGGGATTTAGTAAAAGATGGATCTAAAAGCCACTCTAAGGGGTATATTCTAATGCCTTGAGGAGGATCACTTCCTGGATAATTAAACCAATTTCCGCCCCCTGTTCCTATTCCTTCGCCACTAGAAGAATCTGTTCCGCCGTAAACAACAAAATAATTGGATTGGTATGTGCCCCCAACTGTATTATCAAATGCATCCATTACATCAAACAAAAGATTATCATAATCACTATCATTGACATTAATTCCCTCTCCAAGGGTATCGTCTAACAAAACAATTGCAATAGGCACATTCTCAATAATGTCTTGTTTTGTTAATTTATACAAAGGGATATTAAAAAATCCAGGGCACTCACAAATTATAGGGGAGGTATCACAAACACCACCTTCATTAAAGAATGCTTCTGCTGAATTCCAAAAATCATTGTCACATTTTCCTGTACTGCTATTCATGTTTACTTTCCATGTGCCAAGGTTCTTGTTGAAATCCTTGCGATATATGTCAGTTTTAGTGTAAATAGTTGATGAGCCATCATTTTCTTTCATTGCATAAGAAGGTAAGGAAACCTGGACATATAATTCTAAATCTAAAACACCATCTGATTTTGGGATTTTTACCGCATATCTTCCTTGGGAGTTAGTTTTTGTTACTGCAACGATTTCAGATTTTTTGTTAATGAAGGTAATCTCTGCCCCTGCAAGAGGCGCGTCATCAATTGCATCGAATATTTTATCATTTTGTGGGGAGTTGTCCATTGAAGGCTGATTCTCATCTTTAATCCCATCATTATTGCCTCCTTCAGTATTATCATAGACGTATCCCTGTAATGTCCAGCTATCTCCTGTAATTGGGATATCGGGCGATAATCCCAAAAGAACATCATTTGATCCCTTGTTTTGGATATAAATTCTATATTTGCCCGCACTCAAAAGTTGAAATGCAGATAAAATTTCTATTTCTCCGCCATACTGAAGCTTAATATTAACTGCACTTCCACTAAAATAGGTATCCATACCCATCTGTTGAGGGGCAGATTGTACATTTGGTGCATCCATTAAAAACCAAATTATGTCTTGACTCTGATCAACACTGATAGTACCCTTATCAAAATTTATATCAATATAACGCTGAGCACCTTCCCCTTCAAACCTAACTTCTCTAATCTTTTTATCAAGTTCTAAAAGAGCACCCTGCATCGAATTGATTCTTGAAACATCTCTTGACCTCTCAATCTGAGGCCCGGCAAATCGATACGCGGCAAAAACAGCTGCGACTGTAATAGCGAGAATTAACATTACTGTAATTACTTCTACTTGGGCTTTTTTCGTTACTGGCCCTCTTTTTCTTATTAGCTTAAAACTCATAGGGATACCTTGAGTATATAATAAAAAATAATAAAGGTTATTTAATATTTATCCTTTTATTTGCGAATACCTCAAAGATTACATTACTATTTTCTTTCTTGAAAACTCTGTCCCCATCACTATAGCAAGAGCTGAAGAGAATATTAGTATCAGTGCAAGCATGAGGTCAAGAAATATACCAAGGTCAGGTAAAGTGTTTCCAGGAAGTCCTTTGAACAAAAGGAATAGTATTCCCGAAACAATCCACAGTGCACCAACTACATAGAGCACTCCATTGTCGCTTCCCTTTGAACCCAGAGGGGTTGTTGCCTTCATTCCAAAGATTAATGGCGGTATGCCTGTAATCATCATTACTACGTAGAATATCACACCCATAAATCCAGTTTTCAAAATATTAAATATTGATGAAATTGGATTGTTTCCGGGGAACATGCCCATATTATTGAACAAAAAGAATATTGCAAATATAAGCCATACAAATCCTAAGACATAGAGTGTTACTGGTGCGAATATCGATCCTGCGCCTTTTGTTTTAGTGCTGCTACTATTAAGATCTTTCATGAGCTCTTTTGTGTCAATTCCAAGCTCTTGGGCCTCTCTTAGGATTTCTTCCAAAGAGGGTTCATCGCCCATTGACTCAGATTCCATTGTAGGGTCTATTTTCTTCTTTGAAAAAATAGTATCTATCCTTTCTTCTGGAAGTGCTTCGTTTATCTTTTTTGTAAATTCACTTTCGGATAATTCATTGATTGAAGGTCCTGTTTTCTCTTCAAAAATTGACTTTTTAACGCTCTCAGAGAGTTTCCTTTCAAATTGCTCTTCAGGCGCATACTGTAACTTTTTTGGTTGTTCCTGTTTTGTTGCATAAGTCTGCCCCATTGTCTTAAAAGTTTTCTCCATCTCCTGGAGTTTTTCTGTGTTCATTCTAATTGACTCAGCTACGTTCTCCATAGTTACGGCTACTTTAGAAAGGGACTCCATCAATTTGTCCTCTTCCCCCTCGGCGCCCTCAACCATATTTGATTCCAAGAGATTTATGAGTTTCTCAAGTTTTCCTACAAGAGGATCTTCATAGGTTCCGCCTTCCTCAACAGCGGCCGCACTTAATATCTCTTTAATTTCGTCAAGCTTTGTGACAATATCCTTTGATTCTACTGGCGCGCCGGTGTAGCCCATTTTAGGCATTATCTGCATGAACGTATCAAGCTGTTGCTTTAACTTGACATACTCAAGTTTGAGGTCATCATAATCATTGCCAACCATTCTATCATCTCATTAATGCTAATATACATTATAACTTATAAATTTAACTATTTAAAGGTTTTCTATAAAAAAATGTATAGTTCTAAATATTGCTTACCGATTTTCATCTTTTAATGGTAGTTACCTTTTTATGGTATTTTCAGGTAATACTTTCGAATGAAGGAAAGCATACACCAGGTCCTTGAAAAGGGCGAGAGAAAGAATATAGAGTTCAAGTCAGCGCTAGGAGATTCACACCTCCTAAAGGACAGAAGGGAAAGATTATCCACCCAGATGAAGTACAGATTAAAAACAGGAGGAGGGAAGGCTTACTATATAATAGGCGTATCTGATGATGGAGACGTAGTCTGTCAATCCCAGGATGAGTTTGAAAAGACTCTGGAAGTGATAAAGCGGCTCGTAGAAGACATAGGAGCTAGAATCTCTGAGGTAGAAAGATACAATGAAAACGGTTTTTTTGCAAGGATTACAATTGAAGAAACCAATTCTGAAAAAGGTATTAAAGAGCATATCACCATAGGCACTATTGGACATGTAGACCACGGAAAATCGACACTCATAGGAACTCTACTTACCGGCATGGAAGATGATGGTGTTGGGAAGACAAGAATATTTCTTGATTTTTTGCCCCATGAAATAGAAAGAGGATTGACTGCTGAAATAACGCATGCTGTATTTGGGTTTAAAGGTGACGAAAGGATATACCTAAAAAATCCGTTAAATAAAAAAGAGGTAGCCGACCTGATTGACAAGTCAACAAAGATTATTTCCTTTGTGGATTGCCCTGGGCATGCACCTTGGCTTAGGACTACTGTAAGAGGAATACTTGGGCAGAGAGTGGACTATGTACTCTTGATTGTTGCTTCAGATGATGGTGTCACCCCTATAACAAAGGAGCATCTGGGAATTGCACTTGCCATGGAAATCCCTCTTATTGTAGTAATAACAAAAATTGACAAAGTTTCTTATGAAGATGCGAAACAAGTTATATCGGATGTCTCGGCACTTTTACGTAAGGTTGGAAAAGTCCCTCTAAATGTTAAGGACAAAGAAACTGCACAGAATATTTCAAAAAAGGTATCCGAAAGATTTTTGATCCCGATAATAAAAACTTCATCAATTACATTAGAGGGCCTTGATATTCTAAATGAACTGTTTTTGAATCTTCCTGAAACAACAAATGAAGAGCTCTACAAAAAACCATTTCTTATGTACATTGACAAAGTTTACAAGGTCAGAGGCACTGGAACTGTTGTTAGTGGAAGGGTCAAACAGGGCATTGTAAAAAAAGGCCAAGAACTTCTTTTAGGCCCAATAAATGATAGTTATGAAACCGTATCGTGCCAGTCAATAAAACAGCACCATCTTGTTCAAACTAAAGGTGAAGTTGGGGACATCCTTGGCATAGCAATTAAAGGGGTTGATGCAGACCTCATAAAAAGAGGGATGGTAATAAAGGATGAAAACGGCGAAAGTAAATCTGTGAGGGAATTTTTAGCTGAAGTGTTCATACTAAACCACCCGACAAGGATAAAGGAAGGTTATGAGCCGATAATACATCTTGAGACTATAGCTGAAACTGTAACTTTTGAAAAGATTTACAATCATGAATATCTATCCACAGGGGACAGGGCTTTAATAAAAATGAAATTTAAATATAACAGTTATTATTTCAGCGAGGGCGACAAATTCATTTTCAGGGAAGCAAAATCAAAAGGTATAGGTGGAATAAAAAAAGTATTATGATTATGCAACCTCTACGAAGGATTTAATTAAGACCTCTGTTTTAATAGAGTTCCCAATGAAGCATCTTTCTTTTGCAAGCTTTATTGCTTCTTCAGCTCTTGGAATATCCTCTTTTGTAGCAACTGTTACATAGACATTTATTAATATCTTAGTAAAAATATATCCATTCGGAGATTTTTCTAAAAATCCCTTTGACTCGCTTTTAAAACTCTTAAAGTCACAGTTGACAAGTTTTGACCTTGAAAGAAAGGTGGTAAATATGCATACATTCTCTGCAGCAACATACAGATCTTCTGGTGTTATTATACCTTCGTGACCTTTAAACTCTGGTGGTGTTGCAACTTCAATTGTTGGCTTTCCATCCCAAGTTAGGTCTCCGATCTTATCCTTCTTCCAGGTGACTGTGTTTTCATATGTAAAAAAATCTTCTGGCATTAAATCACCAATTATAATTAATATCTATTCATTATAAAAGTTGTGGTTTTAGAAAAGATAGTATAAAATTTTATAAAAATTAAAATAAAAAATTAACCGACGAGTCTTCTAACGTCAGTTACTTCAACTTGAGTAACATTCTCGATGCTTGAGAAGTTATTTTCAAGTTCATCAGTTCCGCCTGCCTGATCCTT
>CAZFRW010000014.1:0-24336 GCA_964521515.1 uncultured Thermococci archaeon
AGCGGAATACCAGATCTTCAGTCTGGCGCCCTCCCAGGCTAGGCGACCGCGGCTTACCTAATAAGATGTGAATATTTTAGGGAATTTATAAACTTTTCCCCAAAATCTTTTTTCTGATTTTCTCCAAAATATTTATTTAATATGGATGAAGAAACTATCTATTTGAACAATAAATGCATTATCTGTAAAGAATGTTATGAACAACATATTTCAGAACTGGAATCAAATGGTAACTACATAAGAAGAAATTGCTTATTTTACCGATTAAATCATAAAAATGACCGAAATAAGGAAAAACCTAATAAATTAATATTAATTTTACCGGATTGTCAAATAGCGTAACTCTAGAGGTAGTGATTCTTGAAGAATAAAGTAACTATAAATTTCCCAAAGGATGTTAGGGAATATTGCCCTAAATGTAAGTGCTATCTTTATCCTATAAAAGATCACAAGTGCTACTTCTGTAAAAGTAAGACTGTTTCCCATAAAGAGTAGAAAAAATTAAGGATTTCTAAAAGTATTATCCTCGTATTCTTTTTGAATGTGCTTCATCCAGTCAGGCATGGAAATCTCCTCGTCTAAACAAAATTTTCTAAAAAACGGTTTAATATCTACTACAGGACTCCCATCGATTGCATCTAAACCTTTTACTTCTAGTACATTTCCCCTTATACCACATAAACGGACAACTGACATAAGTATAGGATTTGGCCTTGCAGGACTACATGTGGCAAATATTCCTACTTTTGAGAAGCATTCTCTCCCCATAGGGTGAACTTTTGTCAAAGATCGACTTTGTTCAGGAATTTTATGGGCCCAATATAAAATCACAAGATGAGAATATTCTTCGATGCCTTCAATTGTATCAATTAAATTTTTATCAAGAATTATTTCTGACGTTTCCTCATGAATTTGGCGAACGCATTTCATGTTAGCCTCATGCTGTTCCTTCATCTCTATTCCATCATTACTTGCAACAAGGAATGGTTCATGATTATTATTTCTTACAACACCAACTGGTTTCAAAATAAAGCTCAAATTTTCATTGTTTTTGTTATCTACCATCTATTCCCCTCTGATGATTTTTCCTTAATGGTTTCAAAAGAGTTTCTATCAATAATTTTTTGTTAGGGTTACTAAAAGATTAACTACATTCTTTCAATTGTAAATCTCTTCTTATACCTTGTTAGGATCTTAACAGTCCGCTCACCGATTATACCCATGAAAAGAGCATTGCCAAAAGCATGGCTCACATCCCAGCCGATGCTTAAGACATATGTTCTAACAAAAGTTTCAAATGTATGTGGTTTTACAAAAAAGGCAAAATGCCATATGTTCATTATCCATCCGTAAAGAAATCCCCAAACAACTGCAAATAGTATAATCAACTTAAAATTAATTTCCTTTCTCCCAAGGTAACCTGCTGTAAGCCCTGGCAATCCCCAGCCTATCATCTGAAGCGGCGTCCAGGGGCCATGCCCTAGAAAAAAGTTTGAAACAAATGGTGTTAAAGCCCCTACAAAAAAACCTGCAATTGGACCATATACAAGTCCAGAGCAGATTATAAGTGTGGTGCAGGGCTGTATGCCTTGAAAATTAGAAAACGGGATCCTTAATACTGCAGATATACCAGACAACATAGCTATCAGCGTAAGCTGCTTTGTGCTAAACTCCTTTCTTTCAAACTGGTATACAAAGGCAATTATCGCAAGAACAAAGATGCCAATAATCTCGTATGGCCAGAGATTAACTATTGTCCTTGATTCATCAAGTACTAATCCCCCGCCAAAAAGCAACACTCCAACTGCAATAAAGACGAGAGGAAAGAGATTACTAAGTTTTATTAAACCACCTCTAAAACTTCCTCTACTGTAAGCGTATCGTCAGGTATGCCGTATTTAGCGTAGGGCTGTACCAGTCTATTAATTTGCGGAGAGAAGAGCAGTGCCTTTGATAGTACGTCTCTTTTATTGCCATCAGAAATAATGTTGCCTTCACTTAAGAGGACAACTCTGTCTGCAAATTCCGCCGCCGTTTCAATATCGTGCGTTACCATAATGGCGGTCTTCGCCTTCTCTTTTAGATATGAAATCAGCTCTTTCTTTAGATAGTAGTCCATACCCCTTGTCGGCTCATCAAGTATGAGAATTTCAGGCTCGGAGACTAAAACAGAAGCAAGTGCTACCCTCTGCCTTTCCCCTCCAGAAAGGTCATGGGGATAACTATTCCTATACTGGTATATCTTGAACTTCTTTAATATATCCTCTACCTTCTTATCAATTATCTCTTGCTTCACCCCTAAATTTTTCAAGACAAATGCAACTTCTTCTTGAACTGTGTCATTGAAGAGGTGGAGGTTTGGGTCCTGGAAGACTATGCCAACTTTTTGTATGAGCTCTTCTAATGGATAATCATTAATCTTTTTACCGAAAAGCAGTATCTTTCCTTTCCTTTGTTTCACAAGCCCGTTCATGAGTTTTACAAGGGTGGTCTTGCCGCTCGCATTCTTTCCCATCAGGGCGATCATATCCCCCTCATAAACCTTGAAGGATATATTTTTCAAAACGTCTTTTTCACCGTCGTATGAAAAGAATACTTTGTCCATCGAAATAGAAACTTTGTCAGAGCTTTTTTTCTTCTCCCACAAAATTTTGTTCTTCGGATTACTCAAGATGTCCCTTAGGGCTAGTCGTGCTTCTTTGACTGTCAGGGGTATACCATTATTTTTTATTTTGTCTTGGAAGTGGAGGGAAAGCCTTGTTACCGGAGGGAGACCGACTTTCCAGTTCTCTACGTGTGCAGACCTAATCTTTCTAGGGCTTCCATCGTAAATCATTCTGCCACCATCAATCATTAACATCCTATCGACATGATGGATGACTCTCTCAAGCCTATGCTCTACCAATAGTATTGTAAGCCCTAACTCGTCGTTTATTTTTTCTATGACGTTTAGAACACTCTCTGCACTCCTTGGGTCTAACTCTGATGTGGGCTCATCAAGGAGTAGTATGTCTGGGTGTGTTGCTAGAACAGATGCTATGGCCACCTTTTGCTTCTGGCCACCTGAAAGTTCTGAAGTCGTCCTGTTCCTTAATCTTGAAATATTTACTGCGTCAAGGGCCTCTTCTATCCTCTTTTGCATAAGTTCCTTTGAAAAGCAGAGGTTTTCCATACCAAAGGCTATTTCCCTTTCCACTTGAGTTGAAACGAGTTGATTCTCGGGGTCTTGGAATACCATCCCGACCATTTCAGACATCTTATTAGTTGGAGTTTTTGAAGCGTTCTTGCCGTTGACAATGACCTCGCCACTTATCTTCCCACCATAGAAATTTGGGATAAGACCGTTTATGGATCTCAAAAAAGTTGACTTCCCCCCTCCTGAGGGTCCAGTAATTACAAGAAACTCGCCCTCGTCTATCGTGACGTTAATTTTATCGAGAGAGGGCTTTTTTGAATCAGGATAAAAAAAAGAAAAGTCTTTGAACTCAATCATAGGTCATCAATCCTTTAATTGTTAGTAATGGTAATAAGAAAATTTGGACTAGGAGAATGGCGAGGATGTAATATGCTTCAGAAGTTGATTTTATTAGGGGGTCAATTCTTTGGTAGAATTTAAAGACTCCAATCCCTTGGGAAATCATGTAAAGTGAAATGATCAGAGGAGCAATCGATATAGCTATTAGAATAATATCGGAAGGTGTGATTTTAGTATCTTTGTAGAAACTTCTCTTCTCATACCTTCCAAACCCTCTAGATTCCATCGCCTCTGCTATCTGGACGCTTCTATCGAGGCTCTTAGAAAGCAGGGGAAAGAAAATCGACCCGTATTTTTTTATCCTAAGTGATATCTTCCCCTTGGAAAAGTCAACACCCCTCGACCTCTGAGCCTCCTGGACATTATTCAAATCAGAGAATAGAACAGGGACAAATTTTGTGGATAGGGAAGTAACGACTACTGACCTGTATGGGAGTCTTAGTTTTGTTACGGCTGTTAAAAGGTCATCTGGGTCTGTTGTGAGATTTAAAACTGCAAACGCGCCCAATATCGCAGCTATCCTTATGCACATTGTAAGTGAGAAGGCAAGCTCTTCCAATGTGATATTTAGAATACCAAATAATGGGATCCTAAAAGGGGATTGCCAAAGAACAGTCTCGCCGTTTGCATTAACTAATAGATTAAACAGTATCACAAAGGGCACAAAGTAGACAACAAGCTTCATGACCTTTGACCAATCGATGAAGATTTTTGATATTGTCGCCACAAAGAATGATGATAAAAATATAATAAATAGAATGATTGGGTGCTCAAATATAACGGAAATCATAAGGATTGATAAGAGCCACGTCATTTTCAAAAATGGCGAAGCGTCGTGAAAGACTGACCTTTTTCTTTTGTAAACTAGCTCAAGCATTTAATCCCTGGATGGTCTAGCCATCCGTATTATTTAACCTTTTCTAATTCCAAACCGAAAATTATATATATGGATGGTCTCACCATCCATACAGCAATATTAAATCGGAGGAAATCAAAATGGAAGGGGTAAATTTTAGGAATTTCTGTATATTATTTGTATTATTGATATTATTGGTACAGTTGCCCTCTCTGTTTAATGCAGAGAGTATAGGTAACGTGTCGTCAGCATTTTCAAATGGCACAGTCTTTGTAACTGGAAAAGATGCGAACTCTCTTGATCTTCTAGCAAGGGATACTGTTTCGAAAAGCTTCAAGGAAATGGGTGTATTGGGCACAAACTCATTGGATTTTGAAGCTCCTTCAAATAAATCTCTTGTAGTAGTAGGGGGGCCAGCAATAAATTCCAAGACAAATGAGCTAAATTGCCTCTTTGAGGTAACATATGAGGAAACGGAAGATAAAATATTAATCACTGCTAAGGATATCACCCTCTCGAAGCCAAAGATAGGTATGGGAGAGGATATAGGGATTATTTACTTTGGGAAGTCAAACGATTCCAATATTCTAATGCTTTGGGGTGCGTCAAGGGAAGGCACATTTGCAGCTGGGCTTGTATTAGAAGATCCAACTAATTTAGAGAAGTATGGGAATTCACAGTTTTTACTCTTGAAATGGAAGGATAACAACGGAGATCTATTTGTTCAAAAAGACGAGATAACAATTACCTCTGAAGCACCTGCAATTTCAGTTACTACCACAACTACAGAAGACAAAAACAATGTTACAGTGAATATTACTGCTGATTTTGGCGATGGCTACAAAAAAGAGTGGAATAATGTAAAGGTCCCAAAAGATTCCACAATCTTTAATGCTATGAAGAGTTCTGGAATAAAGTTCGATTACAACATACAGTCCCTAGGTGTTTTTGTAACTTCGATAGAAGGGCTTTCTGAAAATAGATCAACAGGTAGGTACTGGCAATACTGGATAAACGGAGACTACTCTCAACTTGGTATCTCTAATATTAAAGTGGCAGACGGCATGAAAATCGAATGGAAATACACTGACTCATTTCAAATTTAAGGTGAATCTATGAAAAAAATTATCTCTATTCTATTATTGTTGGCATTTGTTTTATCTCTCGTACCAAAATACTCTGCTCAAGAGCTCCCTGGAAGAGATTTCTTTATCGACCAAAACGGAAATCCCCAAGCCTTGATAGTGTTGAGCGAGGCTGCAACTGCAAAGGATGTACAGAGGGTTGCAGAAGTTGTAACTAAACTTACAAATGAAACTTACTACACTGTGACGGGAACTGATGATAAGATAGTTTGGGAATCTCCGAGTTTGATTGAAGATGACAATGATAATGTTGCACTTGGTTATACTGGAGTGAAATCAAACGTAGATTGGAGCTATAATTGGAGAAGATTCACCACTCCTGCCTATTTCTACTCTCATGGTGGCGACCCTTCATCTGCCTACCCATTTTGCCCATTTTATGTCGAAAGTGTCGAGGCATTATTTGACGGAGATAGGAATACCAGAATTGTTGGTAGAAACCGTATTGATTTGTTGTGGGATTGGCCTACTTCAAAAGATATTATTGTGAAATTTAATGATTATAAGGAAATATCAGACGTAAACTTCACATTTGAGAACTTAACTGACTATAATGTTTACTACCTGAGCAGTTACTGCCCAAATAGTTTCACGTCTTGGGGATTTCCAATAAATCCTTATGGGAACTGGCAACTTCTACCGGTGGCGGGTGGTTGGCCACGGACAGGCTCTGCAACTAAAATCACAGATTCATTTAGTTTGACTCAATCAGTGAAAACAAATGCATTATTAATAGTACTGGATCCTACAACAGGTATCCCTCCAAATCTTGCTTTCCCCCATTCTTTATATGAATTTGAAGTAAAGGGTAAATCGTTCTCAGTCCTTTATGGGAACAGCTACTATGTTGATTTCACTTGGGGAGATAAGACTTCAGGGCAAAATAAAAATTTATTGAAAAATTTAGATTATTGGATCGAAGATATTAAGCAAACATTGCCAGGAGATTTTATCCAGACTTCGGGGAAGAGTTACTCGGTTCAGACTTCAAGTTATAATCTCATTGATAGACAGGTAAATCTTCTGAGAATGTACAAATATAACGAGGACGAAACTTTCCCAGACAAATCAATCGGGAGATTATTCTATGGAACACCAATGGCATGGGAAAATCAAGAGTTCAAAGTTGGCGAGACAAAAACATATGGCGATTACAAAGTAAAACTAATTGATATTAACTGGGACAAGAGCCAGACCACAGTCAACTTTGACCACAAAACTGGAAGCGATTATTTAGGAGAACAAAAAGTTACAATAGAAGTAACTGATCCAGATGGTGCTATTAGAAGGCATATAATGAAGGTAGACTGCTGCAGTAATACTATTGCAGAGCTTTTTGCCTTCTCAGATGCAGATTCATTGAATGCGAGAGAGGCATTGTGTAAGCTAAAGGGTGAAGGTGAGTGCTGCGATCTAATACTCCTAGAGCATCATTCAAAGGTGGATGAAGCTCTTCTAGACCCGTTATATAGCTACAACACTTGGAGCGGCCCAAATAAACAAGCCTTACATTTCGGGCCAGGCTCTACAGGATTTTACTGGATATATGGGTATGGATTTGATTATGATGAGGCTGCAAACTACCCAACACTAGTATTCAATGGGGACAAAAACAGGGCCATTCAAATATCTGGGGGAAGTGTAGAGGATTATTATAACGCTTTCAAAAATGCATATGAAAATAATTCAAGCAGATGCTGTGATGCTGAGATAGTAATCAACACAAACTTCGACCCCGAAAGATTTACAACAATCAAGGACAGGGAGACCCTTGTATCTGTAAAATTAAACAAAGATTTCCCCAATTCTGATTTGTACTTAAATGTCTGGGGGATCAGATGCGATTCCGGATGTGCCCTAGTATCTAATGATTTCTATTGGGATGCTTCAAGTATTGACCTAACAAGAAGGTATCAAAATATAACTCAGTATACAACTGAATGTGGAAATACTGGAACTGAGACAACATACCGCGATTTAAGGAAAGGCGATGTTTACAGAGAAGAAATAGATATATGTGGATATCCGAACTCAAACTATTGCGGCATAGTTGCATATTTGCAGGATGCCAAAACTGGGCAGATATATGCTACATCTGTTAGATTGTTCAATGCCGGAAGTTACCAAAATGCGACACCTGGTATTACCTCTTCAAACTGTCAGTGTGTGGTAGAGTATAACAAGGACCTAGACTGTGACAATTACGAAGAAGAAGTAGAGTTTGCAATCCAAGGCGCAGATGTCGCGTTTGTCGGTATGGAACACGATCTGGAAAAGAACATAGACGGCGATATCAAGAAAAACATGATTGCAAATTTCAATATATACGCCCTAGTTGATTACGGATGTATAGACGATTGTGATTGTGGCTTTATTGCAAATGACGGATCAAGATGGAAGTTGAACTTTTTAATGAATGACCCGAATTTGTACAGTCCCTGGGTGGATAGATGCGATACTTGCAGAAAGGATTTACGCTCAATAAAAATTGAGCTCTGTGACCCAATTCCATTTGACTGCCTAAAAGAAGGTGCAGTATTCTGGGGCTCTGATAGATACTTTAGAGTATATGTCGAAGACTACGATGAAGAGAAATACTACATCAAATACAAGATACAGCGTATTGACCAGATACCAAAGAAAGAGACAGTCAATGTAAAAGTAGAGCCAACAAACTTGATAAGAACAGACAAGCAGGTCACAGCCCAAGAGAGGGCAAAGTATAATCTTATCTTGATTGGAAACAGGAACAATAATGAAGAAATAAAAAGAGTTTACGACCAAGGTAGTTTCATTGACTCTGAAGGCATGATATACTTAAAGGACATCTACGGTCAAAAGGACATACTGATACTAAATGCAGCCAATGTGGCTGACCTAAATGAGCCAATCAAACAGCTTTCATATCTTCTTGACATAATACTATAATTTTTTTTCTTTTCCTATTTTTCAAACAAAAGCAATATATATTAACAGCTCAAATTGATTGATATGTTTGAGAGGAGAATAATCCCACAGGCAAACTTTACAAATGCTGATATACTCATAGCCCTAAAAATTATTGAAAAAGAGGAGAGTATCGGGAGGAAGCTTCTTTCAAAAAGAATCTTTCTAAATGAGGCGAGTATTAGATCAATTCTTACTAAACTAAAAGAGATGGGATACATTGACTCATCAAGAGTGGGCCAGAAGGTCACTAGTAAAGGTAGGAAGTTCATTGAAGGATCACTTCAATTTGAAATCCCCTCTGAAGTGAACGCGAAAGAGCTTACCATGAACAGTAAAAACTTTGGCACACTTATCAAAGGCGTATCGTCAAAAATAAAGGACGGAATGGATCAAAGAGATAACGCGGTCTTTGGAGGGGCAAGGTCTGCAATTACATTAATATTTAGAGATAATCATTTTACCCTTCCAGAAACAAAGCCAGAAATTAAGATACCAACAATAAAACTGAACTTGAGCAGGCAACTCGAAAATGAGTTACATGATAAGTTTGGCCCTAGAAATAATGATGTTGTTATAATATCCAGTGCTGAAGATGAAGAGAGGGGATTTAGAGGAATTGTCCACGTTATCGATTCTTTTATTTAATTTTTGTGACTACTTTGGTATTCCCGCATTTGTTCCAAATCATAGAAAGATTTAAAGAAATTATCAATCCTTAGAATAAGCTCATTTTGGCCTTTTTCTGTGAGCCGGTATCGCTTCTCTTCATCGTCAGTTATCAAGCCTTTCTCTTTCAGCTTTTTTAAGACAGGATAAATTGTGCCAGGGCTAAATCTTCGGCCTTTTCTCTTCTCTATCTCGTCAGTTATCTCTGAGCCATTCATCTTGCTGTCCCTTATCATCCATAGTATCAAAAACGATAGAAATCCCTTGCCGTGGTGTTTTCGCTCAGCCATGTTAATTATAAATTCTTTGAGTATTAAAACATATCGGTTAACCGAAAGACTTTTAAATAGATATCGGATATACGATATCGGGTAACCAATATGGAGGTGATAGCGAATGAGAAATTTTGAAGGTATGGAGCATGGACCAAGACACGGCCACAGGCATGGACCTATGGAACACGGACCTGGATGCCACCGCAGAAGGCATTTTTACACAAAGCAAGAAAGAATAGAAATGCTCGAAGGATACAAGACCTGGCTTGACAAAGAAAAGCAAGGTGTTGAAGAAAGAATCGAAGAATTAAAAAAATCTTTGTAATTTATTTTTCTTTTTTAGATATGTTGCTTCTAAACAACTACGTTTAGATTAGCTTTTTTGTATTTTAATTTAATATTTGATTAGTCAATAAATTTTGACTACAAAAAATTTATAAGTCGTCTTCGCTGTTCTTTGCTAAAGCAGAGGTAGTTACATGAAATCTGATGAGATAATGGATATTGCACTTAGAAGAGGTTTTATTTTCCCGTCTTCTGAGATTTATGGTGGTATTTCCGGTTTTTATGATTACGGCCATCTTGGTACCCTTATGAGAAAGAAATGGGAGAACGCTTGGAGAAAGCATTACCTTGGCCTAAATCCTAACTTCTTTGAAATTGACGCAACTAATATAATGCCAAAGAACGTCTTTGTAGGTTCAGGTCACCTTGAAAACTTTAATGATCCACTTACTGAGTGTGAGAAGTGCCACTCGAGATTTAGGGCCGATCACCTCGTAGAAGAGTTTCTAGAGAGAAGTGCAGAAGGCATGTCTGCGGATGAGATGTCTGGATTATTAAAAGAAAATAATATACCATGCCCCAAGTGCGGCGGGAATCTTCTTGATGTGAAGATGTTCAACATGATGTTTGAGATATCGGTAGGGGCTACTGGGGAATCAGAAATAGCGTATCTTAGGCCTGAAACTGCGCAGGGTGCCTTTTTGGCTTTCAAGAGAAGCTTTAACACCCTAAGAGGTAAACTCCCTATGGGTCTTGCAATTGTAGGCAGGGCTTTTAGAAATGAGATATCCCCAAGACAGGGATTTTACAGATTGAGAGAATTTAACCAGGCGGAGCTTCAAGTATTCTTTGACCCAGATAATATTGACGATCATCCAGATTTTGATAAAATAAAGGACGTAAGCCTCAGAATGTTCCCACTTCAAAATAGAAGCACTGGCGAAGTCGATGACATAACTGCGTCAGACCTTCATAAGAACTACGGCATACCAAAATTCTATATCTACCACCTAGCAAAGATCCAAGAATTTTATATTGACAAGATGAAATTCCCAAGGGAGCTATTCAGGTTCAGGGAGCTTTCAGAAGATGAAAGGGCTTTCTATAACAAGATCCACTGGGATGTTGAAGTGTACACAGAATCCCTTGGAGGGTACAAGGAGATGGGAGGTCTTCACTATAGGACTGACCATGACCTTGGCGGCCACCAGAATGCAAGCGGGGAAAGGCTTGACGTCAATATTGACGGTAAGAAGTTTATACCCCACGTACTTGAGCTTTCATTTGGTGTTGATAGGAACTTCTGGACATTGCTTGATGTCTTCTATAAAGACGAAGGCGACAGAAAGGTAATATCCCTACCGAAGGAAGTATCACCTTTCAGGGCAGGCATATTCCCATTGCAGAAGAAGGGGGATCTTGAAAAAGTTGCAAAGAGTGTCTACGACAATTTATCGCAATGCTACGACGTCTTCTACGATGATTCAGGCTCAATAGGTAGGAGATACAGGAGACAGGATGAAATTGGAACTCCTTTTGGCGTAACTATTGACTTTCAGACTTTAGAAGACAACACTGTGACAATAAGAGAAAGAGATTCAATGGCCCAGCACAGGGTAAAGATAGAAGATATCTGGAAAAATATTTAATTTTTTTATATCTTTTCAAATAGTATATCTTGGGCGCCTTCCCATAATACTTTTCTTCCTAATTCAGGCAAATTTTCTTTTCCTTCGATAATTGTAAGAAAGTGATTTCCGGCAAGCTGACCCATCTTGCTTGAAAAACAGGTGCTTCCGTATGAAAGAAGAATCTCTGTTTCACTAATACCTCCAGGATAGAGAAGGATCTCTCCTTTTGAGGGGTGACTTGTATGATTTTCATACCCGACACCTAAATTAAAATCGCCTAGAGGAATCCATACAGCTTCCCCGCTCCACCTTACATGTATTATCTTATTTTTTAAAGGTAATAACTTCAGAAATGCAGAACAAGTTTTTGGTGCATTTTCTTCCTCTAGCTTCGCTTTAAAAATAAATCCTCCAGCGGTGATCTTAAGATTGGTCATTTGAACACTCAAAATTATTTTTATTTTTTAACACCTTGGGCAAAATCGTCTCTGCCTCCACCTTTACCATACTTCTTAATGAGGTCACACGCCTTGTGCCCGTTTTCTATCGCTATTTTACCACAGGATACAACTATATTACCATCGTTATTGGTCAGTACTATTACCTTGTTGTCTCCTGAAAGCTCCTTTGCAATTTTTCTCATTTCATCGGGTGAAGTATCGACCTTTTCTTCCATGAATAAAACGCCATCAGACTCTAAAAAATTGCACTCTAATCCTTCCTTCTTAAGACATGATATCTCTGCTTTGAGTCTTTCAATCTCTTTACCCCTGTTTTTCCATTCATTGAAAAATCTCTTTCCGGTATCAAGAAGTTTATCCTTCTCAACTTTAAAGACATCTGATAAATCCCTTAAGAGAATGGATTCTTCCTGAGTTGCATCAAGCGCCTTTAGCCCAGCACAGAATTCAAGCCTAACAACACCGTCCTGGATCTTACTCTGCTTTAGGATCTTTATAGGCCCAACTTGACCAGTGAAATCTGCGTGAGTTCCTCCGCATGCCTCGACGTCAAGTCCCTTGACATTGACCACTCTAATTTTCTTTCCGGGGACTGCTCCGCCTTGGTATAGTCTAAATCCATATCTTTTTTCTGCTTCGGCCCTATCAAAAAAGCCTTTTTCTATAGGGAGATTTTTTAGGACTATTTCATTAGAAATTTTTTCTATCTTGAATAGGTCCTCATTATCAATAAGTTTATAGTGAGTTATGTCAAGCCTTGCTTTTTCTTCAGTTTTTTCAGCGCCTGCCTGCCATATGTGATTTCCCAAAATCTGTCTACTGACACCATTTATTATGTGAGTTGCTGTGTGATGCCTTGTCAAATTTAATCTTCTGTCCTTGTCAACAATACCTTTTACTGCGTCTCCTTTCTTGAAGTTGATTTTTTCCATTATGTGGAGAATCACATTTCCAGAAACTTGGGTATATGAGACAGGACAATCATTTAGTACCCCTCTGTCCCCTTCCTGTCCACCGCTTTCAGGATAAAATGCGGTCTTATCAAGTATGGCAACGTTGTTTGAAACATCAAGCACTTTGGCAGTAAATTCTGTTATGCCGTCATAGTAAAGTCTCTTTGTATCTGGCACGTCATAATGGATCTCTTTTTCACTTGCCAAGGATTCTTTCTTCTCGTGTCTTTCGGTGACCCTCTTGTAAAAGTCTTTAGGCGGCTTTACCCCCATAACTTCAGGTGTTATTCCGTGAGAATCGTATAATTCAATCAGCTTATCTTCGGATAGCTCTTCACCTTTTTCATCAAGCCTTTCAACTATCCTTCTTGATTTATCCTTTGTATTCTCAAACTTCTCCATCTCGTAAGAAATAATTTCGCATATATCCCCGATGTTCTCTTTGAGCTCTGGGTACTGGGGAGAGAGATATTTTGCATGCTCCTCGATAACCTTCTGAAGCTCAATGTCCCAGGAGAATCCTTCTATGAATGACAATGCTCTTCTCAAGATTACCCTTAGATTGTACCCCCCGCCAACGTTTGACGGTAGGGCGCCATCTGAGAGGGCGAACAATAATGACCTAGAATGATCTCCAATCGAATATATAGCCTGTAAAGGTAAAACCTGCTTCTTTAGGTGATCTTTGTTTGTGGAAAGTTTCTTTGCGATGCTGTCCCAGACCTTTTCAATGTCTTCGACTTCATCCATGTTTAACATTCCTGAGTATGGTATGAAGCCCTTCAAAAATGATTTGTCAGGGGTGATACCTGTCCTTCTGTAAAGGTGGTCACAGACTGTTGGGAAAACTGTTTCGTAACCAATCGGGTTTGCAAGTGAAAACCAGGAGAATCTCTCCTGCCCTGCACCCATATCCAAAACTTTTAAGTCAAGCTCCTTCCCACCCGAAGGTGTTACCTCATATTCAATGTAAACTTGATTCCCAAGTTCTAAGCCCCTAGAGAAAAATTCCATACAGGGACCAAAATTACCGCCACCTGCCCAAGCGTCCTCATGGAATATGAGCTCCTCTGAAGGTATTCCAAGCCCAATTTTTAACCAGTCATAAATGTCAGAGAGGAATCTATCCTGTGAAAATTCCTTTGGTGGGAAAAAGGCGTGCTGGCCTATCATAACAAAGCCGGTATAGTGTCTTAAAGTTACACCGACATTGTCAATATCATTGAACCTGACGCAAAACTGTGGCACGAGTAGAGGATTTGCAGGAGGCTCTTGGACGCCCTTCACAACATGCGGTTGGAAATCATATATTGAAGCTTGAACAAAGTCTGTGTCGTCTCTCCATCTTGCAACGACTGGATACCTCTTGATTATAGAATACCCTTTTTTCTCAAAAAGAGAGGACATCTCCTTCCAAACTTGTATGAAATCAAGTTTTTTCTTTGCAGGGGAATTTCCGATAAATGAATACCCCCCTTCGCATTCAGGATCCCCGCAAATATCCCTATCCTTTACAGACCAGAAAAAAGTACCGCATTTTTTACACTCTTTTCTAGTAAAACCAAGTGATTTTAATGTATCAACTGCATAATACTTCTGATAATTTTGACTTGCCTTTTTCTTGAAATCCTTCTTTAGCGCTCTATCGTCCATAATCCCACCAGGACATCACTCTTTTATAGACATCTTTTAATTCTATTATATAATTTACTGTTAGTGATTGTGATGAAGAATAGAATCGAAAGACTTTTTGAATATATCGCTAAAGAAAAGAAAAATGTCGACTGTGTGCTTGTTTCAAGGTCAACTTTCCCGGACATTAACTTCTTTTATTTCAGCGAAGCTTCGGGGGGCCTTTTTGATGGGTCTTTTTTAATATTATACCCTGACGGGGCATCAAAACTGTTTACATCCACAATGGAAAAGGAGGCTGCAGAAAAATCCAAAGGCGACTTTGAAATCTATGTCTTTAGCTCTAGGGACGAGAGGATTAAACTTCTTGAAGAACACTTAAAGGGGCAAAATCTTGGCCTCTCCTTTTCTTCGATAACCTATTTTGAGGTAGAAAAGTTAAAGGAGACCTACAAGGGAAATCTAGTCGATATCTCAAAGGAGATCAATCTTACACGAGCAATAAAGGATAAAATAGAGATTGAAAATATCAAAAAAGCTTCCGAGATAACATCCAAAACATTCAGTGAGGTTCCAGATATGTTAAGTTTTGGACTCACAGAAAAGGAGCTCTCTTTTAGGATAGAGTTCCAATTAAAGAAAAATGGGGCTGAGGCGCTTTCATATGAGACGATTGCTGCCTTTGGTGCAAACTCCTCTTTACCCCATCATGAAAGCTCAAATTCAACTTTGAAAAAAGGGGATTTTGTTCTATTGGACTTTGCTGGGAGATATAATAGGTACTGCTCTGATATGACGAGGACCTTCTTCTACAATAAAGCAAGTAGTGAGCAGAAAAAAATCTACGAAACTGTCCGTGAGGCACAGCTGCTAGGAATTGAAGAACTAAAGCCTGGGGCAATAGCAAAAGATATCCACAATGCTGTGTCAAACTATATAGACGCCACCGAGTTTAAAGGGAGATTCATCCACTCCCTAGGCCACAGCATAGGACTTGAAACTCATGACACTCTTGGCCTAAGTCCGATAAGCGACTACCCTATTGAGGAAAATATGGTCTTCACAGTTGAGCCTGGGGTATACATCCCAGAATTTGGAGGGGTGAGAATAGAGGATACGCTAGTTGTGAAAAAGGGCAAATCCAAAATACTTACAACCTTCACAAAAGACCTTTTAGTCATATAGGGCCAAGAAATTCTGCGTTCTTCCTTGGAAATCCAAGCTCTATTATCTTATTCTGAACTTTTTTTACATCGTATTTCACAAATCTGACCTCTATTGAGTTTTCTTCATCGTTAAAAATAACATACTTTGCTTTAGGGATTCCGTCTCTTGGCTGCCCGACGCTACCGATATTTATTATATACTTCTTTTCTTGGTCCAATTTTATTTTTCCCTCGCCCATTGATTCGTACTTCAATTCATTATTTTCTAGGTGGTACATTGCAAGAAGGTGCGTATGGCCGATAAAACAGATTTTAGAATCGAATTGATCAAAAAGATATTTTATTTCATTTACACTTTTTCTAGTAATGTAACCACGTACATTATCTGGAGGCGATGCATGGACAAAATGAAGATTTCTAAAATCAATTGACTTTGGTAATTTTTTAAGATAGTACTTTTCGCGCCCCCCTAAAATATCCAACGTTAACATGATGCTCTCATATGCAATTCCACTAAGATCATTCAATAACTCCATATCAAACGTTGCGAGATCATGATTCCCAAGAGTCGAGGAGATATTTTGATCAATAAATACATCGACTACCTCATTTGGATATGGGCCATACCCAACTAAGTCTCCGGTGCACATTATTTTATCAACTTCTTGATCTTCTATATCAACTAAGACCGAAGATAATGCTTCACTGTTACCATGGATATCGGACATTATGGCAATTTTCAAAATATCCCTCCAGCATAAATCACACTAGATTTAATACTCCAAGAGATATTAATGTTACTAGTATCCCGGCAATAAGTGCACCTAAAGATATTGCGACAAATGCCCTTTTCCTTTCAAGACCAAATAGAAAAGCCAAAAATGTTCCACTGTATACACCGGTACCTGGTAAGGGGACAGCTACAAATAACATGAGCCCCAACATTTCCCAATCTGAATACTTCTCATATTTTCTTTGCACTCTATTCTCCCATATTATGTACAAACGATCAATAATCTTAATTCGCCTTGCAATTGGGAATATATGGTCTAAGGCCACAAAAAGGGCAGGTATAACTAATATCCCTCCAAGTAAGCTTATCAAAAAAACTTTTGTTATGTCAAGACCCATTATTATGCCAAGGGGTATACTACCCCTAAGTTCAAGCCATGGTACAATTGATACTAAAAAAACATACAGATATGGATCCATACTACTTGCCTCTTACATCACATCCGCCCGGCGGAAGCGCCTGGACAATTCCATCGATATCATCAGTTTCTAAAATCTTTGCTATTCTCTTGGCAAAAGACTCCTTCTTATGTTTGCCAGGCATTATTTTAACGTTTTTAACTGTATGCTTTTCTATTGGTACGTCTGGTCCACACATTATCTTGCCTTCAGAAGTAATTCCTATTGTGAGCTTTATTGATACGGATTTAATGTAATTTCTTTTGCCTTTTATTGCAAAAGCACCTTTTTTCAAATATTCTCCCGATGGCGCTTCCTTTGTGACCTGATCTGGCTTTACCCAGTATGCATCGCCACCACCGTATCCATCCTTCCATAGCGAAGAAAATGAAACTGCGAATATTGCGGCCTCATTTAAAGTGACATCGGTTGCCTTGGTACCGTCTTTGATAATAACGTGTGGTGCACCGTATGCATCTGCATGGAAATAAATATCGCTATCTTCCATATATTTTTTAACAATGACTTCGTTAGAAGAAGAATCTCGGCCACCTAGAACTATATGCCCCTCACTTGATGTAAACCACCTAAACCTTTCATACCATTCCCTTGCTTTCTTTTCAAGCGCCTTGGGCTTTTCAACTTCAAATTCTTCCTCTTCTTCCTTTAATGCTAGTAGTTTGGCTTCGGTGTTATCCATCGCTATTTTTGCACCGTCAATCTTTCTTTTCATTTTTTTAGACTTTTCATAAAACAGATTAGCATTTTCGTTGACGCCTTTTTTTAGCTCTATTGGAAGAGGTTTATCGAAGTTGAATGTGATTATGCCAGTTTTGAAGTCAACATCTGAAATTAATTTATTTTCTTCTAGCTTTTTCTTAATTTCCTCAAGAGCGTAGTTCTTTTTTGCCTGCTCTATGACCTTTATTGATTCTTCTATAATCGGATACTTTTCGTATGTTAAATCCCCTAATATTTTGTAAAGTTCTCTTTCTTCTATGTATGAGTTATAAAGATCTTTTTGGGATTTTAGCATTCTTTCAAATTTCTGAATCTTTTTCTGATGGGTAGAAATTTCTTCCCTCATAATCTCTTCAGACTCTGCCTTTCCATAAACTTCGTCCAGAGCCTTTGAAAAAGATTCATATCTGACCTTTTGAAATTCAGACACAACGTAGGACTTTAGATCATATGGGATTATGTCAACTACCTGATCATTTTTCTTTATAATCATCGGATCTTTTTTTAGATTCTCTAGTTGGAGAAGGGCGTCCTTTATTTTATGGGCTTCTTCTTTTGAGATGCCAATTTTGGATTTATCTACCCCTGCCAAAAGACAAACCTCTTCGGCGTAAAGCCCGCCGATGTTAAGTTGTGTTGCAAGCTCTCTCACTATCTCTTTTTCTTTGGATAGCTCAATTATCTCCTCTATGCCAAGATCAAATCCTTTTTTCTTTTCCGGGAATACGTAAGCCGATTTGGGGGCCAGAGTCCTGTCCTTCATGTACTCTCTTGACAATATCCCGACAATCACGTTATCTTGATTTGCCAATAATATATTGCCATCCCTAAACATCTCAACTATTAAAACAAATTTCACAACTGGATTGTTTTCCTCATAAAATCCAAAGGAGAACATTAAAATCCTATCAAAATCATACTGCTCTATTTTAAAGAGCCACATCGCTTTTAGGTGTTTTCTAAGAAGCATTGCAAACCATGTTGGATTCTTTGGAGCGGGTTTTGGGTAAGATGTGACAAAAACTGCAAGTGGTGGTTTAATAACAAGGTCTTCTCTGCCACGACCAAAAAATTTAATCCTTATTTCGTTTCCGAGCTGGTAGATTTTGTCGACTCGCATCCGCTCAAGATCGGAAAGCTCTTTTGAAATCTCTTTTAGGTCAAAGGTAGAGAACATAAAAGAAAATAAAATAAAAGACTTAAAAATATACGCCTATTTATTGTCTAAAAAGAACAAAATTGCTTCAAGTGCAGATTCAGGTTCTACAAAATTTACAAAATCTGAGACTTCATCTAATACTTTTTTTCCTTCTGGCATTACCTCTTTAGGCACCATTATGAAAACTGGAATGTTGTGAAGCCTGCATCCATAAAGTAAATCGTTTGGTGTTATCTTTTGGTCGGTCAATGGCAAGAACTTGTGGAGGTATCCTACGATTGCACAAAGCTTATCAGATGGATCAATATGCGCAAGGAACTTTCCATGCCCATCCAATCCGTTTCCTAAAGTCATAGTGTTGTACCCTTTTGCAATGAAAGAGCTTAATATCTTTGAATCCGTACCTTCTAAATATCCTATTCTTCTTCTCATTATTTCACACCCTTATCTAATTAATCTCCATTAGAAATCATATTTATTTTTCATTTGTATATCTAATAGCGATAAAATCTTATTATCCTCTAATATTTATATCTATTTATAGATATATGATTAATTTAGGCCAGATAAAGCTATTACGATAATTTAATTTGACTTTAATCTTGGGATTACACATCGTAGAAAAAGAATTTGTGCCACGGCTTAATTTATAATTTTGAAAAGTAAGATTTAGTTAAAATATGACTATTATCAGACAAAAATAGATAATTAAGTAGATAAATTAACAGTAATATTTTTAAATCATTTGGGGTCAAATTAATATAGATATTATGGAGCCCAGAAGTATGAAAACTACTTTTAATAATGTGACGGGATTTTAATTTAATTCATAGGCTCCTAATTTTAGTAAATTTATGATTTTACTTATGTTTTAGGGTGGAGATTATTATGTCAAAGGTCAAAATAACAGACACAACATTGAGGGACGCTCATCAGTCATTAATAGCCACAAGGCTTGAAACTGAGGATATGCTAGAAATAGTTGGGGAAATGGATAAGGTAGGCTATCATTCATTTGAAATGTGGGGTGGGGCCACTTTTGACTCTGCTATAAGATATCTAAATGAAGACCCATGGGATAGGATCTCAAAGCTAAAGGAAATTGCACCTAAAACACCCTTCCAGATGCTTGTGAGAGGGCAAAACCTTGTCGGTTACAAACATTACCCCGATGATATTGTCCATAAATTTATTGAAGCATCATTTACAAGAGGCATCGATATATTTAGGATCTTTGACGCCTTAAACGACGTTAGGAACATGGAAGTCCCAATTCAAGCCATTAAAAAAGTAGGCGGACATGCCCAGGCAGCTCTAAGTTATACAATAAGTCCAGTCCATACAATTGAATATTACCTTAAGGTAGCCGAAGAGATGGTTGCACTTGAAATTGACTCAATCTGCATTAAAGATATGGCGGGTTTGATTAATCCAATGGATGCCTTTAATCTTGTTAAATCACTCAAAGAGAACTTCGATCTTCCTGTATGCTTACATTCACATTGCACAAGCGGAATGGCCCCAACAAGTTACTTCAAAGCAATTGAAGCTGGTGTTGATATAATTGATACCGCGATAGGCCCTTTCTCTTTTGGAACAAGCCAACCTGGCGTAGAAACTATGTATGCGATGCTTGAAAATACAAAATATAAATCGGATATAGACATAGAGAGAGTTTTCAAGATTGCTAATTACTTCAAAAAATTAAAGGATAAATACAAAGGGCTTCTTAGTGAAGCATCAACAGAAGTTAATACTCAGATTCTTCATTTCCAGATCCCTGGGGGCATGATGTCAAATCTAGTATCTCAGCTTAAGGAACAGAACTCTTTAGACAGGCTTGAAGAGATTCTTCTTGAAGTGCCAAAGGTAAGGGCCGAATTGGGATACCCTCCTTTAGTTACTCCTTTGAGTCAGATTGTAGGGGCTCAGGCTACATTAAATGTCCTTTCTGGCCAGAGATACAAACTGATACCAAATGAAGTTAAGAACTATGTCAAGGGGTTATATGGAAAACCTGCAGCACCTATTGATAAAAATATAGAGAAGATTATAATTGGTGATGAAAAGGTATCTTATGAAAAATCACCTGATTTAAAAAATCCTTCTTACGAGAAATTCAAGGATGAGGTAAAGGACAAAATTGAAAAGGAAGAGGATATAATATCCTACGCACTTTTCCCTGAGATAACACTCACCTTCTTTGAGAAACGGAAAAATCATGTTGCAAAACCAAAAGTTGAACATAAAGAAATAGAAAAGGCTGCCCCTAAAGAAATAACAAAACAACAGATAGATAGACAACAGCCAAAAACTAATGGGGGGTTGGCTTTGAAGTCGCCTTTACCTGGAGCCATTCTAAAGATACTTGGTGAAACTGGAAAACCTATTGAAAAGGGTTCAGTAGTTTTCATAATATCTGCTATGAAGATGGAAAACGAGATTGTTTCTCCGACATCAGGAATTCTACAGAAAGTCTTTGTAAAAGAAGGGGACATAGTACAAACAGGGGACGTTCTAGCTAACATCGCTTAGAATTTTTATTTTATACTTTTCTTTAATTTCCTTAGCCATATCAAACGTGGCCAAATATTTTAAAAACAATAAAGAGGTTATAAAATTTGAAAAGGAAACTTACGATGAACTATTCAAAGAGAGTGAAATAGCTGATATCTGAAATCAGGTTAATACCAGTCCCAGAAATCCCCCTCATCAAAGAAAAAGATGACCTTGCTAAGATTATTTCTGAAAGGATCAAACTCAAAGATAAAGACATTGTTGTCATTTGTGAAACTGTTGTTTCTAAAGCTCAAGGTAGAGTTATAGATATTAAAAATATTAATCCAAGCGATAATGCCATAAAAATCAGTAAACAAACAGGGAAAGACCCAAGGTTAGTGCAACTTATTCTTGATGAATCAAAGGAAGTGCTAAAAGTCGGAGACACTGTGATAGTTGTTGAGACAAAAGATGGGAATATATGCGCAAGTGCAGGGATTGATGTTTCAAATGTCTGTGGAGATGCATCTATTGTTGGGCTTCTACCAAAAGACCCTGATCAGGAAGCAGAAAAGATTAGATTAGCGTTAAAAGAAATAACTGGAAAGGAAGTAGCTGTGATTATTTCAGACACTCAAGGGAGGCCGTTTAGGAGCGGTGCTGTTGGTGTTGCTATAGGTGTTTCAGGTATGAAATCCTTGTGGAAACGAGCGGGTGAAAAGGACCTTTATGGATACGAGTTAAAATCTTCTATAATAGCAACTGCTGATGAAGCAGCTTCGGCCGCCTCGCTCCTAATGGGACAAGCAGATGAGGGTATACCTGTTGTGATTATTAGAGGTGCAAGATACCTAAAAGGTAAAGGCTCTTCTAGAGAGCTTCTGAGAGAAAAGGAGAAGGACTTGTTCAGACCTTAATAAACAATACTAATTGGCCCCTTTTTAATCTTGCCTTCTGGAAAATTAATTTTGATTAATTTATCCTCAACTTTTATTTTGTATCCTTTTGGAAACGTGATATACTTCATTCCAGCTACACCTTGCAGAGACTCAGCTTTTATCATCAAACCCTCAATATTCCTCTCAAGGTAGCTAACAACTTTTGGATCAAGCTCTTTTACGATAAAAACTTCCCCTTCGTTAAGTACTGATAAAACAATTGCCATACCTTAACTCTAGATTTCTAAATATAAAAATCTTTGCTAATAGATTATCCTTTCCTTCTTTTTGGGGAAATAAGAACTGAGATCCCAAATATTGCTGAGCATACTATTGCAATTGCGGATCCTGTTGGCAAATCAAGAGAAAATGACATAAGAATTCCCAATAAGCAAGAAATTACCCCAACTATAGGCGAGAAGATTATTATCTTCTTCATGTCATAAGAAAACTGGTAAACTGAGGATGTGGGGTTTATCATCAGAGCAAATACCAATAGTCCACCAACAAGCTTCAAAGAAAATGCAACTGTTAGACTTGTTAAAAAAAGAATCAGATAATAAAAGGGCTTATCATTTATACCCGAAGCCCTTGCAAGTTTTCTGTCAAATAAAATTGCATTGATCTCTTTGAAGAACATTATTACAAACAATATTGCAACTACTGTGATGATTAAAAGATAAATGATGTCGGCTGTTGTCATCCCCAATACACTCCCCCATAGTATGCTTAATGCAGTACTAGACATGGCTGTGTCAGGAGACAAATTTAGGAACAATAACCCCAATGCCATTGAAAATGAGAATATTACCCCGATTATCACATCAGTCTTTAACTTTGCTTTGTCAGCCAATGGCCCCATAGCCAGTGAAACAAAAGTAGAAAATAACAATGCAAAAATTAATGGATCTTTCTTTAAGAATATTCCGAGAGCGGCGCCTGCAAATGCTGCGTGGGACATTGCAAATCCCAGTGAAGACAAATTCATCCTCACAACAAATGTACCCATCAAAGAGCAGGTATAACCAGTTAGAACAGCACCTATAATCGCAAAAAGAAGTATTTTTGTAATAAAGAGGTCTAACATACAATTCCCTTGTATCCAATCTCTAGAAGTTCAGGTTTTAGTATATCCTCTTTATCGCCGTCTGCAACGATCCTTCCACTGTCCATCACAATGACTCTGTTGCATGCTTTTGGAATCGAAGATATATCGTGAATAACTATCACAAAGGTCGTTCCCTTATTTTTATGTAAATGAACAAGTTTTTCTGAAACTTCTCTCCTCGCTTCAAAGTCAAGGTTTGAAAATGGCTCATCCATAAGTATGATTTCTGGCTCCTTTGCGAGAGCTCTTGCAATCATTACTTTCTGTGCTTGACCCCCTGAGAGTTTTCCAATGGGTCTATTTGATATGCCATTTATCCCCATATAATCTATCATATTATTTGCTATTTCTTTATCCTTTTTTGTTATTGGTTTCAATAGACCTATCTTCCCATATCTACCCATTAAAACGACATCTGAAACTAAAAATGGGGTTAACTCATCAATAGAATATTCCTGGGGGACATATCCAACATATTTTCTTATGCTGTTCCCATCCCCTCTCAAAACTTTTCCTAGAACTTTGACCTCGCCCCCGTTTGATTCAAGGAGCCCGTTAATAGTTTCAAGTAGTGTTGTTTTACCGGCCCCGTTGGGTCCAATTACAGCTATGAATTCGCCTTTCTGAATATGAAGCGTGATATCCTTTAAACAAGGGATTTTTTCCCCTTCATATGTAGTATCTACTTGAGTTAGTTCTATTGCTTTGTCCATTTTTGAACCTCAAAAAGATCAGTATAATCTTTATTCATGATCTGTTCGGCAAGCATTTCAAGGTCTTCGTGACCAACTTGAGTTCTGATCTTTTCTAGTACATTTTCTTTGGGAATAATAGATATCCCTTCAGTGCCTTTAAAAAAAACAATCTTTATTGGTAAACCATCAGACACTTTTAGATTCGCCTTACCCGTTGTAGCGCCTGAAGTGAACTGTATCCCGTCAATTGTGCAGGATAAAGGGGGTTTTAGGGGCATTGTAATCTCAGCAGAAATTTCAAATGGAGAGCTGCTAAGCGTTTTTTTTGCGTAAAGACCCATTTTAGCACCCAAAACAAGATAAGGTCCAAGATGCCCATGAAACTCAGAAAGCCTTTTAGAGAGTTCCTCTGAAGACATGTTGTCAAAATCAATCGTGTGTATCTTCATTT
>CAZFRW010000015.1:0-24158 GCA_964521515.1 uncultured Thermococci archaeon
GGATTATAGAGAAAAAGAGCTAGTGGTGATATAATGGGAAAAGAGAGATCTGTTACCTCACTTGTTGATGGAGGAAAGGCTACAGCTGGTCCACCTTTAGGGCCTGCTTTAGGGCCACTTGGTATTAATGTGGGAAAGGTCGTCGCCGAAATAAACGAGAAAACAAAAGATTTTTCAGGAATGAAAGTTCCAGTGAAGATATTTGTAGACGACAAAAAGAACTTCAGAGTTGAAGTCGGTGTTCCTCCTGCATCCGCATTAATTCTTAAAGATCTTAAATTAGAAAAAGGATCTTCCACGCCATCTTCAAGTAAAGTTGGAGATATTAGTATAGATGCACTTGTTAAAATAGCTAAGATGAAAGAACCTTCTTCATTATCTCCTGATATTGCTGGAGTAGTTAAAGAGATTTTAGGAACATGTGTTTCTATGGGTGTAACTTGCGAAGGTAAAGACCCAAGAGTAATTCAAAATGAGATAAAAGAAGGAAAATACGATAATATAATTAAATAAGGAGGAATCGTTTTGAAAGATGCCGTATTACGAGCAGTGAAGAAGGCGAAGGAAACTTCAAAGCCGAGAAACTTCACACAGTCAATGGAGATGAGTATAAATCTCCAGGGGCTAGATATGAAAAAAACACAAAATCGAATCAAAGAAGACTTTGTTTTGCCTAATGGAAGGGGCAAAGATGTGAAAATTGGGATCTTTGCTTCCGGTGATATGGCTTTAAGGGCCAAAAAGGAAAACTTGTCCGTATTTGATCAAGAAGACATAGAAAAACTCGCAAAGGACAAAAAACTTGCAAAAAAAGTTGCGAACAGTCACGATTTTTTCATAGCGCAAACAGATTTCATGACCTTAGTTGGTAAATCATTAGGTCCAATTTTTGCGCCAAGAGGAAAAACACCCGCACCTTTGCCTCCAACTGCTTCGCTCGAACCTATATTAAATAAAATGAAAAAGACAGTTAAAATAAAAAGCTACAATCAGTTAGTAATCCATACGTTTGTTGGTTCCGAAAAAATGGAAGATGAGAAGTTAGCAGAAAACATTTCAGAAATTATTAAGTTTTTCGAAAAGAAACTTGAGAAGGGATATGACAACATAAAGTCAATTTACATAAAGACTTCTATGGGGCCCGCAGTAAAACTGGAGGATTTTAAATGAAGGGAAGAGTAGCAGTTAAAGGAGACGTAGCCGGATGGAAAGCCGAAGAGGTAAACTCCCTAAGGGATATGATTAAATCTTCTCCTGTTGTAGGGGTAGTTGAACTTCAAGGCATACCTGCAAAACAGTTACAGAATATAAGAGAAGAACTAAGGGGCAAAGTTACTTTTAGGATGTCAAAAAATAAGTTAATGAAGATAGCTCTTGATAAAACTGAAAAGGAACAACTTAAAGATCACATTAACGCCGGAGCAGCTTTCATTTTTTCTAATGAAAATCCTTTTAGAATTTACCGACTTTTACAAAAATCAAAAGCACCAGCACCAGCAAAGCCAGGCGATGTTGCAAAAACCGACATAATAATCCCTCAGGGAAGTACAGGATTGCCACCAGGCCCACTTGTAAGTGAACTTCAAACTCTTGGAATTCCAGCTAAAATAGACAAGGGTACAATATCCATTGAGAGAGATGCAGTAATTGTAAAACACGGAGAAATAATCTCAAAGAAAATTAGCGATATACTTTCTCAACTTAAAATTGAACCAATGGAAGTTGGGGCAGATTTGGCGGCTGCTTACGAAGGCGGATTATTGTTCAATAAAGATGTTCTAACTATTGATGACGCACAAACTAGAAGCAACATAATAAAGGCATTTTCAGATGCGTTGGCGCTGTCCTTCGACAGAAGAATATTTACAAAACAAAATGTAAAACTATTCATACAACAAGCTGCACTTAAATCAAAATCCTTAGCACTTGGTGCTAACATAGTTTCTTCCGAGACTATTGGCCCAATAATGTCAAAGAGTGTTGCCCAGGCTCTAAGTTTATCTAGATTGTTAGACGGTGCTGCATTGGACGATGAACTTAAAAATAAGATCAACGTATCCCAATCAGCAGTTCCTGTTGAAACAAAAGTAGTCGAAAATAAAGCTAAAGAAAATAAAGATAATAAAGATAAAGATGGGGATGCCGGATTAGAAGGTCTAGGAGCCCTATTTGGTTAATTAATGGAGGTGTGATTATGGAATATGTATATGCTGCGATGATCCTTCATGAGGCTAAGAAGGAAATAAACGAAGCGAATTTAAAAAGTGTTTTAAAAGCTGCCGGAGTAGCAGCCGATGAGGCCAGAATTAAAGCTCTTGTATCTTCATTGGAAGGTGTAGATATTGAGGAAGCTATAAGCTCTGCTTCAATGCCAGTTGCTCAAGCACCTGTAGCTGCACCAGCAGCAGGAGCTTCAGACCACAAGGCTTCTGGAGAATCAAAGAAGGAAGAAAAGAAAGAAGAAGCAGAAGAATCAGCACTTGAAGGTTTAGGTGCCCTCTTCGGTTAATTCTGTATCTTCTATTTTTATTTTTCTATTTTTAAATCCTTTACATACAATATAAGTTTCACGGCTTGAAGATCTCGAAGACTCAGGTTTTGATATTTTAACGTAATAAAATTCGTTTTTTATATCGTCAACTAATTCTTTAGTATACTCTCCTTGAAATATTTTTATCAGTAAATTTCCTTTATATTGCAAAAAATTTGATGATAATCCTAAAGCCCTGTAACAAAGGTCGACGGATTTTTCGTGATCTATAGACCTAATCCCTGAAGTATTGGGGGCAAGGTCAGAAATAATAGTATTAAATTCCCCTTTAATTTCTTTAATCTTAGCTATTGTTGAATCTTCTAATACATCGCCTTGAATAAAATACGAATTGGGAAATTTGTCTTTGACCGCTTTCAAATCAACTCCAACAACTAGTCCTGTATCCCCCACCAACGCCGATGCTATTTGCATCCACCCCCCTGGAGCGGCCCCTAAATCTAAGACACTATAACCTTTCTTTATTATATTGAATTTTTTATTAAGTTGAATTAGTTTAAAAGAAGCTCTTGATTTATATCCTTCTTTCTTAGCCATTCTATGATAACCGTCTTTCTGCTGGTACATAATCAATACTATATAAAAACTCTTTTAAATGTATATTTTTCCCTAGGAATGTGTCAAATCTTCTTGAATCTGCATCTTACTGGAATTCAAAGGGGATAATTTTGGATAGAATGGGAAAACATAAAGATGCATTAGAATGTTTTGAGAAGGCAAGGTCCATTGACCCAAAAGATATAGACGCCATAACAAATATTGGTATATCCTTTGATAAACTAGGAAAACCTGAAGAAGCATTAAAATTTTATGATTTAGTTCTTCAAAAGCATGAAGACACCAAGACTCTTTACAATAAAGGAATATCGTTATCAAAAATAGGGAATTACTCCGAGGCCGTTAATTGTTTTAAAAAAGTTCTAAAAGAAGAAAAAAATAATAAAAATGCAATTATTAATCTCTCAATCGCACTTCAGAAAATGGATAGATTAGATGAAGCTATTTCTATCCTAAAAGAGTGGGGAGAATTTGACTACGTATATACAAGAGCACATCTGATGATTGAAAATGGGAAAAAACAGATTGAAGATTCAGTAAATCTGTTGCGGATGTGTTTGAATGAAAACTCTGAAAGTATACCTTCCCTTGAAAATATCTCTTATGCTTTAAAGATAATGGGTATGGATGGAGAATCCCAGAGATACTTAGAGAATGTTAGGTATCTTTACTCAGAAAGAAGTAAAGTAGAAGAAAAAATTAAAACTCTAAAAGAACTTTTAGTAAACTCTTTATCTAATTATGAAAAAATAGGAGAAATTTTAGTAACAAAAAAAGGTTTGGGTAAAAATTATAGTTTTTATAAAGATATTTTTGAAGGGCTCTACAGAGATATTCTTTTTATAGATGAAGATTATTCCTCATTTTTAGAAAATTATGGAAAAAGATCACTTTCATCTTCAAATGCATACATAAAGGAGCTACTAGTTCGCATTAACAATTTAAGTGAGAGTCTCACTACATTAAAAACTAAAATAGAAGAGGATATAGGTAGGCCAAGTCTTAGGTATATTTTCTATATATTAGATTCTTTAGAGCGTAAAAAAGAATCGGAAATTCAGTTGTATCTAATTAATAACGGTGATATGGATGCTTTTGACATATCCATTTTAATAGAAAAAAACAAGGATTTGAATATAACAAAAATCGAAGATAAAATAGACGCCCTTAAATCCATGGAATATAAGTCTTACAATCTCTCAATTAAATCTAGAAATGAAGGGGTATTCGAGATAAAAGCTTTTTGTAATTATAGGGGAAATGAAGTATATGAAACTGAAACAATATATCCCTTAGAAATACCCTATTTGCCAGATGAAGACTCGTTAAATTTGATTTCTTATCTAAAAGTCTTAAGATTAGACATGGATACAACAGCTGAAGAAATCAAACGTAGGTGGAAGGAGCTTTCAAAATATTACCATCCTGATACGACTCAAGATGAAAACGAAAAGAAAATAAAAGAGAGTATTTTAAAAGAAATAAATGAAGCCTACGAGGAACTGAAGAACTATTATTAGAACTTTCTTCTTGGAATACTAATAAAATAGTAACATATAAATATTAAGTAAAGAACTAAGGTGCATGAAAACTAAAATAAGTATAATATTTTCATTAATATTGGTAATTCAACTTTTTTTCATTTGTCCAATACTATCTAGTGATGTTCCAAGATCTTTCTTCGTGAACACGACCAACGGCGAACCACATTCAATAATAGTAGTCGGGAAAAATGCGGCGACTATGGATTCAATTTCAGGGGGATTAATCATCTCAAAAATACAAGCTGAAGCATATTATGAAGATCCATCTAAAGGTTTATTTAGAGTCAATATATGGGACCCTCAGAAATTAATAACATACGATGAAGCATTGATGGAAAGTGTCGCCCAAAATAATAATCTTATCCTTATAGGGGGGCCAGTTGCGAATAGACATGTAGCAAATCTAGTCAAAAATGGTAAATCAAAATTTGACTGGTATAATTCACCGGGCGAGATTGAATATATCCATGATGGTTTATACCCTGGGCGTGATGTGATAATCGTTGCAGGGGCAGACAGGGAAAAGACAAGGGAAGCAGTACTAAAATTGATTAGTTCTTAGATTTATTTATTAAAACTCAATATCTATATATAATTTTATAAATCTCCATAGGAAGTGAAGGGGATATGATGAAAGAAGTATTAGTACTATATACCGGGCAAAAATATAAATGCAAACAATGTGGTGAATGCTGTAGATCTAGGGGAGTTCCACTTACTTTATTTGATATTGAAAGAATTGAAAAGAATACTGACAAGGAGTTCGCTTTGTACGATATTTCTAGAAAAAAATTTGTAATTGAAAAAAGGATTTGGGATAGTGGTTGCGTATTTTTGGACGATAAAAGTTGTTCTATACATAAATATAAACCTTTGATTTGCAGACTTTTTCCTTTGGGAGTTTATTATAATCCTATATCTGAATCTGATACTCCATATATATTGAAAAATGGAGAAAAGGCTTACATATATGTTGATATATCCTGTCCTGGGATAGGAAATGAAGGAGAGCCTTTTGATATTGAAAAAATATTGGAATTATGCCAGAAAATTAAAATTGAAATGGCTTATACTTTAAACTTATAGGGATTTTATGAGACTTATAGAAGGGAAAAAACTGGATATTATAAAAAAAACAATAGAGAACTATGGTGGAACTTTCGAATTACCTGAAAACAATTTATTATTAATAGTTGGTGATGAAGTTTTTTTTGTTAATAAACTAATTTATGAAAAAGTTTTAGATGAAAAAATAAATGAAAACTTAATTTCAGTTGGGACACAAATTGGAAAATTTCAAAAGGGTAATTTCTTATTAGGTTTAGAATGCCAGCTGATAATGGGCCCTTCTTCAAAAAAATCAAAATTGAATGAAAAAGGCACTTCTTTATTTTTATACGGGCGTGATGTTTTTATTAAGAATATGATAAATTCGCCAAAAAAAGGGTATGTGATAGTTTCAAATATAAGAAACGAAGTGATTGGCATTGGGAAATTTGATGGAAAAATGCTGAATAATATAATTGACAGAGGATCATATCTAAGAACTCTTGAATAATGTTTGATTTAAAACAATCAATGTTAAATTTGTTACAATAAAATCATCAGATTTAAAAGGTATTTATATTTTCTTGATTCGGTGATATTTAATGGTAGTTAATATGAAAGGTAAGCATCTTGCTTCTTTACATGACCTTACGAAAGAAGAGATATGGCAAATTTTGAAAACAGCCGAAACTCTAAAGATTAAACAGAAAACTGGAGAGAAGCATGAATTATTATATGGTAAGACTTTGGCAATGATATTCCAAAAACCATCAACGAGAACAAGGGTATCTTTTGAGGTAGGAATGAAACAATTAGGGGGGCATGCTTTGTATCTTTCCTCTACAGACCTCCAATTAGGGAGAGGAGAGACAGTAGGGGACACAGGAGCAGTTCTTGCACGTTACTGCGATGGTATAATGGCAAGGGTATTTTCACATGATAATATCATAGAACTATGTAAACATTCTACAGTTCCAGTAATTAATGGTCTATCCGATCTTTTACACCCATGTCAATGCTTGGCTGATCTAGAAACAATTCTTGAAAAGAAACAGGAGTTCAAAGGACGCAAATTGGCATTTGTAGGCGATGGAAACAACGTTTGTCATTCTCTGATGTTTGGATCTGCAAAGGTCGGAATGGAAATGACAGTTGTATGCCCAAAAGGCTATGAACCAGATAAACAAATAGAAAAACTCGCACTAGAAGATGGACTTAAACTTGAAATTACAAATGATCCTAAAGGCGTTAAAGGTGCAGATGTGATATACACAGATGTATGGGCAAGTATGGGTAAAGACAAAGAGCATGATGACAGGGTAAAAGTATTCAAACCTTACCAGGTAAACGAAAAATTAGTTTCACAAGCTCAAGACGACTGTATTGTTATGCACTGTCTACCCGCACACAGGGGAGAAGAAATAACTGATGAAGTTGTTGACGGGCCACATTCAGTAGTACTTGATCAAGCCGAGAACAGAAATCACGCACAAAAAGCCGTAATGGCACTTTTAATGTAAATAGATTTTTAATCTATTATTCTTTTTTTTATATTAATTTTTTAGTTACACTTTCTATTATTCTAACTAAATAGCATTAAATATCTAGAAAAATATATAAACTCTTATAATTAAATCTGTAAAAGGGATAATTATGAGGATTTCTAAATTATATGGGCTCGAAATGTACAATACAAAAGGCGAGTACATAGGAATAATTAATGATATTATTCTTGAAGTAACGGAAGGAGTTGTCTTTGGGCTAGCAGTTGGGCAAGAAAAAGGCATAGAGAACATCGCAGTTCCATTCAAAGATGTTTCTGCAATTGGGGACATCATAATTGTAAGGGCCAAGAAAGAAGAATCAGTAAAACTTGGGATGTAAAGACAAAAGGTGCTTAGATGGCAGGTAAAATAGAAAAATATCTTTTGGATAAATTGCAGAAGGAAAAACTTCATTTTTCTTTAATTGATCCGGATAGCTTCTCAATAGAAGAAGCAAAGAGTGCAGCTTCTATTTCTGAAGAAGCAGGCAGTGATGCTATATTAATAGGTGGATCCACCCATACTTTGGGCAATTATCTCGATATCTTGATCGATTCAATCAAATCTAGTACTAAACTCCCTGTGATCATATTCCCTGGGGGCGTGGCTCAAGTTTCACCAAAAGCCGATGCAATTCTTTTCATGTCTTATATGAATTCAAGAAATCCTTATTTTATTACAAAATCTCAAGCTCTTGGAAGTTTCTTGGTAAAAAAAACTGGTATTGAACCAATACCTACTGGTTATTTAGTCGTTGAACCTGGTGAAACGGTGGGATGGATGGGGGAAGCTGACCTCATACCAAGAAAAAAACCACAAATAGCCGCCGCATATGCCCTAGCCGCACAATATTTGGGGATGAGACTGGTTTATCTTGAAGCAGGGTCGGGCGCCCCAGATACAGTTACTCCTGAAATGGTAGGATTTGTAAAAAAGGTCATTGATATCCCTTTAATGGTGGGCGGAGGCATAAGATCTCCAGAATCGGCAAAGAAACTTGCTATTGCAGGGGCAGACATATTTGTAACAGGAACGATTATTGAAAAGGAAAAAGAAAAACTTTTTGACATCATAAGAGCCATAAAAAATTAAAGTGGGCGGATTATAGCCCATCTTTTGTAATATTGGCATTGAACTAAGCGACCTACCACAAACCTCAGACCAGGTTTCATCGGTTTTAGTTTGGTCTTGCACCATGTGGGAAGGTATTCCACCGTTTCCTATGTCCTCTCAGTAGTTTTGGAATTTGTTGCCATATTCCGTCTACATCATTTTCATCAGACAAAGGCCGTTTTTTTCTGTTCCTTTACCTTGGATTTTTCCAAGCATCTTTCGATGCCACATCCTGGTCAGGTGGATGGAGCTTCCTCCCCGAAGGGAAGCCAATATTCCGCCCACACAATAACTTAATAACGTTGAGGATATAAATTTATTCATGAATATTCTGATGATCGGAGAATACCCTCCAAAAATTGGGGGTATTTCGACCCATATATCCCAACTAAAAAAAGAATTGAATAATTTGGATCAAGATGTTTTTGTTTTAACATATTCTAATTCATCAGAAGAAAATGTTTATTATACAAGATTGCCTAAGAAATTTAGGGGTATTTTTTTTATTATATTGGGATTTTTCAAGGGCATTAATATTATTAGAAAAAATAAAATCGATTTGATACATTCTCATTTTGCCACAACTCCTGGATTGCTAGGTCTTTTTTTATCTGCCATTACACGTAAGAAAAGAATTTTGACAGTTCACGGGAGTGATATCAATGTTTACTTAAAAAAAAGGATTATGGGCCAATTGGTCAAATTTGTATTATCTAATCACCCTATTATAATAGCAGTGTCTCCTGATTTATCTGAAAAAATTCTACAGTTGTATAACTTAGATGTTATTTCTATCCCCAACGGAGTTGACCCTTTAAAATTCTCCCCAGAAGCTTCTGAAAAAAAAGGCATAGGATTCGTAGGAGCTTTAGTCAATGAAAAAAATCCTAAAGATTTTGTTGAGTTAATCCGACAACTTAGACAAAAAGGAATTGATGAACCTGCATATATAATTGGGGATGGCTATCTAAGAAAAGAATTAGAAGTACTCTCTCGAGGTCTCAACATTAATTTTTTAGGCGAATTATTTGACACGGAAAAATACTTGAAGAAATTTTTAGTTGTTGTCTCAACGTCAAAGACTGAAGGATTCGGCCTTTCCATTTTAGAGTCTATGGCATGTGGCGTCCCTGTTGCTTCTTTAGTAAGTCCAGGATCCAACTATCTATTGGGTAACTTGAATTTAACTGTGGAAGATAAAACTCAATTAGCAGACTTAGTAGAGAAAATTATAGAAAATCCTAGATTTAGACTTGATCTTTCTAAAAAAGTTATAGAAAGATCTAAATTATTTTCATGGGAAAAATGCGCAATAGATACTTTAGAGGTATACAAAAAGATCTTATTTAAATAAGGGGATGTAAGGATTTATTTTTATTAAAATAAGGAATGAAAAACCGATTCCAAGTGCATATGCCAATATGTCGTGGGCAATAAGCCAACTGTATCCTTGTTCAAAAAGGTATATTGTTACTATTAGCCTTAGTATATTTAAAAATAATAGACTTATAAGAAATATGGAAAGATATAATATTTTTTTAACTAAAGTCAAAGAAGACAAGACAAATAGTGCAGTAAATATGGCCCCCGAAGCTAATCCAATACATCTTTTAGAGATTTCATAATTTCCAACAGCCACATATTTTTCAAATAAAATAAGCGGCTTTTCTATCCCAAAAAGAGTTATCCCTTCCTTAACGACTTCAGCGGTAAATATCCTAATAGGCGTATAATCACTTATAACATAAAGAAATATGGATATAATAGTTCCCTTAATAAAAAATATTAACTTGTTATAATTGACTTCTCCATATTTCTTAATTATGTTATTTTTTATCATTGTTTTTTCAATAATAGAAGTTGTTTTAAGTTTTTCCTTATTAAATTTGTAGATTTCTTAATAATCAGGGATAATTTTATATATTAATTTCCTTTTTATTTTATAAACAATGGGGGAGTTTTATTGGGAGAGTCACTAGTCATATCTTCTGGAAAAGGCGGAGTTGGCAAAACAACTATTGCAGCTAATTTGGGTATAGCTCTTTCTGAACTTGGACTCAATGTTCTAATTTTTGATGCAGATATAACTATGGCTAATCTTGAGCTCATATTTGGGATGGAGGGATTGCCAAAGACCATACAAGATGTATTGGAAGATAAGGCAAGGCCTGAAGATATAGTGTACGATGGCCCGGGAGGGGTAAAAGTTGTTCCTGCAGGTTTATCTCTGAGAAGGCTTAAAAAATCAGATCCTGATAGGATTAATCAAATATTTAAATTATTTGTGGATAAAGTTGATTTGTTGATAATTGACGGGCCACCAGGTCTTGAAGTTGACGCAGTTACCTCTATAGCCGCTTCACAAAATATGCTTTTGGTAGTAAATCCTGAGATTACTTCCTTATCTGATGCATTGAAGATAAAACTTATAGCTGAAAAATTAGGAACGAGAATTATGGGGGTCATAGTAAATAGAGTTAGAGGTGACCCAACAGAAGTTTCTGGCCCTGAGATAGAAGCAATACTCGAGCTTAGAATAATTGGTAATATTCCAGAGGATCAAATAGTAAAGAAATCAACAACACTAGGTAAACCTTTTGTATTATTGGACCCAAAATCACCCGCTTCACTAGCTATTAAAGAAATTGCTAGAAAAATTGCTGGAAAGAAGCCGGAATTTGAGCATTCTACCAAATCTATGAATAAACTAATGGGAGGACTCTTTGGGAGATGATAGTATGGCATTAGATATAATGATTAGCAGCTGGATAATAATTTTTATTATAGCTATAATAAGTATAATTATTAACGTGATTTTGGGGGTTAAGGTTTACATGCAAGGGGAAGAACTCGATAGATTACGTGGTGGACGATTATCTAGAGAGGAACTTGAAATACTAAGGGCTCGCCTTGCTAGAATTAAGAAACTTTCAAAATAACGTTATATTCCTATATTGTATAATTTAATATTCTATAATTACAATATTTATTTACTAATTCTAAATATTAAAAATATCTATTGTTAATCAATAATACCAAAAGCTTTATATAGTTATCAAATCATAATTGATAGTGGATATTCATAATTAGGTGGCATAATGCAAAAATCCAATTATATATACTTGCTAAATATATTTTTATTATCGATATTCATTTCCAGCGTTGTTGCAACTCCAGTCTTGGCAGAGGGCGTAATATCGGGGAGAGTAACCGATAATAACGCAACTCCACAAGGGATTAGCAGTGCTATAGTTGATGCGTACAGAGCAACGGACACTAATGCATGCCCAACTATAAAAGGGATGACAACAACCGATGTAAATGGTACTTATTATATCTACCCATTAGAAAATGGAATGTACAGAGTTAGGGCATATGCACCTGGTTATAAGTCAGAATACCCCATTTCTATACTGGCCAATACTTGCAGTACTTCTTGCTCTCCAGATTATAACTTCACACTTGATGATACAAATGCTAGCTTGACAGGACACGTTTACCAACCAGACGGAATAACACCAATTGAAGGTGCAATAGTAAAAGCCTACTACCCTGGAACAGAGAATATATTGGCAAGCTCTGTAACTTCTGCGGACGGTAATTATACTCTTTCTAATGTTGAAGGGGTATATGATATCGAAGCATCTGGGATTGGCTGGCTTGCAAAAAAAATAAGAGTAACAGTTCCACCATTACCTTTAATACCGCCCCCCCAAGATTTTATTCTTTTACCTGGACCTTACTATGATCCAGATGCGACGTTCATGGGGTGGATAGAGATCGGGGATCTTACAGTTGTTGGTGATTACACAATACTCCTTAAAGATCTTCAAAGAAGGCATCCACTAATGCCCCCGGAAAGAGCAATCTTGGAGGTATACCGAAAAGGAACAATGGTAATCCAACAGGTCGTAGTGCCTGGGGATATGTTGTATGTAGATGAAATTATTAAAATAAAGGTAAATGAAATTAATGATCACGAAAATGCTAATTATTTTGGTAGATACAAACTAAACATCACTGTAACTGAAAGAAAAGAGCCTGAAATATCCATTAATTTGACTACACTCTATATTGGGGAGATAGACGATAAAGATAGAACTTTTTTGAGGGGGAGCAAAGAAGGAATTAGAACTGTACTCTTGGGTGATGTTGATATCAATGCAAGTTCTGGGTCTGTTGAATTTGACGATAATACTTATAATTTTAACGTTTCAGTTATAAATAAAAATATTCAATATATATATAATTTTAAAGAAGTAAACGGTTCTTTTATTCAACCTGGAGAACTATACGAGGGTGACATTGTTACCATTGGAAAAGATAACACTTGTAAAAATATTAGGCAACTAGAAATCTACCGGATGAATGGAAGTACAGTAATTTGGACACCAATAATACATTCAATAATGAGGCCAGAAGACTTTGACTTTGAAGCCGATAATGAAATTGAGAAACCCCAATCAGATACAACATTTTGGTATGTAACTGAAATTGAGAATACTGGGGATATACCTGCAAAAAATGTCAAAATACATGTCACTGCAAAAGATTTCACTTTTTTGACAGGTAATAGCTGCTATTGTGGATCCGATAAGGAAGCTTGTCTTGAAATAAAATCTATGGAACCAGGCGAAAAAAGACTTATTGTATTTAAATTTAAAGCTCCTCAAACTGATTATCTTAAGGTATCACCAATTCAAATTGATTTGTCCTATCAAATGGGCTATTTTAATGAAAAAGAAGAAGAAGTAATTCAAGATTATTCAAAAAGTGATAAAACTTTAATTACAATAGTTCCAAAACAACCAGAATTTCAAATTACAAGAAACATCGTTAAAGAAAAATTATTTGTGGGAGAAACAACTGATATTGAAATCCGAATAAAAAATATAGGGGACATAACTGCTACAAAAGTAAATCTAATTGATTATATTCCTGACGGATTTGAATTAATCGATGGTAGCGCAACAACGAACATCGATAAAATGTTAAAAAATGAAGCATTTACCTTAATCTATAAAGTAAAAGCTCTTGAAATGGGCGAATTTGAATTTAAAACTCAATTGCTTTTCGAAGATGAAGCTGGGAAAAAATATAAGACAACTTCAGAAATTGAACCAGTTACAGTTAGTAAGGAATTCCCTAGACTTGAGATCATTAAAAAATTGGACAGAGTTACTATATCTAGGGGAGATTCTGTTATAGTAGCCTTAGTCGTAAGAAATACTGGAAATAAGATTGCAAGAGATGTGCAAGTCCTTGATTTTGTTCCTGAAGGATTCAGATTGATTGACGATCCTAAAACAAAAAGAATAGAGTATACAATCCCTGAACTAAAACCAGAACAGGAAAAAATGTTCAATTATATTATAACTGCTTCATATCCCGGAGAATATAAAATTGGCGACACAAAATTATTATATTACGACCTCGAAGGTCACAGTTTTGAGCATATTGCATCAGGTACATCAGTTAGAGTGAACGGAGAGCCTAAAATTACAATATCTAATATTCAATACTTCAACGAAGAATACTCTTTTGCAGATTATAAATATGTAGATGTTGTCCTTACTTTAACTAATACCGGAGATGGGCTTGCAAAAAAAATAAGTTATATTAATGCTATTTCAGGGAGTATAGAGCTTGTCGACGGAGAATTAGGGGGATTTGTAGAAACCCTAAAACAAGGAGACTCGAAGACAACTAAGTTCACAGTTAGAGTTCTTCAAGAGAATAAGGATAAGATATTTACAATTAATACTTCTTCCGAGTTTGAAGATATTGCGGGAAAGAAAGCTAAATCTGAAGCGTCAACAAATATAACTGTAGGCGGAAGGACTCCAAATATACAATTGATTAGGCAAGAATCTGATTACGAATCTGATATTATTAGAATTGGGCATATAATTCCGGTAGTTACAATAATCAATAATACAGGTGATGGCGACGCTAAAAATGTCCGAATTGAAGACAAAATACCTTCAAATCTCCAAGTAACAACAGGCATTAACTATTGGGGTGGTCAATTAAAACCTGGAGAGAGAGTAACTTTAAGATATACTCTTGTTCCCTCTCAGGGCGGAGAATACCAAATTGGTCAAACTTTGTCGACATATGAAGATGAATGGGGCGTCAAAGGAACTAAATCTTTATCCCCCTCTCTAATCACAGTATGGGGGCCTTCAATTTCTAGAACTATATCCACAACTGAAATTGAAGAGGAAGAAACATTAAAGATTACTTATACAGTTAAAAATTGGGGAAAAGACGATATTTATGATGTTAAATTAGTTGAAGTACTTCCTCAAGGATTTGAAATAATCTCTGGAGATAAGGAAATTGTTATTGAAGAAATTAAAGGCGGAAGTGAAATATCAAAAGAACTACAGATAAAAGCTACAAAATCCGGAGCATTCATTCTCGAAGATTCTAAATTATTCTGGAAGAACATTTACGAAGAATCGAAATCTTTTGATATTGAAAGAATAACAATCAGTGTTAAAGCAAAAGAAGTTCCTCAAACTAGTTTACCGAACATCCCACAATCAGTAACCCAAACAATACAGGATATTAAATCCTCACCATACGCACCTTATATAATAATAGCATTAATTATATTACTTTTGTCAATAGTAGGATACTCAGTCTATAAATCCATGAGCACAAAGAGGCAATCTTCGAATAAACCTTCAATATCAAAAGGCTCTAACTCTTCAATTGGACCAGGCGTCAACAAAAAAGAAAAAACTAAATCCAAAAAAGGTTTCTCGTTGTTTTCAAAACAAAAAGAAAAAGGAATTAGGTCAAATTCAAAGATTCCAGTAAATTCATTTGAAACTCAATCTAAATCATTAGCTACCGAACCAAAAAAAGAGAATAAACGTTTTGACCAATTTTCTGGAGAGGAAAAAGTTTCCACACCGGTATTACAAAACTTTGAAGTTGAAACTAAATTCAAAGAATTTGTAACACGTGAAGATGATACTAAAATATTAACAAAAGATCAGATTGACCAAGAATTACTTGGTAAAAGAGTTGCACCTCCTGCAATAAAAATAAAACAAAAGAGTAAATTTTCGTTGTTTTCAAAGAAGAATAAAGGCATTCCTCAAGAAAGAAAGCCTTTTTCACTTGATCATTTATATCAATCGCAGGAAAATAAAGATATTAAAAAGGAACAACTAAGAAAAGATTTAGAATCTGTGGATATTTTGGATGAAGAAATACCTTCATTAAATGACATATTTAAAAATAATAGGGGGGAGAAAGAAGTGAAAATTTCACCACCAGTTAATCCGATATTTAAAGAAGAGATTAGCATAAAACCTCCCCGGGAAGAATTTAGGGCTCCTGAGGAGATAAGAAAAGAGCTCGAAGAACTAAAATTAACCTTACAAGATAAGAATACAATAGACTCACTAGATTCTTCTGAAATAGAATCTTTGAGGTCTGAGATTTCTAAGGCACTAGAAGATATAGAAAAACAACAAGAGAACACTCAAAAAGGTGTTCATAGTGATATTTTAGAAGGGCATTCTCATACAGACTTAATGGGTATGAAGGAACTAGATGAATTTCAGAATAAAATATTAAATGAAATTAATGATCTTGAGATTAAGAAGCATGTTGATTTTGAAGAAGAACAATTGAAAGAGATAAAAGGGAGGGTAGTTCCTAAGAATGTTGATTTAGATATTCCTCCTTCTGTAGAAAGTGCATACAGAGAGTTCAAACTAAAAAAGAACAACGGTCAACCAGAAAATCCATTCAATGAGAGAGATAACAGTTCAAGTAAAAAAGGTAGTTCTTGGACAAATAACTTTAGGCACAATAATACTTCACCGGAAATACCTTCTTCAATTAAGGAATTACTAGAAAAAAAACCTTCTAATTCAAATGACACTTATACCTCAATACCCGATCCAAAAGAACTAATTAAAGGTAAAAAGGAGAATAATACTCGCTTCTTTTCTAGCAATTCGGCATTAGTACCAGACCCAAAAGAAGTACTAAAAGGCAAGAAGAAAAATTAAATATAATTAAAATTCGGTTAAATTATACGAAAATCTTTTATAACTATTTTCATAAACTTATACGTGTTTTAATGTCCCACTTTATATCTCAGAATATTACAAATATTAAACCAGTAATCGAATCAATATCTGAGTTGACAGGAGAATGCTTGTTTACAATAGATAATAAAGGCATATATATTGAGGGGACGGACCCGTCTCTCATATCAAAAGTTGAATTTTTTATACCTGCCAAATATTTTGATAAATTTGAGATAGAGGGCGAAGAATCAATTGGGATTAACATAGACTCTATTGCTAAGATATGTAGAAGAGCTAACCCAAATGAATCAATGATTATCGATGTCAATTCTAAAGCAGGTAAAGTAGAGCTTATTTTAGAAAGTGATTTTAAAAGAAATTTTGAATTTACTTTACTTTCAACTGCTAATTTTAATATCCCCAAATTAAATCCAAAATATTCAACTTTTATTGAAATCGATAGTAAAATCTTTAGGGATATTATAAAAGATATGGCCGTAATAGGGGGAACAATTCTTTTTTCAGTTCATAAAAACAATATTTCTATTCTCTCTGAAGATTATACATCGAAAGCGTTGGCGGAAATATCATCGGAATCAAAATCTATAAAAAGATTTGAAGCAAAAACTACCCAACGTTCAAAATATAATCTTAACTATATACTAACTTTCTTAAACGCTTTTGCCGTTTCAGATTATCTTAAAATATCCGTTGGGGGATCCAAACTCCCATTAAAACTTGAATACCCAATAGGCGAAGAAGGCAGATTTACCTTATACCTTGCTCCGATGGAGATATAGATGAAACTATTATTTTTTCTGTCTGGGGGCAGCACTCTATTTGCCAAAGAAGAAGTAATTTCTTTACTAAATTCTTATGGAATAAAATATGAAGTAATCTTTAGTGGGGGCCAGCTATTAATAATAAAAGTTAGTAGTGTTAAAATTGATTTTATTTATAGATTAGGTCTGACACATTTTGTACTGGATATTCTTTTTGATTCACCAATAGATGAAAAAATAGACAAAGCTATATCTGGGATCCAATGGGATTCTCAACTAAGCTTGGACAGAACTTTTAAAGTTAGAGTTAAGAATAAAGAGAAAGGAGAATATGGAAATCTAGAGCTTATCATTGCAAAATCTATATCGAAATATTTTGAAAATAATATAAAGGCAGATTTAACAAATCCAATGGACGATATAATCGGATTGGTATCTCAAAATAAATTATATATCGGGAAAAAGATCTTTGAAAGAAACAAAAAGGATTTCAACAAAAGAAAACCACAATTAAGGCCATTCTTTTCACCTACTTCAATAGATCCGCGTATTGCAAGAGCAATGATTAATATTTCTCAGGCTCAAAGGGAAATATTAGACCCCTTTACCGGGACAGGAGGAATTCTAATTGAAGCTGGGCTTATAGGGCTTGATAATTATGGTCTTGATATCGAAGAAAGAAGTGTAATAGGGGCAAAAACAAATCTTTTAAACTATGGAATAAAAAACTTTGATGTTAGGACTGGAGATGCAAGAAAAATATCAGAGATATTTGGAAGAACCTTTGAATCTATAGTTACTGATGCACCATATGGTCGTTCAACTAAAATAGATAAAGATAAGGAGAAAATGTATAGAGACTGCTTTTTTTCAATACTAGATTCATTCAAAAAAAGATGTGTAATTGGTCTAGATAAAGAATACCCATTTGACGAGATAGGATTCCAGATTGAAAACATCTATAGCTTTAGAGTCCATAAAAGCCTTACTAGATACCTTCATGTTCTATCGCGATGACAATTAATTTATTTATTTTTGGAATACAAAGATAATTTTAATTAATTAGATATTATTGCTTTTCAAAACATTCATTGTAAAATCTAAATAATATAAATTTAATTAAAAAAGAATAAGATTATAGGCAATTTACTCTTTTTCAGATTCTTTAATAGATATCATCTTTTCTTTTATATCTTCAGGCTCGCCTATAAATACTACCTTCCCGTCTTTCATGTAGCATGCCCTATCACAAACATCTACGATAAAATCCGAGTCGTGAGTGACTATTAAGAATGTTTCACCCAAAACTTCTCTTGCTTTTCTAATAGATTTTGCCACAATTTTTCTTGTGAAAGGGTCCATTGTTCCAGTGGGCTCATCAAGAATAACTATCCGTGGTTCCTTGATTAGTACCTGGGCAAGTGCAATTCTGTGTTTTTCTCCAACGGACAAGGCATCTGGCATTTTATTTAAGATTTCATCTAGTTCCTTTGGATCCTCAAAACCAACTCCTTCAAGAACAGAAATGACCTTCATTTTACCTAGTTCTTTAGGAAGTTTAATTCCTATGGAGTCAGTAAGATTTTGCAACACATTTTTGTCAGGATATAAAGTGTACTCTTGGTGAAGAACGCCCATGTAAAGCATTGCTTTACCTTTACCTAGGAATCCGGGCTCTTTCATGTCTATCCATTCATCACCAATTCTGACATTTATTTCGCCTTCAGTAAAAGGTGTAATGCCTGCAATCATTCTTGAAACTGTAGTTTTACCGGTTCCGCTTTTACCAACAAGCCCGAAAATCTCTTTTTCGTTAACTGCAAAAGTAACGCCATCGACAGCCTTAACAACTCCACGAGATATTGAGTAGTAGTATTTTTTTACATCCCATAGTTCGATTATGTTGCTGCCAATTCCAGGGAATCTCACCTTTTCCTCAGGTAATAGTTTTTGCATAAACTCCTTAACTACTTCCTTGGAATCTCCCTCTCGTATTATTTTTCCATTCTCAAGCCACACAGCCTTATGTGCCAATAACTCAATAGCCTCGGGCCAGTGGGATGTAACAATTAAGGACATGCCTTGTTTTACTGAGTCCAGTAGTACATTGTGAACTGTATTTGCAGTCAAAGGATCCAAAGTTCCTGTTGGCTCATCTGCTAAAAGTAGCATTGGATTTATAGCAAGCTGTCTAGCAAGAACAATCCTCTGTTTTTCCCCACCAGATAGATCTCTTGCTATATGGGTCATCCTTTGGACCATATTGACCTTTTGTAAAAGTTCTATAATCTTGGGTATAATCATATTTTTTGGTAGTTCGGATCCTGTGAAAGCATCTTGAACATTTTCCATCACTGTTTTTTCACCATAAAGGGAAAATGTACGTTGTAACATAATTGCAGTTCTTTTTCTTATCTGATTAAAAAGAGCTTTATCTTCCCAGAAATCTACCCTCTTAAGGATCATTTTTTCATTACATTTCGTGCAAGGGGTGCCATTTTTACTCGGAAAGTCAACTTTCATACATTTAGGGCAGTAAGAAATGTTGTAGAAAATCTTACCCTCTGTGGGCCTATATTCTTTAGTCCCTCTTAGTATATTAATAAGAACAGATTTACCGCTACCGCTCTTTCCAAGTAACCCTAATGATTCTCCTTCTTTTACTTTGAAGGATACATTGTCAAGAATCTTCTTATTATCAAAAACAATTGATACATTTTCAACTTCCAAAAGATATTCGCTCAATTTAATCCCCATCTTTTGTTTATGTTGATGTTAAGATATTTAATCATATTTAAGTTTTTGGATTACGAATATAAATTCATAAATTTTTTCTTAATTACTAATATATTTATATATGTATAACGAGATTATTTAAAGGAGATTAAATGAAAAACTTTGTTTTAAAAAATAGAGAATTGTTGTCTATTTTTTATATTTTTATTAAAATATCTGGATTTACAATTGGAGGGGGCTATGCAATGATTCCTGCAATTGAGAGAAATCTAATCAATAAAAAACTTATTACTGAAAAGGAATTTTTTAATACCCTTTCAATTGCACAGTCTATGCCTGGTCCAATAGCATTTAATTTGGCTATACTATTGGGCATGAAAATAAAGGGATTATGGGGTGCATTTTTTGCATCATTTGGGGTTATAATACCCCCATTTTTTGGTATATTGATAGTTGCAAGTATAATCCAAAACTATTCAGACAGTCTTTATGTACAAAAATTTTTAGACGGTTGTTACATAGCAACAGTTGGTTTAACTTTGTACGTCCTATACAAAATACTGAGAAATCTAAAGTTTAACGTAATTAATATTCCCCTCCTCTTCTTTGGCATGGCCACCCTAATTATAAATAGAAATTTGACATTCTTCGTATTCCTATTTTTAGTTTTAATTAATTATTTTTATGAGAAAGGGAGGAAAATTAATTGTTGAATATTCTATATATTTTCTTATATATCGGCGCAATATCTTTTGGAGGAGGTTGGACCGTTGTCGGATTGATTAAAGATATACTGATAAATCAAAATTATTTAACTTTTATTGAGTTTAAAGAAATTTTAGCAGCCGCACAAATAACACCCGGCCCAATTGCTGTTAATATGGCCACTTATGTCGGGTACAAATACTATGGTTTTATTGGGGCTATATTAACAACATTTTTTTTACTTTTACCTCCAATAATAATTATACTTTTTTTTCAGATGTTAAAGAAATCAATTAAATTAAAAAAAGAATCTTTTGTAAATTCTCTAGCTCTTGGAACGGCGGTGCTTGTTTTTATAACACTATACTCCCTAGGGGCTCAATTCTTAATTAATTTTGATATAAAGGCCATAATAATAGTATTTGTAATATTCATTTTGCTCATTAAAACTAGGATAGATCCAATATTTTTTATAGTTGGATCGGGATTAATCGGAGTTTTGATTTTATAAAATGTAAGCAGTTAAATTTATATAATACGAATAAATATTCATATCATATTTCTATTAGAGGCGTCCATATAAATTAACGAGGGAAAAAACATGATTAATAGAAAATTTAAATGCTATGCTTGCGAATATGAATGGGAGTTACCACATGGAGATGGGCAAATGGGAATAAATCTAAAATGCCCAAAATGCAATAGCCAAAATGTCCATAGAATTCATATTGAGGGCGAGTGGGGCAGAAAAAGATTTTGTGGCGCCAATAATTCTAATTTAGATGAGGGTAAAAATAAATAAAATAATAAAATATTTTCTTTCATTGGAGGCGATATTACGAAAGTGGCAATACCAACCGGATTTATTGGAGGGCTTGAGGATGAAATATTTCCTCACTTTGGGAAAGCCCCGACTTTTACTTTAGTCGATATTAAAAATAACTTGATCTATTCTACTGAGATAATTAAAAATAGTGGCGAACATTTTGGGGGAAATCTAACACCTTCAGATATACTTATAGAGAAAAATATTAAAGCATTAATCTGTCTTGGGGCTGGACCAAGGGCTTTAGAAAAGCTAAGGTCAGAAAATGTAGAGATTTATATAACTATGCAAGGTCTTGTAAAAGACGTTATAGGTTATTTTATTCAAGGAAAACTTCATAAAATGTCAAACGAAGAATCATGTAGTGACCATAAACATTGAAAATGAAATTAGGACTTATTTTAGTTAAATAAAATTTATAATACTAGAGGGATAAAAATGGAATCCAATCTTAAAGAGCAGTTGAAAGTTCAAAAAATGAATATTGATGAAAGAATGTCAAAAATAGGAAAAAAAATTGCTGTAGGAAGTGGTAAAGGAGGAGTAGGAAAATCTGTTGTAACCTCTATTATCGCCTCCTACCTTGCAAAGCAAGGAAAGGCTGTAGGGATACTAGATCTTGACATAACTGGCCCAAGCATACCTATGATGTTTGGGATAGACGAAAGACCAATTGGGGGCGGCTCTGGTATAGTGCCTGTAGTTTCTGAAGGCGGAATTAAGATTATGTCAATGAGTCTTTTTTTACCAAATAATGAAGAAGCCGTTATTTGGAGGGGCTTAAGGATAAGCGGTGCAGTTTCACAATTTCTTGCAGACGTTGCATGGGGGGATCTTGATTATTTATTATTTGATCTCCCACCTGGAACTAGCGATGTTCAACTTACTTTAATGCAAAATATAAAACTTGATGGATTTGTAGTCGTATCCTCCCCCCAAATTCTAGCCGCAACAATAGTAAAAAAAGCAGTTTCAATGGCAGAGGAATTAAATGTTAAAGTCTTGGGCGTAGTTGAGAATATGGCTTATGCAACATGCCCTACATGTGGCAAGAAAATAGATGTATTCGGAGATGGAGGAAAAGCTAAGTTGGGACTTCCAGTAATAGGCAGTATACCCATTGACCCAGAAATATCTAAACTATGTGACGACGGTAAAATAGAGGATTATCTAATAGATCTTGAGAAAATCTACCAGATTCTAGAAGATATTTAGAATATAAATATACAGCATTGATGGGTCGAAGTATAGAATAAAGACTAATCTAACAATATATATAAATTTAATATTTATTTAGAATACTTATTAATTTATTCGATATAAATTTCTTTTATTAAATTTAATAGTTATTAAGAATATCTTTATTAAAAATTAATACCGTAGTTTATTTCAAATTTAATATATTAAATAAATATTCTAAATAGAAACACTTAAATATTATTTGTATGAGGTATTTCTGAAGTCCGTTTAATGGACTTTAAGAATCTTGGACATGATATCCTGTTTTTGGATATCAAAAAAAAGGAGGAATACTATATGCCAAAATATAGCGACAAAATAGATTTGTATTCTGACAGGGGTAAACTCGTTGAGAGTGGAGTCCCGTTGGAAGCTCTCAGCCCTCTAAACAATGAGGCAATACAGAGCATAGTTTCCAAAATTGTCAGGACAATTGCTGTCGATCTCAAAGGCACCCAATCAGCACTTGCCACAGGAGCACTTGGTGGTAAAGGACAAAGTATCATGGGAAGAGAAATGAAACTTGATGTTGTAGGGAAAGCACCAGAGATCAAAAAAAGAGTAGAAGAAATTCTTAAAGTTAATGCAAAAGACGATACTGTAGTAACGCTTTTAGGAAACAATGAAAGAATGTTGGTTCAAGTACCAACAAAGAGAATGTTTTGTGAATATACTGTCGGTATGACCGCAACAGCAGCAGCCGTAACACAAGCAATTATAGATGTGTTCGATGTTAGCATATTTGATGCAAACGTTGTAAAGGCCGCAATATGGGGCGCCTACCCACAGACACTTGACCTTAAAGGGGCAAAGATTCAAGCCATGCTAGAAGTCCCTCAGAAGAACGAAGGTCTTGGTTATTCTCTTAGAAACATTATGGTTAACCACATCGTTGCCACAACAAAGAAAAATGCAATGAATTCAGCTGCACTTGCCTCAATCCTTGAACAAACCGCAATGTTCGAAATGGGAGATGCAGTAGGGCCATTTGAGAGAATGCATCTCTTGGGACTTGCATACCAAGGAATGAACGCAAACAATATTACATATGAGTTAGTTAAAGCAAATGGAAAGAAAGGAACAATAGGATCAGTTGTTGAGTCCTTAGTTGGAAAAGCAATTGAAGATAAGGTTATAGCAGTAGGCAAGACATTACCATCTGGATACAAAGTCTACAAAGCAAAAGATATTCCATTGTGGAATGCATATGCCGCATCGGGAATGCTCGCAGCAGTAATGGTAAACTGTGGTGCAATGAGAGCAGGTCAAGGAATACCTTCAACAGTCTTATACTTCAACGACTTAGTTGAGCACGAAACAGGTCTACCTGGTGTAGACTTCGGAAGAGCTCAGGGTACAACTGTTGGTATGTCATTCTTCTCCCACTCTATTTATGGTGGTGGAGGACCTGGTATATTCAACGGAAACCACATCGTTACAAGACACTCAAAAGGTT
>CAZFRW010000016.1:0-23704 GCA_964521515.1 uncultured Thermococci archaeon
TAGATTAAGAGTCTACTGCTCTACCAGACTGAGCTAACTGCCCTTAACCCACAAACTCAAACTCGATATTTAAGTTTTTTGGGTTGAAAAATTAATATGCTCTTGGGTATGAACCAAGCACCCTTACGGAGAATATTGAGGATAGCTCCTTTAAGGTCTGACTTATCTTCTTATCTTTTGTATGCCCTTTGAAATCAATGAAAAAAATGTATTCCCCTATCCTCTTCTTTGAAGGCCTTGATTCTATTTTAGTCAAATCAATTCCCACGTCATAAAATGGTTTTATAACTGAATATAAAACTCCAGGCCTGTTAACGCTTGGAGAAACTACTATGCTTGTCCTATCCTTCCCAGTTGGTAGCGCACTTTGGTTACCAACGACGAAGAATCTAGTAAAGTTTAGCTTTTCATCCTGTACATCTTTTTTTAGTAATCTTAAATTGTATAACTCTGCTGCAAATTCAGACACAAGTGCGGCGTATCTATTATCTTTTCTATTTGAAAGTTCAATTGCTGAAATTGCGTTTGATGAAGTTTCATGCGTTTCGACTTTTGGCAGATAGTTTCTAACAAACTTTTCACACTGTGAAAGTGTAAGGTTATGGGAATATAATACCTCTATATCTTCTAAGTCCCCCCAGCATGCAAGATTATGTCGGATGGGTAGTAGGTATTCTTTATTGATCTTTAGATTGAATTCAATAAGACTATCAAGGGTCTGGGATACTCCTCCGACTAAGGAATTTTCTACTGGAACAACTCCCAGTTCGCACTCGTTTTTATCAACTGCGTTGAATACTTCCCATATGCTTCTTTTGAATAATATTTCATCTATCCCTAGTAACAAAGATGTTTCATGACAAAAAGTGCCTTTTGGCCCTAATGTTGATGCCTTCACTTATCCACCATCCTTTTAATCAATATGTTGCTCTCCTTTTCAGCCTTTTCCGTAAACTCTCCCAAATATTCGGAGGCTTCTTCAAAGAATTTTATAAAGCCGTTTCTGTCTTTTGTTTCGATTTTCTTAAATAACGCCTCTGCCGATTGTATATATTGAGACAGTATTTCAGATGTTTTCGGATTTAAAAGAGATATGTCTGCATAGAGTTCAGGCTCCTGATTTAAGATTCTACCTGCCATATCTAGTGTCAATCTATATACGGGACTTGTACATTCAAGACTTTTTTTAATGTCAAAATTCAAATCTTTTAGAGAGTGACACAGCACAATCGCAGAAAAGTGTGTTAGACCCTGAATTACGGCCATCATTTTATCATGCGTATCTGGGGACATCTCAACAATATTTGCCCCTCTTTTGGCAAGTGTAGAGCTAATCTTATGGTATAATTCTTTATTAGATATCCTCTGAGGACACAATATTATGGTCTGGCCTTGGATATCCCCTATAGAAGGCGCAAAGAGAGGGTGAGCACCTAGAACATCTGCATTTGACTTTAACATTTCATCTATTGGGCCTACCTTAAGGGAAGTTAGATCCATGAGAAGTTTTCCTTCACCAATAAAAGGAACTATTTCTCTTATGACCGCTATTGTGGATTCAATAGGAACAGATACAATTACTATATCACTTTTTCGGATAAGTTCTTCTTTAGAAAGAGAAGTGGATCTTGATGAAACAAGAACTTCAAATCCATCCTCCTCGAATATTTTTCGAAATAGTCCTCCGAGTTTTCCCGCACCCCCTATAATTCCAACTACTGTCACCTGATGCCCCCTATTGATTTCTGCATAAGCAAGTGATCCAAAATTGTAATGGCTACCATCGCTTCGCATACTGGATTAATACGTGGAATGGCGCAAGGGTCATGCCTTCCTTCGATTTTAATTGACCTTTCATTTCCTTTGTTATCTATTGTTTTTTGTTCTTTGGAAATTGAAGGTATTGGCTTTACTGCAACTCTAATAACAATATCTTCTCCATTGGATATTCCGCCAACAATTCCTCCGGCCCTATTTGTCACAAATCCATTTGAATTCATCTGGTCATTACTTTCTGAACCAAATAATTTGGAAAGACTGAATCCGCCACCAAATTCTACTCCTTTGACTGCACCGATTGATAGGAGCCCTTTTCCCAAATCTGCTTCAAGCTTATCAAATACAGGCTCCCCCAACCCTATAGGGACATTTTTAGCTACTATCTCAACAATTCCTCCAACAGATTCGCCTTGATATTTCGCCTTCAAAATTTGTTGGGCCATTTGTTCAGAGATTTTTTTATCTGGGCACCACAATCTATCGCTAACTATTTTCTCTCTTTTCAAAGAGTTATGATCAATCTTAGATATTCCGATACCGCCTATCTCTTTTGTAAATGAGAATAATTCAAATCCTTTAATCTCATTTTTCAAAACTTTTCTTGCAACTGCGCCTGCTGCGACTCTTGCAACTGTCTCTCTCCCTGAAGCTCTTCCACCACCCCTATGATCATATAACCCATACTTCTTGAAGTAAGTATAATCGGCATGCCCTGGTCTAAATACATCTTTTATTTTTTCGTATGAAGAAGAGTCAACATCTCTATTATTTACGATTATAGAAATAGGCGTTCCAAGTGTTTTTCCTTCAAACACCCCAGATAGGATGTTACAACTATCCTCTTCCTTTCTTGAAGTAGAAAGCTCATCAATTTTCGGTCTTCTTAAGGACAGCTCTTTATTAATTTCCTCTTCACTAATTATTATCCCTGGTGGACATCCATCTATAACGACTCCCAACGCCTTCCCGTGGGACTCGCCCCATGTTGTAATCTTAAAAAATCTCCCGTAAGTATTTCCCCCCATCACATCAAACTCCTTTTCTCAAGCTCCAATAAGATTTTATCGCATACCTCACATACACTTAAATCGTCTGTATCTATAATCATATCTGCTATTTTTTCATAAATGGGCATCCTTTCAGCCATTATAACATCTATCTCTGACTTTGGGGTATCTTTAGTAAGAGAAGGTCTTGGTGCGTCTTTTTCCATTCTATCCCTCATTGTTTGGATATCTGCCTTTAGTAGAAAAAAGATAGATTCCTTTAGTGTATCGACATTTTCTTTCTCCATCAATGCTCCGCCCCCTAGAGAGATAACAGCGTTGTTCTCTTTTGAAACGTCGCTTATGACTTCCTTCTCTTTATTTCTAAAATACTCCCAGCCATTTTCATTAATGATTTCTGGGATACTTTTTGACTCCCTTTTTTCTATTATGGAGTCAGTGTCAAAAAATACCCTATCTGTTATATCAGATAATCTAAGACCTACTGTAGATTTCCCGACACATCTTAATCCAAAGAGGACTATATTCAATTAATCCCCCCACATATTTTTGAAAAATCCTCCCAGAAGTTTGGGTATGATTTTGAGACGCAATCTGGATCAAGGATTTTTATTCCTTCTATGAAAAGACCAGCAATTGCAAACGACATTGCCATACGATGGTCTTTGTAAGTTTCAATCTCGGCCCCAGATAGTTTACCTGGTGTAATTATTAGGTAGTCGCTTCCTTCTTCAACCTTGCATCCAATCTTTGAAAGCTCATTGGCAACTGCACTTAATCTATCAGTTTCTTTAAATCTCAATGTTTCAATATTATATATTTTTGTTTGCCCTTTTGCAAAAGCGGAAACAACGGCTAATGTTGGGACAATGTCCGGAGATTTTTTCATGTCAATCTCGATCCCCTCGAGTTTTCCCCCCCTTAAAGTCAAAGAATTATTGGACCAAGAGACCTCGCACCCCATTGTTTCAAGTATGTCGACAAATACTTTATCGGCTTGCTTTGAATTCTTATTTAGATTTTCAATAGTTACTTTACCACCACTAATGGCGGCAATGGCCATAAAATAAGAGGTATTTGAATAATCCCCTTCAACAATATAATCTTTACCAATATATTTTGAGGACGAAGTAAAAAATTCTGAAAAGTCCTTTCTGTGGACAGATACCCCAAACTGATCCATTACATCTAAAGTCATCTCCACATATGGGCTTGAAGGAACTTGACCGCTAACTTTTATAGTCATATTGGGTCTTGAATAGGGAGATACCAAGAGTAAAGCACTTAGATACTGGCTACTTTCCCTTGCTTCAAGAACGGTCACCCCACCTATGACGCCGTTTGAAGAGATTTTAACGGGGGGGCATCCTTTTTTTGAATCAATCGCGACCCCAAGTCTTTTTAGAGCGTCTTCAAGACCTTTCACAGGCCTTTTTCTTACATCTTGGTCTCCATCGATTGTGACAATTCCATTTACAAGCGATGATACCGCCATAAGAAATCTTAGCGTTGTCCCAGAATTACCAATATAAAGCGGAGAGACAGGTTTTTTTAGATTGCCTCCGCTCCCTACTACCTTGAAAATACGCCTATCCCCTTTTGGCTCTTCCAGTATTTTTACCCCAAGTTGCTTTAAGGAATCGATAGTATATTTTGTATCATCTGAAATAAGTGGATCTATAATCTTTGATTTTCCCTCCGAAAGGGCGGCTACAAAAATAGCTCTGTGGGTATAACTCTTGGAAGGTGGAGCTTTTAATTTAACATCAATATTAGTATTAATGGGATTAATCTCTTTAATTTTCATTGTATTCGCCCCTCAACTGTATGGCTTCTATTGAAAGTTTTTCCACCTTTTCAGAAGCAGGTTTTATTCCCGTCCATAGTTCAAATTGAGCCATTGCTTGTCCGATATACATATCCAATCCATTTGCAATATTTGCCCCTTGTTCCTTTGACATCCTTAGTAACTTAGTAATGATAGGACTGTACACAGCATCAAAAACTGTTATTCCTGATAGGTCTTTTGCAAAAAATGATTCTTCCATTGGGGAGATATTTTCTTCTGGAGACATACCAATCTTCGTAGCGTTGACTAAAATATCAAAGTCAACATCATTTCTTTTTTCCCATGAAATCGTTTCAGCACCCAGATTTTTTGAAAGCGCTAATGCCTTCTTTTGATCCCTATTTGAAATTATTATTTCACCTTGTTTACTAGCTATACCAAAAGCAATTGCCTTGCCAGCACCTCCGGCGCCAAGGATTAACACCTTTTTACCTTTGATTAGGCTCAATTTCTCAATAGAATACACCGCGCCGGTCCAGTCGGTGTTTGTCCCAAAAAGGCCATCTTTATCTTTTTTTATTGTATTTATTGCCCCTATTCTATTGGCTATTGGATCTATCACATCAAGGTAGGGGATAATCTTTTCCTTGAATGGCATCGTGACACAGAGCCCTTTGAAGTGGCCCTTGAATGAACTCATGAATTCATCTATATTGTCTACTAAAAAATTCAGGTAAACTGCATCTATATTATAATAAGAGAATAATTTGTTATGAACATAATAACCGATACTTTCCTTAACAGGATTTCCAATAAGCCCATAAATATCAAAATTGCCATCAATGGAGTTAACTCTGTAGACATCATTTAGAATTTCTATCGGGATCTGCCCGGGGGCTGTTTTGCCCACCCCTTTTAATGGGGCATATGAAGTATAACTCCCCCAAGATTTACAGAGAACTCTACTTATCTCTCCTTTTTCCCCCATAAGAAAAGAAATTAATTTTTTGTTTTGATTCGATGTGGAAGATATCAATTCTTTAATTATCAAATTATCAGAAATATCGTTTGCATATGCAACTATCTTAACTATATCGGGGTTTAGATTTTCCATTTTTGATAAAGTTTCTTTCAGATTTTTGGGTGTGTTTTCAAATTTATGGTAAGATAGAATTATATTTGTCCGTGACTTTAACTCTCTTTTTTTTGAAATGAGGCTATTTAAAGAATCAAGTGAGGAATACTCTATATCAATATAACCAAATCCAATTTTCATTGCATCGATTAGTGGAGAAATTCGCTCATATTCACTTCCTTCGAATAAACCTCCTTCGTCTTTTTTTCTGTTAGTTACTATTATTCTTTTTTTATCGAATCTATTGCTAATTTCTAAAAGATTTAAATTAGGGATCAAATCTATTCTTATCTCTGCTAGCTCACTTTTCGCTAATGCCTTTTTTAAGAGCATTATTGCATCTTTTTCGGATGAAGGCATAATTGATGCAGTGATCAAGATATCCCTGCCTCCACTAAAGATTCTTTTACAACTCCATGTTCTACCTTAATCCCATACAATGCATTTCCTATGCCTTTTATCAGTGAGTATTCAACTATCCCTTTCCTAGTTTTTTTGTCCAAAATAGTTTTCTTTATTATTTCATCAGCTGGTGCTTTGAAAGGCTTTTCAAGTAGCTTTGATTTTTTAAGAAGTTGGAATATTCTTTCTTTTTCTTCTGATTTCAGAATTCCAATTTTCTCAGAAATCAAAGTTTCAACTGCCATACCCATACCCACGGCACTTCCATGGGGTATCTCAAAATTTGAAAGGGTTTCGATAGAGTGACCAATTGTATGGCCAAAATTTAAAATCTTTCTAAGGCCAGACTCCCTTTCGTCTGTTTCCACAACTTTGGCCTTAATTTTAAGTGACGAGATAATTACATTATCAATATATTTTTTTTCAAGATTTATTACTCTGCCAATATTGGATTCTAGGTATGAAAAAAGCTCAGGGTCTTTTATAATTGCGGCCTTTATTATTTCGGCCATCCCATTGATTAATTCTTCTTTTGGTAGCGTTATAAGAAAATCTATATCGATATAAACTTTTTCTGGTGGATAAAAAGCGCCTATGAGATTTTTCCCTGAAGGGTGATCTATACCAACTTTACCCCCTATACTACTATCTACTTGGGAGAGGAGTGTTGTTGGCATCTGAATGAAAGGTACCCCTCTCATGTATGTTGCAGCTATGAAACCTGCAAGGTCCCCAGTGACCCCTCCGCCCAAAGCAATAATCAAAGTATCTCTGCCAAATCCAAGTTCAAATAGCCTATCCTCAAGCTCCTCCTTTGTCTTCCTATTTTTTGACTCCTCGCCCGCTTTGAAAGGTAGAATAAAAACCTGATCTTTTTTATCGAGTTTTTGAAGAATCTTACTGCCATAAATACGTTCTACATTAGAGTCAGTGATTATGGCAATTTTATAGCCTTTATATTCTTCAAATATCTCTTCAAACGCTTTTTGAACAATATTTCTTCCTACAACTATCGGATAATAGCTTTTCCCAGTGATTACTTTGATTATTTCATTTTCAGAATTTTTCATTCTATATTTCCCTTCCAAACATCCTAGATATATATTTTATTTCTCCCATTAGGCCATGAAGGTCTGAAGTGCTTATTGTCTGGTCAGCATCGCTTATTGCTTTCTGAGGATTTGTATGCGCTTCAACTGTAACACCATCTGCGCCACATGCTATAGCGGCAAGAGCCATAGGCTTTACAATATCTTTTCTTCCTGTACCGTGACTTGGATCAACAATCACTGGAAGATGGCTTTCCGCCTTCAATACCGGCACTATGCTTAAGTCCAAAGTATTTCTTGTAAAATCCGAGAATGTCCTTATCCCTCTTTCACATAACATAACATTTTGATTTCCGCCGGCTAATATGTATTCTGCCGCAGAAAGAAATTCTTTAAGTGTGGACCACATCCCTCTCTTTAGAAGTACTGGTTTGTCACATTTTCCAAGCTCTTTTAGTAATGCATAGTTCTGCATATTCCTAGTTCCAACTTGTAAGATGTCTGCATATTCGGCGACAAGATTTACCTCTCTTGTATCCATGACCTCAGTACATATTGGAAGGCCTGTTTCTTCTTTTGCTTCTAGTAAATATTTCAATCCTTGTTCTCCAAGTCCCTGGAAATCTTTTGGTGCTGTACGTGGCTTGAATGCACCGCCCCTCAATATTGTTGCCCCTGACTTTTTTACTTCCCTCGCGATATCCAAAATCTGTTCCTTGCTTTCCACTGCACATGGACCTGCCATGACAACTATCTTTTTTCCACCAATTTCAATGCCGTCAATTTTAATTACTGTGTTTTCATTATTAAAGGCCCTAGAAACTAACTTGTAAGGCTTTGATACACGTACGACTTCTTCTATGTACGGTGTTGCCCTTAATCTTTCTACTTCACTTTCATCTATTGAAGTGACATCACCAATTACACCAATTATGGTCCTATTTTGTCCTTTTGACAGATGAGTAGCGAAACCAAGATCTTTTACTAGGTCAATAGTTTCTTGAACTTGACTATCATCCGCTCCTAATTTCATTACTATTATCATGTTATAACTCCCTCCCAACTGCTTTTGCTATCTGTTTTACATCTTCCATGAGTTTTGAAAAGGCACTCAAGGAAATAGTTTGATCCGCATCACTTATTGCCCTATCTGGATCAGGATGTGTTTCTATCAATAATCCATCTGCACCACAGGCAACTGATGCTTTGGCCATAGGTAGGACTAAACTCCTCCTTCCGGTACCATGACTTGGATCAGATATTATGGGAAGGTGGCTCTCATCTTTTATGGCCGGGATTATACTAAGATCTAGAGTATTCCTTGAGTAATCAGAGAATGTTCTAATACCCCGCTCACATAATATGACGTTTTCATTTCCCCCGTTTAGTATGTACTCTGCAGCTCCAAGAAATTCTGCCATTGTTGCCCACATTCCCCTTTTTAGAAGTACTGGTTTGTCACATTTTCCAAGCTCTTTTAGTAATGTGTAATTTTGCATATTTCTAGTTCCAACCTGAAGAACATCGGCGTATTCAGATAAAAGACCTACATCCCTGGCATCCATTATTTCAGTTACAATGGGTAGTCCTGTTTCTTCCTTTGCCTCGTAAAGTAATTTTAGCCCTTCTTCTCCAAGACCCTGGAAGTCTTTAGGTGATGTACGTGGTTTGAATGCCCCGCCCCTTATCATACTGGCGCCAGCTTTCTTTATCTTCTCTGCAACTTCCATTATCTGTTCTCTGTTCTCAACTGAACAAGGCCCTGCAAATACAACAATCTTCTTTCCTCCTATCTTTACCCCGTCTACATCTATTACTGTCTGTTCTTTCTTGAAGTCTTTTGATACCAATTTGTAAGGCTTTGAAACAAATACGGTGTTTTCTACACCCTTCATTGCCCTGATTCTGAAGAAGTTGTCTTCTCCTATCTTACTAATGTCGCCAATTACTGCAACAACTAGTCTTTCAGCACCCAAATTCAACTGCGTTCTAAGGCCTAGAGATTGGATTGTATCTATGACTCTATTAACATCCTCCTCCTCGGCCTTTGCTTTCATTATGACAATCATTTTTGTTCCTCCAATATTTTACTCTGTATAAGTTTTGAATGAGAAACTATTAATCCAAAGACTTCCGAAACGAACTCTTCGCTAATATTATTTCTTCTAGCTTCTCTTTCAAGTTTAAGAAAAAGTGTTTTCTCCCTATCTCTATCCTCTACCGAAATGCCCTTGACTTTTTTCAGGGCGGCTATACTTTTTGCTACTTCCATTCTTTTTGAAAGCAGGGTTATAATATTCTCATCGATCCGATTAATTTCTTCTCTGAGAGTCTCCAACGAGCGCTCCATAAAAATAACCTCCTTAAAAGGGATTGGAAAGAGAAACTAAGGATTCGGCCAGTGAAAGGTATCAATACCTAAAGCTAAAATAATAATATAATTTTCTTGATACCGATTCGGAAGACCTAATCTTTCCCATCATAAAAATTTAATCAAAATCAGTATTTAAAACTTTCGGGAATCTATTTAGAGAACTAGGCATTAGATTTATAAGTAATTATTTCTTTCCCACTCTAATGAATTATTCTGATTCTTTAATAGATAAGTGTAAAGTTGATACACATATCCACACAAAATATTCGGGAAACTCTAAAAAAATATCTTTTATCCCTGACTGCATTTCAAGGCCGGAAAAGATATTAAAATTTGCCGACAAGAAAGGTATTGACTTTTTGGCAATAACTGACCATGATACCATAAGAGGAGGTATTGAAACAGAAAAACTTGCCCCTTCCCGGATAATTGTGGGAGAGGAAATATCAACATTAGATGGTGAGCTACTCGGTCTTTTCTTAAACGAAACAGTTCCACCCAATTTATCTGCAGAAGAATCAATAGATATAGTAAAGAGTCAAGGGGGGCTTGCTATTGCGCCCCATCCCTATAGCGTCATATGCCCTTGCTTTAAGGATCTAATACATAAGTTAAATATTGACGGCATAGAGGTCTTCAATGCTTTCCACCGGGATGGTATATTAAATAGAAAAGCTTCAGAAGAAAACAAGAAAATAAAAAATGCATCAATTGCTGGAAGCGATGCACATACAGAAAGGATGGTCGGCAATGCCTACACACTATTTGAAGGCAGCACTACAGAAGATTTCTATAAAGCGGTAAAAAAGAAAAAAACAATTCCCCGAGGACAAGTAACTTCAATGAAACAGACCATTTTATGGAACTGGAGTACTGGATATTATATTATGAAAAGATCTATGAAGAATATCCTCCACGGAACTAAAATCAAAAAGAATACAGGACTTTTTATCGGCTCTGGAGTCTCTATACTCCCTGCAGTCCCTATAATAACGACTTATTTTTTAAATTTCTACCATGACAAAAAGGTAAAAAAGAGTTATCCCTGGGAATCCTTTATGTTCTCAAATATGGGATATAAAAAAAAGATTTCATAATATTATTGAAGATTTGTATTCACCAAATACTTTTCTCAAAGTATCGCTTATCTCGCCAAGTGTTGCATATGACTTAACAGCCTCGAGTATTAGGGGCATGAGATTTTTATCAGTTCTTGCAGCGTCCTCGATTTTTTCTAAGATTTCTTTGACCTTGGTATTGTCTCTCTTAGCTTTTAACTTTTTTAGTTTTTCAATTTGAAGATTTTCAACTTCTGGATCTACTTTTAGAAGCTCTTCTGGAAGTTTTTCTTCCATGGTAAATTTGTTTACACCGACAACTATTGTGTCCTTTTTTTCAATGGCTTTCTGGTATTTGTAAGCACTTTCTTGGATCTCCTTTTGTACATAACCCCCCTCTATGGCCTTTACCATTCCGCCAAGTGAGTCGATCTTTTCAAAGTACTTATTTACTTCCTCTTCAATCTTATTTGTTAGATATTCAACGTAGTATGAACCTGCAAATGGGTCAACTGTGTCTGCAACTCCACTTTCATGTGCGATTACCTGTTGAGTTCTAAGGGCTATTGTAACGGCTTTTTCTGACGGCAGAGCAAGCGCTTCGTCCATTGAGTTTGTATGTAGCGATTGCGTTCCTCCAAGAACTGCTCCTAATGCCTGTATCGTGACCCTTACAATATTATTTTCAGGTTGCTGAGCTGTAAGTGTGCTGCCACCTGTCTGGGTGTGGAATCTAAGCATCATAGCTTTTGTGTCTTTTGAGCCGAATCTTTCTTTCATTATCCTTGCCCATATCCTTCGTGCGGCTCTAAATTTCGCAATCTCTTCTATGAAATTGTTGTGTGCATTAAAAAAGAAGGATAACCTTTTTCCAAATTCATCAACTTGTAATCCGGCTTTTATGGCGGCCTCTACATAGGCTATACCGTCTGCAAGTGTGAAAGCAACTTCCTGTGCTGCTGTTGCGCCTGCTTCCCGAATATGATATCCGCTAATGCTTATGGTGTTCCATTCGGGTAGATTTATTGTGCAGTATTCGAATATATCCGTAATTATCCTCATTGATTCTTTAGGAGGGAATATGTATGTTCCTCTTGCTACATATTCCTTTAGGATGTCATTTTGAATAGTTCCTCTTAGCTTTTCAGGTGAAACTCCCTGTTTCTCCGCCACAGCGATATACATCGCAAGGAGTATTGCAGCTGTGGAATTTATCGTCATGGAAGTAGAAACTTTATCAAGTGGGATTCCATTGAAGAGGGTTTCCATATCTTCAAGTGAATCAATTGACACACCAACTTTACCCACTTCGCCAAAGCTCATTTGATTGTCTGAGTCATAGCCTATCTGCGTGGGGAGATCAAATGCTACTGAAAGTCCTGTCTGGCCTTCTGATAAAAGATATTTGTATCTCTTGTTTGTTTCCTCGGCAGAGCCAAATCCTGCGTATTGCCGCATTGTCCAGAGTTTTCCTCTAAACATGTTTGGTTGTACTCCTCTAGTAAAAGGATACTCTCCCGCATTGCCAAGATCTTTTGAATAATCAAAATCAGAAATATCAATAGGCGTGTATTGTACGTCTACTTTTATATCAGAAGACGTCAAAAATTCTTTTCTCCTCTCTGGGAATTTTGATATCGTCTTTGAATACTTCTCTTTTTTCCAGATATCTACTTTTTCCTTAAGACTGGCCAGGATAATTATATCAAACATGAAAAATCACTTTCTTATAATATTATAGAATTTACTTATTATAAGTTTTGTTATAGTCTTGTCAAGATTTATAAATAAGATAAATGCAGATTTTTCATGGAAGAGATCTCAGAAGATTCGAACCTCTCTGCTTTTGGTGATGCTGTGGTAAACTTCCTATATTCAGTTGCAAAATCAAGAGTGCAGGGGAGATACACTGGTAAAAAAGTCTCAAACATAGCCCTTTCAGAGGCTTTAGCAAAGTCAAAGATAAAATCACCAAGGAGAAGTGACAAGAAGATGAGGGGGGACTTCGTCGAGGCGTTAATTGGAAAAGGATACATTGAAAAAGTTTTTAATATTGATGAGGCGGTAGATATTCTTTCTGAGAAACTTAGAGGGAAAGATTTGAAAGACCCTGATGAAGAGAGGAAAGCCATAGCAGATGCATTTTCATATTTTATTGACCACTACTTCTAAGGCTAAAACATATTAATACTAACTTCTATCCTAAGATGATGCGGATAAAGAAGGAGATCAGAATCCTTGGGATTGACGATTCAAATTTTACAAGAGAGGATAGTGAGGTTCTAGTCGTTGGTGCTTTAGTTAGGGGTGGATTTTGGATCGATGGTGTCCTCAGCACCTATGTTAAAAGAGACGGCCTTGATGCTACAGAAAAGATTACTAAGATGATTCTTAACGCACGCTACAAGGACTTAAGAGCAATTATGCTAAAGGGGATTACAATAGCTGGCTTCAATCTTGTGGACATAGAAAGGCTAAATGATGACACGAAACTACCTGTAGTAGTCGTTATGAGAAAAATGCCTAACATTAACTCTATAGAAAGGGCTCTTACGAACCTCAACAATAAAGAAAAACGATTGGAGATTATAAAAAAGGCCGGTCAAATTTACGAGGGAAAAGTTCAAGAAAAATCGGATATTTTCTTTCAGTTCAAAGGTATTGAAGAAGAAGATGCAAGAGAATTGATTAGAATTTCATCAATGCACTCTAATATCCCAGAGCCTCTAAGAGTATCCCATATTATTGCAACAGGAGTTGTTAAAGGTGAGTCAACAAAGAAGCCCTAAAGGAAAAGTTACAATCTGTCTTGTAAACACATATGATAAGCTAAAATGGCATGATATACATTCTAGGAATATCGCAAGGGCCGCCCCACTATGCTATTATGCCAGATTTGATCTTTGTCTTTTCGATTTTCCCTTCAAAGAGGATTACAAAGAGTTTCTTTTGAAAGAAGTTAAGGAAAATACTACAATAGGAGACGGTGGAAAGTACATTGAGGAGCTTATCAAACATGGCAAATTAGTAGCTACTGATGATCCTAACAAGTTAAAAGGAGTTTTCATATCTACGACTTCAAAGCCAGAAAAGAATTGTGATTTGGATACCATAGCAAAGAATATTCGAGAAGGCGATGATTCAGTTTTATTTATTGGCCTTGGTAGAAGAGGGCTCCCTAGAGAGATTAGAAAGATGACAAGCTATCACCTTGACATAACTGGCGAGGGTATTTCTCTTGAAACATGCACCGCTATTGGATTTATTATCGGAAGGATTTACGAAAAGATAAATTTATAAATTTGCATTTACAAATTTTTAGTAGAAGCGACTGTAGTCTAGTGGTTAGGACTGGAGCTTCCCAAGCTTCAAGCGCGGGTTCGAATCCCGCCAGTCGCACCAATTTCTTTCTTAAATAAATATTATTTCTTTAGAAATCTTTAAATAAGTGGAGTATCGATAAATTATTGGAGATACTATGTGGCTTCAAGCAAGAATGTATATGTTAATTGGATTAATGTTTGTTATAATATACGGATTTCTACTTTTTGTAGGTGCTGCCGCCGGATATTCAGGCCAGAGCTTTATTAATTACTCAGTTATTCTGGCATTAGGAATGATCCTTGTGCAATACATGATTGGACCAAAGATGGTTGAATCATCGATGAAGGTAAATTACATCACTGAAGGGGATAATCCAAAGCTTTACAGAATGGTTGAAGAGCAGGCACGAAAAGCAGGCCTGAAGAAAACACCAAAAGTTGGCATAAGCCCAACACCGATGCCTAACGCATTCGCTTTTGGAAGGTCTAAAGGCGATGCAAGGGTATGCGTAACAGATGGAATTATGAACTTACTTTCAGAAGACGAACTTAAGGCAGTAGTGGGACACGAGATTTCTCATGTGAAACATAGCGACATGGCAATTATTACTTTACTTAGTGCAATTCCAATGATAGCTTATTACATGTATATGTCTTCTATGTACTCTGGAGCAAGTAGGGACAGAAATTCTGGCGGAACAGCTATGATAGGGATAGTGGCTTTAGTTGTCTACTTCATTACAAATCTATTAGTAATGTATGGTTCAAGGATAAGAGAATACTATGCAGATAAGGGAAGCGCAGAAATAGGAAACGAACCACATCAATTAGCATCGGCACTATACAAACTTACATACGGTACTGCAAAGACCCCAAAAGCGGAAGTACAAAGATTAGAGGGTATTAAAGCTTTCTTCGTAAATGATCCAACTAAAGCAAGAGGGGACTTTAATGAGCTCACTGAAGTCGACAGAGACATGAACGGTATTATTGATAGAAATGAACTTGTATCGGTGAGACAGGGTGGCGTTAGAGTAGGCACAACTGCTAGTATAATGGAACTAATGAGTACACACCCAAATATGCTTAAAAGGATAAAGCATCTCTCAGAGCTTGAAAGATAAAAGGAAAAAGATGCCCAATGAAACTTAAGACCTTCCTAGAGTTACTAGCTTTAGTTCTTATTTGGTCGGGATCCTGGATTGCTATAAAATGGGGATTAACTGAAATCCCCCCTTACTCCCTTGCATTTTTTAGATTTCTTGTAGCATGTCCCGTAATTGTTGCAATAACGTATTATCTTGAAGGGAGCAAAAGCCTAAAAATTAATAAAAATGAAATAATAACTTTTTCAATTTTAGGCCTTCTTGGTGTAACACTTACCCAAGCAGTCCAAGTATACGCTTTAAAATTCACATCTGCTATTAACTCATCAATTCTAATAAATTTCAATGTTCCTTTCATAGCAATCTTAGCAATGATTTTTTTAGGAGAATCACTTAACAAAAAGACAGCTTTTGGAATTCTTGTTTCCTTTATAGGGGCAGTTATAATTGTAGTAAATGGTTCACTTTCAGGGTTTCAAAGGATTAATATTGGGGATGTCTTGATAGTATTAGCAGGGGTATTCTGGGCTGCATATTCTGTTGCGGGAAAAAAAATAATGGAAGAAAGAACGCCCCTATCTGTGACCTCTTTTTCATTCCTATTTGGGACGATATTTTTATTCCCAATGGCTTTGTTTGAATCAAAATTCTCATTCATTGGAAGGGTCACAGAGTTAGGGATAGGTTCAGTTTTGTACCTATCGCTTTTATGCTCTGTGTTTGCATACATATGTTGGAATAGATCAATGAAATGTGAAAAAGCCTCAAATGTTGCAATGTTTTTATACTTCGTTCCTGTTGTTACTTCTATAATGGCTTGGTTTCTTTTAGGCGAGGTAATTACAATATTCACAGTTATTGGTGGGGCGTTTGTAATACTTGGGGTATACCTTGCAGAAAGATGAGTACTATTATGAATATTCAGTAACTCTTTTATATAATATTTGAAAATCAAATTTATGGTAAAAGAAGTTCATGCTGCGCATATCTTAGTTAAATCAGAAGAACTTGCAAAAGAAGTTCTTGAAAAAATAAAAAGAGGAGATAACTTCTCTGAACTTGCAAAGAAATTTTCCCAATGTCCCTCTGGTAAAAAGGGCGGAGATCTTGGATTTTTCTCAAGACAGAAGATGGTGAAAGAATTTGAAAAGGCTGCTTTTGAAGGGAATGTGGGGTCTGTAGTTGGACCCGTTAAAACGCAGTTCGGCTGGCATCTGATAAAAATAATTGAAAAGAAGTAATTTATCTCTTCAACTTTGCCATTATTTCTTCCCAGTCATCATATATCACTATCTCGGCCATCTGGGTCTGTTCGTTCTCCTTAATTACTAAATCTCCATATCTACTAAAGAACATCATAAGATCCTTCAAGTCCAAAAATTCTTTCACCCAACATTTGTTTATTTTGTCAAATTGCGCGTCGATACAGGGAGGATCTTCTGGATTTGAATTGCCTTTACTAATTCTTGATACGACAAACTTCATGTTCTTTCCTCCTTCTGTTATTATAAAAATAAATTATAATCCAAATAATTATTATGCACTCCAAATTTTATATACTTTGCTATAACAAAACTTAAATAAGGATTCTTAACCTTACTCTCATGGAGATAGAAGCTGTTTTATTCGACGTTGATGGTGTTTTACTTGATTCTTTTGAAAGCTGGTTTACCTCTTTTAATCAAACTTTAGTTGAGTTTGGGAAAGATCCAGTAAATAAACAAACTTACAGAAAAATATTCTGGGGCCCTTCTGTTGAAGATGACTTGAAGAGGTATGGCCTTGGAAAGGACGCAGTTGAAGCTGCACTAAGAAATCAAAGGAATAACGTACATTTAATGAAACTCTATGAAAACGTCCATGAAACCCTAGATGCCTTGAAGGGCTTCAGACTTGGGGTTGCGACAAACACGCCAAGGATAAATCTTGACAAAACGTTTAATTATTTTGATCTCCATAAATATTTTGAAGTTATAATGTGCTTTGACGATGTTGATAGGCCAAAACCACATCCCGATATGCTCCTAAAAGCATCAGAAATACTAAAAGTACCAATCACAAAGATGGTCTTTGTAGGGGATACAAAATCTGATATGGCCGCAGCTAAAGGCGCTGGATGCAATTTCATAGGAATAAAAATAGGAGATAAAAAAGTTGATGGAATAAAAGACCTATTACCTATTTTATACTCTTGATTCTTTTGCTTTTCCTCTCAATCCTGAGTATCCACACTTTCTGCAGCTTTCAGCTTTCCATGGATTTCTCGCGTTACATTTCATGCAAATCTTTACATGAAAAAGTCTCTTTTCTGCTAACTCGTTCTTCATTACATCTCCTCTATAGAGCCCTTTCTGTTCTTAATCCCTTTTAAATATTTCTCTTGGAAATCTAAAACTTCTTCTGCATCCGCCGATTTTGAATAACCTTCTAGTAATTCGTGATTAATTTTAAAAAATTCTTCACCCCAGTTGAAGGTTGATAGTATCTTTCTCGCATGTTCTTTTTCTCCAAGTATGTACAATGCCCCAGAAAAAGCTTCGGCCGTGGATAGTTTTCCTGGTTTACCATAATTTACTGGGTTTGAAGGAACTAGAAATGGGAGAATTCTTCCCTGTACCCTTGATCGTATTTTATCAAAGCTTTTTTCAGCCTCTACCCAAGAACAGTCAAGTGCCGCAACACCATTTTTTGAAAACTTATTATCATTTGGGGATAGCACCTCTCTTGAGAAGGGATTTAAGAGGATACAATTATTGGGTAGACTTTTTACAGTTTTTACAAAAGTGACTTCACCGAACTTTAGTAGTCTGTGGGCGGTACATTTCTTAGGGTCATCCTGGCCTAAGTTATAGACGATAAGCTTCACAAATGACAAATACCACCCTACAATAAAAGATTTTCTAAAGTTTTAAATACGAGAATTATTCTTCTAATTTATGGTAAGTGCCATAGTCTTTGATTTAGACGGGGTAATTATTGAATCTCACTCCTCTTGGGAAAGGCTCCATGAATACTTCGGTGCGGATGAGAAAAAAAGAAAAGAAAACATGAGGAGATATTTTTCGAAAGAAATAGACTATGGTCGATGGATCAGGGAAGATGTTTCTTTGTGGAAAAGAAACGGAAGCCTCCCCCATAAAAGTGATGTTGAGAATGCCCTTAAGAAATTCGTTTTTATTGATGGTGCGGAGGAATGTATAAAAATCTTAAAAGAAAGGGATTTCAGACTGTTTATTGTTTCCGCAGGTATTGATTTATTGGCTCAAAATGCAGGAAGAATTCTAGGCATATATGATATTTGGGCCAATGGGTTTCAATACGATGAAAAAGGATATCTTACAGGAGGAGACGTTTGGCGAGTCGATCTACTAAGGAAGGACATAGTGATGAATCAAATTATGGAAAAATATCACTTTAAGAAAGAAGATATATTATCGATAGGAGATTCAAAATACGATATACCGATGTTTAAAGCATCCGGAGTTTCCATCGCTTTTGATCCAAAAGATGAAGAGGTTAAAGAGGAATCTGATATCGTTATCTGTGAAAGAAACCTTTTAAGGATTTTAGAATATATTGAGTTATGAAGGATGCCCACATTGAAATTGTCTACATTCATGAAAAAGCTAAGGACATAGAAAGGCTCCTACGGATTGAAGAAGGCAGCTCTCCTTTTTACAAGACTAGATCTGAGATTAAAACAGAGGGTAATACTCTAAAAATTACAATAGAATCCGAAGACATCCCTGCATTAAGAGGCTCTTTCAACACTTTCATGAACTGGCTTATGGCCATAGAAGAAGGAATGAAATTATAAAAAAATAAAAAATTATTTTAATCCAAGTGTTTTTTTGTTCAGGATAACTTTGTGTGCTTTTAGCCTAATGGCGTTTATTCTTATGAATCCCTTGGAATCGGTCTGATCAAATCCACCCTCGACGTCCATACTTGATAGTTCTTTGTTGTATAGTGATGTTGGGGACTCTCTTCCAAGAATCATTACGTTACCCTTGTATAATCCAATTACAACTTTTCCATCGATAAACTCTTGGCTCTTGTTAAATGCAGCCATTAAAAAGTCCATTTCGGGGGAGTACCAGAATCCATTGTATATCAGCTCTGCAAATTTTGGCTCGAGTGTCTGTTTTATGTGCATGACTTCCCTGTCCATTGCTATTCCTTCGATATCGCGGTGAGCTGACCATAATATTGTGGCACCCGGGGTTTCATATACGCCCCTGCTTTTTATACCGACAAACCTGTTCTCGACAATATCTATTCTCCCGACACCGTTTTCCTTTGCAAGCTCGTTTAAGTATAAGAAAAGTTCTAAAGGTTTAGTTTTTACAGTTCCGTCGTTCTTATTTGTGACCTTTACTGGAAGCCCATTTTTGAAGTCTATCTCTATTACTGTTTGTTTATTTGGGGCATCCATTGGTGATTTTGTAATCTCAAACATGTCCTCTGTTGGGGTAAGCATAGTATCTTCAAGTATGCCCGCCTCATGGCTTAGGTGCATTAGGTTACCATCTTCGCTGTAGGGTTTAGAAACTGAGGCCTTTATTGGTATGCCTTTTGATTCAGCATATTTAATCAAGTCACTCCTTCCCTGGAACTGTTGCAAATACTTTGGAATCTTCCAAGGTGCAATTACATGAATAGAAGGGTTCAAAGCGTAATAGGTTAGTTCAAATCTCACCTGATCGTTACCCTTTCCTGTAGCGCCATGCGCAACATATTTTGCCTTTTCTTTTTGAGCAATCTCAATCTGTTTCTTTGCAATTAAAGGTCTTGCAAGTGATGTACCTAATAGGTATCTGTTTTCATACATTGCATTACCTTTTAATGCCTGGAAGATGAAGTCTGTAACAAACTCCGCCCTCAAATCTTCAACATAGACCTTCGTTGCTCCACATTTTATGGCTTTTTCTTTAGCAGCCTTGAGGTCTTCATCCTGCCCTACATCTGCTATGAAACATATTACATCATATCCTTCATCTATCAACCAAGTCAAGATGACACTGGTATCAAGACCACCAGAATAAGCCAAAACAACTTTATCTTTTACCATTAGAATCGCCGTGCATGAGGTATAAAAACTGCTTAAAAGAATAACGACCGAGTTAAAACTTTTTATACTCTAATTGTTTTAAATAATACTTTCTTGTTCAATAATAATAATCCTGTTATCTATTATTGCACCTTTAACATTGTCACCTGTTTTTAATTCTCTTTTTAGGCGAATCTCATCTCTTGGAACATAAAAGGTCTCGTAGTCTCCAGAAAGTTTCATCATCTGATACCTTTCAGGTGTAACTTCAGTTACAGAAAGATCGATAAGTTCAAGTAAATCCTTATCAATTACTTTTATCGCCTCTTTTTTGAGTTCCTTCTCAAACTCTTTTCCCTTAATGCTCAATAAACTTTCATCTTCAAGAGATGTGAGTTTGAAGTTATCTCCAGCAATGTCGATTAGATATAAATGCCCATGGTAATATGCGTATCTTTGTGTCAAATTCTTTAATCTCACAGTTACAGTAGTTCTGTATATCTTTTTCCCTGTATCTCTGTCAAGACCCATAAGCTTGTGGGCTTCACCAGTAGAGCCGCTGAATCTCTTGATTAGTTCATTTGCAATCTTTCTTGCTGCAGATAAAGATCCCATATAGATATCTATTCCCTCTTTGAGCTCCTCAACTCTCGCAATAAAGGCCATTCTGTCCTTTGAAATTAACCTATCAGATATATCGTCGACAATTTCCATTATGTCATTTGCCCTTTCTAGCTCAATTTTTTTCTCTTCGTTTCTTATCTGGAGTATTGCTTCATAATATCCGCCGTAGAATCTTGAACATCGCTGGCACTGTTCACCAGAAAGCAGTATTTCACTTGAGGATTCTATGTCAAATGAAGGGTCATCAGCAAAAGGCCTTATAATGAGCCTTACCTTGGAAATATTGCCTTCTTCGGTGAAATCGAATTTTGCCTGAACATCTTTTTTTACTTTAGAGAAGTCAGTAACAAACTCTATATCTAGATTTGAAGAAACATTATTCTCTAGAATTTCTTTTATGAAAGAACTCTTATCCTCAAGAGTTTTCCACCTGTTTGTGTAATAAGAATTACAGCTTTTGCAGTAAGGCACTTTTATCTTTCCAGGAATAGAAAATTGAAAAGATTCTCTTAAGTAACACTCTCTGCATCTACCGTCTGTAAGTATCTCCTCTTTACCACAAACAAAGCACTTTTCCATAGTATAAGGATTAAAGATATTGTTTAAATTGCTTTTTATAAAAAGTTAGGTTCATATCTTAGCCCTTTGGGCGTGCACAGTGTCACCAATTATTAAAACACATTCTTCGCTAATTAATCCTTCTTCTAAAGCTATTCCGATAACTTCTTTGCCAACAAGATTTAATATAGTTGCATCTTTCATATGGGGCAATATCTCCTCTTTTTGGCCTTTATTTTTTCCATAAAAGGATTTTTTTACTTCTAGTTTTATGCCCTTTTCACTGCAACAGAAGGTGTTTTCAATAGTATCCTCATCACAGACTGCCACCATTAGCTCATGCCCATGACGGTATACCGCATAATAAAATTCCATATTAAACACTAGCTTAATCTTATTGTCTCAAGATTTGAGGGTGCTTTGGTTTCTATCCTAAACTTCCTATAAATTGTGCTTGCAAAGTCTGTACATTTTGCAGGGTCTCCATGGCCTGTTATTATTTTTTCAGGCCTTGGATTTAATCTCTTGATAAATTCCATTAGCCCATTTCTATCTGTGTGGCCTGAAAATCCATCAACAGTGTAAACTTTCATCCTGATGTTAATCAATTCATTCTTTCCGTTATTTCCCATATGTGGAAGTTCAGTCATGCCCTTTTGGACCTTTCTTCCAAGTGAGCCTTCACCCTGGTAGCTTACAAAGACTATTGAGTTCCTAACGTCGTCTGCCATCGCCTTAAAGTATTCGACTGATGGCCCCCCTACAAGCATGCCACTTGTTGCAAGTATGATGCATGGTGGACCTTCAAGGATACTCTTTCTTCTATCATTAGTTTTTACGTTTTCAAAAGTCTCAGACAAGAATGGATTTTTTCCCTGGTGGAATATCATTTCCCTTATCTCTTTAGATAGATATTCTGGGTATGCAGTGTGAATAGCAGTTGCTTCCCATATCATTCCATCCAAGTAAACTGGCATTTTTTCTAAAGCTCCCCCTTCCATCAGCTCTTCAAGAACAAGCATAATTTCTTGGGACCTACCCACTGAAAGAACTGGAATTAATACTTTTCCACCTTGAGAAGTGGTATCATAGATTATCTTCAAAAGATTCTTTTCCGCCTCTCCTCTTGGCATCTGTATATCGTGTGATCCACCGTATGTCGCTTCAATTATCAATGATTCAAGACGGGGGAACTTAAAGCTCGCTTTTTCCAAAAGCTTAGATGACTCAAAGTTAAAGTCACCAGTGTATACAATATTATGGAGCCCGTTTCCAACGTGCAAGTGTACCATAGCTGAGCCCAATATATGACCCGCATTATGGAATGTGAGCCTGATATCAGGTGAGATGTCTCTTACCTCTTTGTAATCGACAGGAATAGTGTGATGAATGACACTCTTGACATCTTTTTTTGTATAAGGTGAGGGATGATTTTCTTTAAATGCTATATCGATATAGTCAAGCTGCAGCATCGTCATGAGGTCTCTTGTTGGAGGGGTACAGTAAACAGGCCCTTCGTAACCATACTTGTATAGATAAGGAACAAATCCACAGTGATCAAGGTGAGCGTGGCTTATTATGACCGCGTCAAGCTCCTTTGCGCCAAGGAGATATTTGAATTCAGGAGCATCTAAATGAGGGTATGCGTGTTTTGGATCATTTGTTGCTACATTGACCCCACAGTCCAATAAAACTTTAGACTCTGGAGTCTGGAGAAGAATACACGATCTTCCTACTTCCCTAAATCCACCTAGAAATGAAATCCTGATCCATTCTGAACGCACATCCTGGGATCTATAAATTCTGTGACCTATTTTCTTTAAGATAGCTTTTCTCTCGTCAGCCTCTTTTTGGAGTGTGGCCCTAACGGCCTTGATTGTATCTGACTGCAAAGGGGGGCTTCTTCTGACTATAGGCGCCCATCTTACGACCCTTGTTATGTCTCTCAAAGTCTGTCCTGATTTACCTATAACAAGGCCAGGTTTTTTTGCTTCGATTATTACCTCTGATGCCGATGGATCAAAGGTAATGTCAGTTATTTCGGCCTCATCTGGAACAATGTTTTTAATCTTGGTTACGGCATCTTCTTCCGTAGTAAGAACTGCAGAATCAGGTTTTACAATGATCCTTTTTCTCAAGTTTTTCGCTAGCTCTTTTACTATTTCACCGTCATCAACTAGCATCCCGGGATTTCTAGTGTATATAACGACCTCTGGACCTTCGAAGTCAATATTGGTAATGACTGCACCTGGAGGTATATTTTCCGTTACAACGTTTTTAATTTCTTTAAGTATCTCCTCTGAAGACAAAAACTCACCTAATTTTTTTAAGAATTATAGATAAATAATAATTAAAATAAAAATAGAGAATTAATTCTGATTCATTATTCCAAGGATTTCTTCATCAGAAAGTTCTCTGTAGCCGTCTTTATCAATAACGGCCATTGTAAT